>CAZONM010000055.1:0-20239 GCA_964580865.1 uncultured Myxococcales bacterium | reverse complement strand
GGCACGGTCGTGCTGGCGAGCCACGTCACCGGCGGGCCGCCGCTTGGCACGCCGCTGCGCGTGGTGGTGCAGACCGGCGCGCTGGCGGTCACCACGCACGGCCAGGTGAGCGCGTGCCCGCGCGCCGACGGCGACGACACGGTGTGCGCCACGCTCGGCAACGGTCGCCACGTGCGCGGCGAGCTCGACGGCCCCGTGGAGCGCGGCGGCGTGCTGCGGGTGGTGATGCCATGACCGCGCAGCGCTGGCTGGGCGCCGTGATGCTCGTGCTCGCGTGCGGCTGCGGCCCCGCGCACATCGCCGAGTACACGCCGAAGAAGCGCGCGCTCGACGCGACGCCGAAGCCCGCGCCCGACCAGCGCGTCACCACGCCGGGCAGCCTCTATCGCGACGGCGAGCTCGCTGGCGCTCTGTTCGTCGACGCGCGCGCCTTTCGCGTCAACGACGTGGTGCTGGTGAGCGTGGAGGAGGTCGCCGACGCCGAGCGCAGCGCCGACACCGACGTCGCGCGACGCAGCAACACGGCGGTCGGGCTGCAGGCAGTGCCCATCATCGGACCGCTCGTTCCGGCCACGGCCACGGTCAACGCCACCGCGGGCGCCACGGCCGACGGCACCTTTCAGGGCGGCGGCAGCACGAACCGGCGCGACCGCCTGGTGGCCACGGTGTCGACGGTGGTGCGCGAGGTCTTGGCCAACGGCAACCTCTTCATCGAGGGGCACCGCGTGGTGCTGGTCAACAGCGAGGAGCACCACCTCTACGTGTCGGGCATCGTGCGGCCCATCGACATCGACCAGTCGAACTCGATCCCGTCGAGCAAGATCGCCGAGGCGCAGATCGAGTTCGTCGGCCGCGGCGTGGTGTCCGACAACCAGACCCAGGGCTTGGTCCAGCGCTTCCTCGGCTTCCTCTGGCCCTTCTGAACGAGGCACCGTCCTATGCGCGCGTCGATCGTCATCTTCGTCATCGTGCTCGGCACCGCGGGCAGCGCGTTCGGCGCGTCGGCGCGGCTGCGCGACCTCGCCGACGTCCAAGGCGCGCGCGACAACGCGATCTTCGGCTACGGGTTGGTGGTGGGGCTCTCGGGCACCGGCGACAGCGAGCGCGTCTTGTTCACCGCGCAATCCATGTCGGGGATGCTCGGGCGCATCGGCGTGCGCGTCAGCCCCGACCAGGTGCGCTCGCGCAACGTCGCGGCGGTGATGGTCACCGCCACGCTGCCGGCGTTCGCGCGGCCCGGCGGGCGCCTCGATCTCACCGTCAGCTCGCTCGGCGACGCGCGCTCGCTCGAGGGCGGCGTGCTGGTGCTGACGCCGCTGCTCGGCCCTGACGGGCAGGTGTACGCGGTGGCGCAAGGTGCCGTGCAGACCGGCTCGGTGCTGGCCGAGTCGGCGGGCGTGCGGGTGAAGAAGAACCAGGGCGCGACCGCGCGCATCCCGAGCGGCGCCACCATCGAGCGGGCGGTGACCCCGGAGCTCGGCACGGGCCCGCTCGTGCTGGCGCTGCGTCGCCCCGATTTCGTGGCGGCGCAGCGCGTGGCCGCCGCCGTCAACGGCGCGCTCAAGGGCGAGGTGGCGCGCGCCATCGACGCCGCCGCCATCGAGGTGGACACGGGCGGCAAGAGCGCCGTGGAGATCATGGCGTCGCTCGAGGCGGTGGAGATCGAGGTGACCGGACGCGCGCGCGTGGTGGTCAGCGAGCGCACCGGCACGCTGGTGGCGGGCGAGGGCGTCCGCTTGCGCCCGGCGGCGGTGGCGCACGGCGGGCTGCAGGTCACCATCAACAAGGAGCCCGTCGCGTCACAGCCGCTGCCGCTCTCACGCGGTGAGACCACGCGCATGGACAAGACCGAGGTGCAGGTGCAGGAGCCGACGGCCTCCATCCGCGCGGTGCCCGCCACCGCCACCGTCGACGAGCTCGTGGCCGCGCTCAACGCGCTCGGCGCCACGCCCCGCGACCTCATCGCTATCCTGCAGGCGCTGCAGGCGGCCGGCGCGCTCGACGCCGAGCTGGTGGTGATGTGATGGCGCGTCGACGGCGCGCATTCCCGATCGTGCACGCGCGCGTCTGTGCGGAGGCGCCGTGACCCACGCCATCGATGACCCAACGCGGCAGCTCGAGGCGGTGCTGGTGCGCCAGCTCTTGCGCGAGTCGAAGGTGACGTCCGGCTTCGGCGGTCAGGGTGGGCTCGGCGCCGACCTCTTCGTCGACGCGGTGGCCGACCTGATCGCGCGCTCGGGCGGCTTGGGCCTGGCCGACACCCTCAAGGCACAGCTCGCCGGCGACCCGTCGCCTCCCTCAGGGGGTGGGGGCGCGGCGGATCCGCTCACCGCGCTCATCACCGGTCGCGGTCGGATCACCAGCGGCTACGGCGTGCGCGCGGATCCGTTCCATGGCGGAACCACCTTTCACCACGGCGTCGACATCGCGGCGCCCCGCGGCACCGACATCCACGCACCAATCTCCGGCGAGGTGACCTTCTCGGGTCCGCACGGCGGCCACGGCAACCTCGTGGAGATCCGCACCGATGCCGGCGTGGTGACGCGCTTCGCGCACGCCGACCGGCTGCTGGTGAAGGAGGGCGATCGGGTCGCGGAAGGACAGGTGATCGCCACGGTGGGCTCCACGGGGCGCTCCACCGGCCCGCACGTCCACGTGGAGATGTACGTGCGTGGCTCACAGGCGGACCCCCAAGCCCTAAAGGATCTCGCGAAAGGGTCCGATGACGGCACCAGAAGGTGACCCGTGGTGAAGATCCAACCCCCCGTCCAGCCTGTCCGCGCCACCACGGCCGAGCGCACGGCGGCGGCGTCGTCGCAGCGCGGCGCGCAGCAGACCACCATGGGGGAGGCGGTCGCCGCGCACTCCACCACCAAAGCGGAGCTCGAGCGCGTGCGCAGCGCGCGCCTCGAGGAGCTCGAGATCGCGCTCAAGTCGGGGAGCTACCAGCCCGATCCGGATCTCGTCGCGACGCGCATGGTCGAGGCGTCGGCCTTCTTCAAGGCCATCGACGATGCGCTCGCGGAGGAGCATCCCCATGGTGACCACCGCGAATGACCAGCCGCGCAGCCAGCTCGAGCGCCAGAAGCTGAGCGATTGCATCGGCGCGCTCGACGAGATCATCGCGGCGCTCGCCGCCTGCTGCACGCCTGAGCAACCCTGTGACATCGACGAATTGCACGCGTGGGCCGAGCGCCGGACGGCGGCGGTCGAGACTGCCGCGCGCCTGGAGGGTGCTGCCATCGACGCCATCATCCAGCTCAGCGGCACGCGCGACGCGCCGCTCTTGCGCCTGTGCGCCAGCGACCCGGCGGCGGCGGCCGAGATCCGCGGCCGCCTGCACCGTATCGGCGAGCTGCGCAGCGCGTTGTCGCTCGTGGACGAGCGACGTCGCGAGCTCATCGAACGGGCGCGCCGCATGGTGCGGGGATACACCGCGGCGCTGTTCCCGACGACGCAGGCCTACGGGCGCAAGCCGGCGCCCGTGCACCTGCCGCAACTGAGGGGGGTCCACGCGTGAGTAACCTGCTCTCGCAGCTCGGGATCGGCGCCGCCGCGCTCGGCGTGCAGCGCTCGGTGACCGCCACCGCGAGCCACAACATCGAGAACGCGTCGACGCCGGGCTTCGCCCGTCAGCGCGTGGAGCTGGCGTCGCTGCCGGGGACCACGTTCGGGCCGCTCGCGCTCGGGGGCGGCGTGGAGGCGCTCGGCGTCACGCAGGCGCGCGATCGCTTCCTCGACGCGCAGATCCCGCCGGCGCGCGCCGCCGCCGCGTCGTTCGAGGCGGCGCTCAGCGTGTCGACCGCGATCACCACCCTCGACCCCAACGACGAGTACGGTCTGCCCGCGAGCTTGTCGAACTTCTATGGCGCGCTGCGCAACCTGGGCGCGCGCCCCGGCGACCCCGCCATGCGCCAAGCGGCAGTGCGCGCCGCCGAGACGCTGGCGCAGCGCTTCCAGGCGGGCGCGCGCGACCTCGCGTCGGCGCGCGCCGCGGCCGACGACGAGCTGCGCGCCACCGTCGACAACGCCAATCAGCTCGGGCGCGAGGTCGCCGACCTGAACGCGCAGGTCCGCGTGGCACGCGGCAGCGGCGCCGAGCCCAATGACCTGATCGCGCGTCGCCGTCACCTGGCGGAGGAGCTCGCCGCGCTGACGGGCGGCGAGCTCTTCGAGGACAACGGCGACCTCAACCTGCGCACGGGCGCGGTGGGCCTGGTCATGGGCGACCGCGCCGCGACGTTCTCGACGTCACCCGACGGCGCGAACCGCGGCCACCTGGCGCTCGAGGTCACGGGCGCCGACGCCACCGGTCCCGCCCCGCTGGCGAGCCGCGACGTGGGCGGACGCCTGGCCGGCATCCTCGACGGGCGCGACCGCGTGCTCGGCACCGCCGAGGGCAAGCTCGACCAGCTCGCCTTCGAGTTCGCTTCGTCGGTGAACAGCGTGCACGCCGCCGGAGTGGGGCTCGACGGCTCCGGCGGTCGCGATCTGTTCGACGCCGGCATCGTCGAGGGTGCGGCCGCGCGCATCGACGTGAACGCGGCCATCACCGGCGATCCGCGCCTGTTCGCCGCCGGTGCCACGGCGGCGCCGGGCGACAGCACCAACCTGCTCGCCATCATCGCCACCGAGAGCGCGCCGCTCCCGAGCGGCAGCGATCCGCGGGCCGCCCTCGCCGAGCTCATCGGCGAGTTCGGCACGGCCGTGTCGCAGATCTCGCGCTCCTCCGAGGCCGCGCGCGCCGTGGGTTCGCACCTCGACGGCCTGCGCGAGGCGACGCGCGGCGTGTCCATCGAGGAAGAGATCGTGCGCATGACGCAAGCGCAGCGCGTGTTTGAGGCGGTGACCAAGGTGATCAAGACCGCCGACGAGATGCTCGGCTCGCTGATGAACATCAAGTAGGGGTACGTGATGCGCGTGACCGACCGCAGCCTGTTCGAGTCGTCGATCGCGCGAAACGGCGCCGCACGCGAGCGACACGCCAAGGCGACGGCGGAGGCCGCCACGGGCCTCAAGGTGCAGCACCCCTGGGACTCGAGCGCCACGCCCGTGATCGCGCGCCACCGCCTCGACGCCGATCGCATGCGGGCCATCAATGGCGCCGTGAGCGCCGCCCGCGGCGATCTGGCCCTCGTCGACGGCGCGCTCGGCGGCATCGTCAACGTCCTGCAGCGCGGCGGCGAGCTCGCGGTGCAGCTCGCCAACGACACCTACAACGCCGACGACCGCGCCAGCGCAGCAGCAGAGGTCCGCGCCCTGCGTGACGAGGTGATGCGCCTGGCCAACGTCGAGTCCGCCGGGCGCTACCTCCTGTCGGGCACCGCCGAGGCCACGAGCCCCTTCGACGCGGCCGGCGCCTATCAAGGCGACGCCGGCGAGCGGCGCATCGAGCTCGCGCCCGGCAGCACCGAGGTGGTGTCGTTTCGCGCCGATCAGATCCTGGGCACCGCCAGCGGCGGCATCGACGTGCTGGCCGCGCTCGAGACCCTGGCGGTGGCGCTCGAGGCCGACGACACGGCGGCTATCAGGAGCGGTATCGACGCCATGCACGCGGGCGTGGGCCAGGTCGCCGTCGCGCAATCGAGCCTCGGCGGCGTCATGCTCGGCCTCGAGGTGGCCGAGGTGTCGAACCGCATGCTGGCCGACGCGGCCGATGAGCGGCGCGCCGAGCTCACCGACGCCGACTTCATCGAGGCGGCGGCCAACCTCGCGTTCGCCGAGCGCGCGCTCGAGGCCTCGTTCGCGGCCACGGCCAAGAGCTTCGGGCCCTCGCTCCTCGACGTCCTACGCTGAGCTCAGCTCGCTGCCTCTGCCCCACGACGCGCGTCCCTCGACGCGCGTCGCGCGTTCCTGGCGATGCTCTCCGTGCCGTCGCGATGCACTGATCCGGCGCACGACCGAACGACAGACGGGTCCGCTTAACCATGCGGACGACCGCGACGAAGCACAGGTCGGAAGCGGAAATCGCAACCACCACAACAACAAGGAGAAACGGCCATGATGTCGATCCGCAGCAACCTGTCGTCCCTCAACGCACAGCGCAACCTTGGCACAAGCCAGAGCCAGCTCGACAGCTCCCTCGCGAAGCTCTCGTCGGGCTACCGCATCACCAAGGCCTCCGACGACGCGGCGGGCTTGGGCGTGAGCTCGAACCTGACCGCGCAGTACCGCAGCTACGTGCAGGCCTCGCGCAACGCCAACGACGGCCTGTCGCTGGTGCAGACCGCCGAGGCCAGCCTCAGCGAGGTCACGAACATCCTCACGCGCATGCGTGAGCTGGCGATGCAGTCGGCCTCCGACGGCATCGGCACCACGGAGCGCGGCTACATCCAGGAGGAGACCGACAACCTCATCGCCGAGCTCGACCGCATCGACGCCACCACCGAGTTCAACGGCACCACGATCTTCGGCGCGACCGACGCCCTCAGCTTCCAGGTCGGCATCCGCGACACCGGCGACGACTACCTGGAGGTCGACACCACGGCCATGGAGGTCGACTCCGCCAGCCTGAGCGTCGACTCGGTCGACCTGAGCGCCGACGCCGCCACGTCGCGCGGCCATCTGCAGGCCATCGACGACGCCATCGTGTCCGTGTCGGGCTTCCGCTCGGAGCTCGGCGCCGCGGCCAACCGCCTGCAGTCGACCCTGAACACCATCGGCCAGGCGGCCGAGAGCGTGGCCGCCGCCAACAGCCGCATCCGTGACGTCGACGTGGCGGCCGAGACCTCGGAGATGAGCCGCGCGCAGATCCTGGTGCAGGCGGGCGTCTCGGTGCTCGCGCAGGCCAACCAGGCGCCGCAGGTGGCCCTCAAGCTCCTCGGCTGAGGTGACGTTGGAGTGGGCGGGTCCGCGCCGAGCGCGCGGGCCCGCCCTTCCCTTTGAAGGGAAAGGTAGGAGGCGAGCGTGGCAGCGACCTTTCGAGCCGGCGGGTTGGCCTCGGGCATGGACTCGAACGCCATCATCGAGCAGCTGGTCGAGCTGCGCAGAAAGCCCATCGAGAAGCTCGAGGCCACCAAGCGCGCCGTCGACGTCAAGGTGTCGGTGCTCGGCCAACTGTCGTCGAAGCTCGAGGCGTTCAAGGCCGCCTTGGCCTCGCTCTCGAGTGGCGGCGCGCGCGGCGTACAGGTGGCGCGCGAGCCCGCCTCCGTCAAGGTGACCGCCAGCGCCGAGGCGCTCGCCGGCAGCTTCTCGCTCGAGGTCGGCCAGCTTGCCCAGGCCGCCAAAGCGCGCTCCGCGGCGTTCGCGGCGGGCGCTGTGGTCCAGGGCGGCAGCCTCCACCTCGAGGCCGACGGCGAGGCCTTCGACGTCACCATCGACGACGGCGCGAGCCTGGCCGACGTGGCGGAGGCCATCGAGGCGAGCGGCGCGCCCGTGAGCGCGGCCGTCTTGAACGACGGCACGAGCTCCTATCTGGTGCTCACGCGCACCAGCACCGGCCACGTCATCGGCCAAGACCCGAGCACGGCGCTCACCATCACCGAGACGTCGACGGGCGCGCTCGGGCAACCGCTCGGGCTCGCCACCGTGGTCAGCGCCGCCAACGCCGAGTTCAGCATCGACGGGCTCGACTTCGAGCGCAGGAGCAACGACGTCACCGACGCGCTGCCCGGCACCACGTTGTCGCTGACGGCCACCACCACCGCGCCCGAGACCTTGGTGCTGAGCAACGACTCGGCCGCCACCCGCGCCAACCTGCAGAAGGTCGTCGACGCGTACAACGCGGTCATGTCGGTGGTGCAGGGCGAGCTCGCGCTCAAGGCCGAGACCGATCGCTCGAAGACGCTCGGCGGCGAGCCCGCACTTCGCTCCTTGCAGGCCCGCATGCAGTCGCTCATCACCACCGAGGTGGGCACCGGCGACGTGCGCACGCTCGCCGACCTGGGCGTGCGCTCGGCGCGCGACGGCTCCCTCAGCATCGACGAGGCCACGTTCAACCGTGCGTTCGCCGCCGACCCCGGCTCGCTCGACGCGCTCATCGACGACGGACTCGACGCCGCCGCCGACACGGTGGTGGACGCCTTCGTCGACTCGGTGGACGGCGCGTTCACCCTGCGCACCAAGTCACTCACCGAGCAGAAGCGGCGCATCGACGATCAGGTGGCGATGCTCGAGGCGCGCGCCGAGGCGTACCGCGACATGCTGATCGCGCAGTACACGGCCATGGAGAAGGTGGTCAGCTCGCTGCGCGCAGTCGGCAACTTCCTCTCGAACCACAACTTCTCGATCGATAGCGGAGACAAGAAATGAACCAGGGAGCCGCACGCTACGCCCGCGCTCGCGCCGAGACCGCGTCACCGCACCAGGTGCTCCTGCTGCTCCTGCGTGAGGCGCGAACCTCGATGGCGCGCGCTGCCCGTGACCTCCAGGAGGGCAAGGGCGCCGACGCCCACCGCGCCATCGACAAGGCGTCGGGCATCGTGGCCGAGCTGGCCTCGTCGCTCAACCACGCGCGCGCGCCCGAGCTGTGCGCCAACCTGAGCGCGACCTACCAGTTCGTGCTGGCGCGCCTGGTGACGGCAAGCAGCGTGCGCAACGCGTCGGCCGTCGAGGAGGCGCTGCGCGTCTTCACGCCCGTGGCCGACGCGTTCGAACAGGTGCTCGCGCCCGGACGTGCGCCGTGAGCGCGCTCGAGGAGCGCCTGCGCGACGCGCTCATGAGCGCGCGCGCCAAGCTCGGGCGTGGCGACGTCATCGGCGCCGGGCTCGATCTCGACGCCGCGGTGCTCGCGTGCACGACCCTCGGCGCCAGCGCAGTGGAGGACCCGGCGCGCCTACGCGACCTCGCGCAAGCGTGCCTGCAGGCCGCGCGCGACGCCGAGCGGTCGCTCGAGCGCGAGCTGGCGGACCTCGGCGCCGCGCGCCACGCACGACATGTGTACGGCGGCGATGGGTCGCGCTGACCGCGCACGCGCAACGGAAGCCCCGATCACCCAACGACGGGAACGGACGCGCGCGCCGATCAACGTTGCGCCGAGCGCGCGAGCTCGCGCACCCGATCGGCCGCGCGCCGCGCCTGCGCCTCCACGGCCACCAGCTGCGCCGACAGCGCCGGCGCGCCGCGCACGTCGTCACGGCAGAGGGTGGCGAGGCTGGCGATCCCCGTGAAGTAGTTGTTGAGCTTGTGCAGCAGCGTATCGACCTCGCCACAGGAGCCGCGCTCCACCAACGACCGCAGCCGCTCGATGGACGCCACCGCGTTCTGCGTCTGCGTGCGAACCACGGCCATGTCCTCGGCGATGTCCGTGGGCGCCGACGCAGGCAGCGGCAGCGCGTCGACGAGCGCCCCGAGCGCTTCGATCTCGGCCACCAAGGCGTCGACGCGCTCGGCCTGCGTGGGCTCGCTCATGCTGCCCCCCGTGGGCGACGTCGCGGCGTCAGGTGATCGGTCGCCATGGGTTCAATCCTACTCGCACTCGTCGTGTCAGTTGGCGATGCGCGCCAACAGGCGCGCCGTCGGGCTTCCTTTAAGATCGTCGTCGGCGCGTTGCTCCCCCGCGCCGTCCGTCGGTGCGGTCGTTTGTTCGGGCGACACCATCGGCAAGAGCACCGTGAAGGTGGTGCCCGTGCCGGGCGTCGACGACACGCGCACGCTGCCGCCGTGGCGATCGATGAGGCGGCGCACGAGCGACAGGCCAAGGCCGGTGCCGCGCGCGCCCTGTTTGGTGGTGAACAGCGGCATGAACGCGCGGTTCTTGGTCTCCTCCGACATGCCGATGCCGTTGTCTTCGATGCACAGCTGCACCCGCTCACCGCTGCGCGTCACGGAGATCGCCACCGTGGGTTGGTAGCCCTGCTCGCCGCGACCCGCGCGCTCGTCACACGCATCGGCCGCGTTGACCAGCAGGTTGACGAGGATCTGCGAGAGCTCGACGGCGGAGCCTCGCACCAGCGCGGTGGCGTCGAGGTTGGTGCGCACGCGGGGCAGGCGCGCGCCGAGGAAGCGCACGGTGGTCTGCACCAGCTCGCCAAGCCCGAGCGCCTGGTCGCGCCCCCCGCCCTGCTCGGCGCGCGCCAGGCTCTTCACCTGTCGGATGGCCTCGTCGGCGCGCGACAGGCCCTCCCAGGTCTCGCACACGACGGCAGGCAGGTCGTCGAGCATCTCCGAGAGCTGCGGATGCGCGACCTCGAGCTCGGCGAGCATCGGGCTCGCCTCGGTGAGGTACGCGATGAGCGATCCGACGTTGGCGCGGGCCACGGCGAGCGGGTTCGCCACCTCGTGGGCGATGCCGGCGGCGATCTCGCCGAGCATCATCAGGCGCTCGGCCGCTTGGAGCTGTCGCTCGGTCTCGGCCGCCGCAGCGCGCGCTTCGATGCCGCCCAGGGCCTCCGACACCAGGCGCGCGATGGACGTGGCGACCTCCAGATCCCGGGCCGTGAAGATCGAGCGGCCGTTCTTACGCGCGATGCTGATGACGCCGCGGCCGCGCTCGCCGTTGGCCGGCGACGCGATGGGCACGCACATCGACGCACAGAGGTCGGCACGGGGCAGGGCGCTGGCCTCGCTGGCGGTGACGCCGCGCAGGGTGATGCGCGGCTCGCCCGACCGGAGCACCGCGTCGGAGATGCCACCGCGGCTCGGGCTGCGCAGCGCGCGATCCGCCAGGCCCTTGTGCGCGACGATGCGCAGGTCGCCGTTGTCGTCGGCGAGCTGCACCGACACCACGTCGGCGCGAAAGAGGTCGGCGATCTCCTGCACCGCGGCGTCGATGAACGTGCTGTTCGACGCCAGGGCCGCAAGGCTCGAGAGTCGGCACATGGTGCGACACATGGCGCGCACCAGCTCGGGCGAGCCCGCGCGATTCTGATCGTGCGCCATGCGCACCACGCTGCGCAGCTCCTCGGCCGTGGGCGCGGCGCCGGCAACGAACGCCACGCCCGCCTGGTACGCGGCGTCACGCGTGTCGGCGTCGACGTGGTCGCCGAGCAGCACGATGGAGGCGCGGGGCGCGCGGCGCAGCACTTCGGCCACCGTGACCATGGCGTCGTCGAGGCGGCACTGGACCAGACACACATCGATCTCGGCGGCGTGAGGCTCGAGCGCCGCCGGCAGGTCGGCGATGCCGCGCACCGTCATGGGCGCGAGGGCCGTCAGGGTCGCGCGGGCCCAGGCGCTCGTGGGGTCGCCGATGACGAAGACGACCGGATCGGGGGACGTCATGCGCGTCCTCGCCTGAGCACCGACACCGTGGGCCTCATGGGCGCTCGCTTCCTGCGTCCTTGATGACGATAGCCCCGCTACCGTCGCGCACGACCGTTCGTAGCGCGCGCCCATCGACCCCGCGCGGGGTCGCCGCGCGCTGCACCATGATGTTGCGCGCCACCTCGTGGAGCACGCGCTTCAACTCGCTGTCATCCCAGGGCTTCTCCAAGAAGCGCTGGATGTTGCCCTCGTTGATGGCGCGGATGGTCGCCGCGCGGTCGGCCTGACCCGTCATCATGATGCGCGCCGTATCCTTGTGGAGGCGGCCCACCAGGGCGAGCACCTCCACGCCGCTGAGCTCGGGCATCATGTAGTCGCTGACCACGATGTCGATCTGGTGCTCGCCCACCAGCCGCGCCACCGCGTGGGGGTCGGACGTGAAGTAGAGCTCGAAGCCCTCCCTCCGCAGGGCACGCCGCAACGCGGCAAGGATGAGCTGCTCATCGTCCACGAAGAGGATCCTGATGGGGGCGGGCAAGGGGCCTCCGGACTCGTCCCCTACCTATCGCCACAATTGGGGGGGAACTTGAGATCCGCCCGCGTCCCGTCGTGTCCCGTCGTGCGACGCGCCGACGCCGCTCACGCACGCCGGACGAGCGTCCGGGGTATGGTCCTTTTCGTGACCGCCACGGCGTCCCCCCGCACCGCACCCGTGAGCTCGCCTCCCCAGCGCGTCGACGAACAGCACCAGCCGCGCGTCCTGGTCCTCGACGACGACCCGGCCGTGCTCTTGTCGGTGTGCCGCGTGCTCGAGCGCGGCGGCTGCACCGTGCTGCAGCACGACGACGCCGAGGCCGCCGAGGCACAGCTGGTCGCCGGCAACGCCGACATCGCTGTCCTCGACGTCATGCTGCCGACCATCTCGGGCATCGAGCTGCTCAGGCGCGTCAAGGCGGCGCGCCCGTCCATGGCGATCGTGATGATGACGGCGAGCAACTCCGTCCAGCTCGCCGTCGACGCCGTCAAGGCCGGCGCGTTCGACTACCTCTCGAAGCCGTTCGACTCGCTCGAGAACATCGTGCTCACGGTGCGCCGAGCCTTCGAGCACCAGCGTTTGGTGGCCGACAACGCCGCGCTCCACAAGATGCTCGAGGCCAAGGAGGGCCTCGAGGATCTGGTGGGGCAGAGCGCGCAGATGCGCGAGGTCTTCCGCCTCATCGAGGCCGTTGGCGCCACGCCGGCGACGGTGTTGGTGCGCGGCGAGAGCGGCACCGGCAAGGAGCTCGTCGCGCGCGCCATCCACCGGCGCTCCGATCGCGCGCGCGGCCCGTTTCAAGCGGTCAACTGCAGCGCGCTCGCCGAGACCGTGCTCGAGAGCGAGCTGTTCGGCCACGTGAAGGGCGCGTTCACGGGCGCCGTGGCCAATCGCAAGGGGCTGTTCGAGGCCGCCGACGGCGGCACCATCTTCCTCGACGAGATTGGCGACATCTCGCCGCAGATGCAGGTGCGCCTGTTGCGCGTGCTGCAGGAGGGCGAGGTCAAGCCCATCGGCAGCAACCAGTCCCTGAACGTCGACGTGCGCGTGGTGGCGGCGACCAACGCCAACCTGGAAGCGGCCATGCGCGCCAAGAAATTCCGCGAGGATCTGTACTACCGCCTCAACGTCGTCACCCTCGAGATCCCGCCGCTGCGCGAGCGCCCCGATGACATCATGCTGCTGGCGCTGCACTTCCTGCGTCGCCACGGTGCACGCATGAAGCGCACCGTGCAGGGCTTCGCCGAGGACGCGCGCAAGGCGCTCTTGACGCACGATTGGCCCGGCAACGTGCGCGAGCTCGAGAACGCCGTCGCGCGCGGCGTCGTGATGTGCACGGGGCCCGAGATCCAGGTCTCGCACCTGCCGCCCGGCATCGGCGGCGCGGTGGCCGCCTCCGACGTCGAGGCGCAGAGCCTGGCGCACCTGCCGTACGCGCAGGCGAAGAAGACCGCCCTGGTGGCGTTCGAGCGCAGCTACCTCAAGGCCAAGCTGGCGGCCGCCGGCGGGAACATCAGCCGCGCCGCGCGCGAGGCGGGCGTCGATCGCTCGAACTTCAAGCGGCTGTTGCGCGAGTACGGCGTGGGCGACGGCGAGAGCGGCAGCGGTGACGACGGGGGCGTGTAGCGCAGGTTCGCCGGATATCGCACCTGATCCACCGCCGCACGCCCGACTGAAGTTCTGCCGCCCCGGATCCGAAAGACGGATGTTGGGGATCGCGCCCAGAAAGCGCGCGCCCACGGCTCGGCCGCCGGCCGCTCGGAGGACTCTTGACCGTGAGCATCCTGTTCGTCGATGACGAAAGGTGCGTGCTCCGCGCGCTCGAACGGACGCTCCGTGACGAGGGGTACCTGGTGTCCGTCTGCCACGACCCGCTGGAGGCGCTCGCCAAGATCGCGGACGAGGCGTTCGACATCGTGGTGTCGGACTTCATGATGCCCAACATGTCGGGCGTCGACTTCCTGGCGCTGGTGCGCGAGCGCCGGCCTGCGAGCTTCCGCATGCTGATGACCGGTTGCCCAGACAGCCAGGCCACCATCCGGGCCATCAACGAGAGCGCCGTGTGCCACTACCTCGAGAAGCCGTGGACCGATGCTGAGCTCAAGTCCGCGCTGCGGCGCGCGGCCAACGGCGTCGTCGCTGCGCGCGCCGTCAAGGCCGCCGCGCCCGATCTGGCCGCGGCGGCGCGGCGCTTTGGCAAGACCACGTACCGCACGTCGGCCTGAAGCCCGCGTGGGGCACGATCACGCAGGCGCGGGGGCCGCAACCGGCAGCACGATCTCGAAGACGGCGCCACCGCCGTCGCGGTCGCGCACGCCCGTGCGCCCGCCGTGTGCCTCCGCCACCAGCTGCACGAGGTAGAGCCCGAGGCCGAAGCCACGGCGCGATCGCAGCGTGCTCGGATCGAGAGCGCCGAACTTGGTGAAGAGATCGGCGCGGCGCTCGGCGGGCACGCCGGGGCCACGGTCGCACACCTCGATGAGCACCTCGGTGTCGCCGCCCCGCACCACGACGTCGATGGTGCTGGCGACCGGCGCGTACTTGATGGCGTTGGCGATGAGGTTGTCGAGCGCGCGGCGCAAGAGCTGTGCGTCGATCGCGACGGTGGTGGCCTCGAGCTGGCGCGCGAGCGTGATCTCGCGGCCTTGCGCCACCGCCTGGTGCGTCTCCACGACGTCGGCGACCAGCGCGTCGAGCGCCAGCTCCTTCACCGCCGGGACCAGCCGGCCCTGCTCGAAGGCGCGGATCTGCAGGAGGTCGTTGATGGCGTCGCGCACGCGCGCCGCCGCGGTGAGCGCCTGATCGAGATCGCCCGCGATCTCGGCTGGCGCAGAGGTGCGCGCGATGGCGAGCCACGCGAACACGCCGGCGAGCGGGTGCTTGAGGTCGTGGATCAAGAGCGACGCCAGGTCGTCCTTGAGGGCGTCGAGGCGCTGAAGCGCATCGAGCTGCTCGCGGATGGTGCGCGCCTGCGCGCGCAGGCGCAGGAACATGTCGACGCGCAGGCGCAGCTCGGTGCGATCGAAGGGCTTGGTGAGGAAGTCATCGGCGCCCGCCGACAACCCCGCGAGCCGGTGCTCGCGGTCTTGCAGCGCCGACACGAACAGCACGGGCACGCGCCCGCCGGTGATGGCCTTGATGCCGCGGCATGCCTCAATGCCCGAGTCGCCGGGCATGACGACGTCGAGCACCACCAGGTCCACGGCGTGGTGCTGCACGGCCAGTAACGCGGCCTCGGCGCAGTCGGCCTCGACCACCGCGCACATGTCCGAGAGCGCCGCGCGCACCAGCTCACGGTGCAGCAGGTCGTCGTCGACCACGAGGACCGTCGCCCGATCAGCCGCGCGTTCCATCCTCGGCAGCGTGCCATCGTTGCCGGCGCGGGCCAAAGCGAAGGCGCGCGCTGTCCCGCGATGTCGCGCGCAAGACATGTGGGACCGTCGGCGGGGCCGGTGCCCCGTGTCATCGGCGCACCAGCGATCCCAGCGCGCCTGGGTCGGCGCGACCCCGGGTATTCCCGCGACGAGCGCGCTGCCGCCGCATCACGACGCCACGCGGGAGCTTGGCACGGAGAGTGAAATCTCCGCGGCCATGAGCCACGCCATCCACCCCACGACCCCCGAGCGCGCCACCGTGTTGCAGTACCTGCCGCTGGTGGACCGCGTGGCGCGCCGCATGGCGCGGCGCCTCCCGTGCAACGTCGCCCTCGACGACCTGGTCGGCGCCGGCTCGCTCGGGCTCATCGATGCGGTGCGGCGCTACGACCCGGCGCGCGCCAGCTCGTTTGCCGCCTACGCCGAGCTGCGCATTCGCGGGGCCATCCTCGATCACCTGCGCGCCCTCGACTGGCTGCCGCGCGGGGTGCGCGCCAGCGTCAAGCGGGGCGAGAGCGAGTCGTCCGTGGTGTCGGTGGACGATGGTACCGGGGTGGGCTTCGACGGCTTCGCCACCACACAGCCGTCGCCGCGCTCGGTGGTGGAGCTGCGCCAGCGCCGCGCGTCGTTGGCCGCGGCCATCGGCGCCTTGCCCGCGCGGACGCGCCGCGTGCTCGGCCTCTACTACATGGACGAGCTCACGCTTCGGGAGATCGGCGACGTGCTCGGCGTGACCGAGAGCCGCGTGTGCCAGCTGCATGCCGAGGCCGTGGTGCACCTCAAGCAGACGCTGCGCCACGACGCGGCGGCGTGATCGAGCGTCCCGGATCAGCTTGAGTTCCCGGCGCGGCGCGCCGAAACCCGGTTGGGGAGGTTGGCCGTGACCATCAAGGGCGCAGCGGCGCCAGGGCTCGACGTGCCCTGCGCCGATCCGAACGAGACAATGGAGGAGCGCGCGCGGCGCGTGGCGGCGCTGCGATGGGCCGTGCAGTCCGGCCTCTATCAGAGCGACCCGCGGCTCATCGCGGCGCTCATGCTGTTCGGTCCGCGCGCGCTCTTCGGTGGTCAGCTGTCGCAGCGACGGCCGTGAGCTCAGGCGCCGCGAAACACCATGACCCAGACGTCGTAGAACGCGTGGGTGTACGCGGCAACCGCGAGCCCGCGCGTCTGGTACAGCGCCGCAAAGATAGCGCCCGCAAAGAGGCGGAACGTGAACGCGGAGAGCGTGAACGGCTCGCTGATGTGGTGCACCGCCGAGAACACCACGCTCGAGATCACCAGCGCCAGCGCGGCGGCAACGAAGCGCGGCATCGTCATCACCTTGTGGCCGAGCCAGAAGAGCCCACCCATGAGCACCAAGCGGAACACGATCTCCTCGTAGAGCCCGGCGCCCGCGCTCATGACGATCTTCTCGAGCAGGCCCATGCTCTTGGGCGCGTCGGCGGCGAGCCCCACGCCGAGCAGGCCGCCAAGGCCGAGCCCGCGGATCAGCGCGACCACCACGCCGCCGAACACCAGCGCGTAGAGCGTGCACTCGAGCATCATCCAAGGCACCAGGCGCGCCTCGAAGTGCCCCTTCTTGCGTAGCGCGAGGAACGCGGCGGCGAACCCCGCGAGCACCAGGCCGTTGAACACCAAGTAGGCGCCGATGCTCCCGTCGACGACGGTGAACAGGGTGGTAGTGACGAAGTCGACGCCGTTTCGCAGGTTGCCCGTGGCGAGGATGCCCACCTGGTAGAACACGAACAGCGGTGCCAGCAGCACGGCGCTGGTGAACGGGTCGCGGCTGGCCGCCAGATAGCCGCGCACTGCGCCCCCCCGTCGTTGCTCGTTGGACATCGCCACCATCTTGTCGTCTCCCGCGCGCTTCGACAAGCTCTCGACGGGCCGCAGCCGTCACGCCATCAACGTCGAGGACGTCGATCTTTGTTCCACATCGGTGCTTACAAGATCGACCCGCCGTTTCTCTTGGCGCCCATGGCGAGCGTCAGCGAGCTGCCCTATCGCGTGCTGGTGCGCGAGATGGGCGCCGGCCTCGCCACCACCGAGCTCATCTCCGCCGCCGGCATTCACTATCAGAACCGGCGCACGCGCCAGTACCTGACCTTCGATCGCGAGCGCGAACGGCCGCACTCGGTGCAGCTCTTCGGCGGCGTGGTGGAGGTGATGGCGAAGGCCGCGCGCGCGGTGGTCGAGCACGGCGCCGATATCGTCGACGTCAACATGGGTTGCCCGGTGCGCAAGGTGACCGGGAGCGGCGCAGGCTCGGCGCTACTCTGCGACGTACCGCGCGCCGTCGCCATCGTGGCCGCCATGCGCGCCGCCGTGGGCGACGCCGTCCCGATCACGGTCAAGATCCGCAGCGGCTGGGACGACGGCAGCAAGAACGCGGTGGAGGTCGCGCGCGCGCTGGAAGACGCCGGGTGCGCGGCGCTCGCGATCCACGCGCGCACGCGCGCCCAGAGCTACTCGGGCCGCGCCGACTGGGCGCTGATCGAGCGCGTCAAGCGGGCGGTGCGCATGCCGGTCATCGGCAACGGCGACGTCGTCACGGTGGCCGACGCGCACCGCATGTTGGACCAGACCGGCTGCGACGCCGTGATGATCGGCCGCGGCGCGCTCGGGAACCCCTGGCTGTTTTCGAGCCTCAAGGCGGGCCGCGACCTCGGACCGCCGTCGCCGGCGCAGCGCGTGGCGGTCATCAAGCGCCACCTCCATGCCCACCTGGCCTTCCATCTGGGCCTCAGCACCGACGAGGAGCGGCGCCTCCTGCGTACGCCGCCGGAGCTGATGGCGGTGAAGACGTTCCGGCAGCACCTCGTGTGGTACGCGCGCGGGCTCGAGGGTGCGCGTGACTTTCGCCAGCGCGCCATGACGCTCGAGGACCCCGGCGCCGTGGAGGAGGCGGTGGACGCGTTCTTCGGCCGGGCCGAGCCCGAGCGCGGCGGCGCCGTGGGCCTCGTCGGCGACGACCTCGGGGACGCGCCGGCCCTCGGGTAGGTGTCCCCCTGGTGTAGGCCTCAAGACTCCACCGGATCGATCCGATGCCAAGGCATGCGACACCGCTTTGCCACCGTCGGAACCTCCCCTTCCTCGCAGCGCGTCATCGACATGCTGGGGTGCTTCGCCGAGGTCATCAAGGCCGACGACGCAGGCGACGCCGCCCGGCTCCTCGATGAGCAGGGCGTGACCGCGGTCTTGGTCTTCGCCGATCTCGGCAGCACCGAGGGCATGCGCGCGGCGGCGCGCGTCCTGACCGACACCGCGCTCACCGCCGTGCCGGTCTTGGTGGTGAGCCGTCCCGTGGAGCTGCAACGCCGCATCGACGCGTTGCGCCTGGGCGCGGGCGCCGTGCTGGATGACGGGGCCGACGTCGAGACCATCGAGCGTGTCATCGGCGATGGACCCGAGGACGAGCGCGTCGAGCCGCTGCTCGAGCGTTCGCAACACGGTGCGCTCCATCGCACCATCACGCTGCTGGCGGCGTTCGAGTTCACGGGCACAGTGAACGTCACCACCGCTGACGACCCGGCGACGCTCGTCTTCGAGCGCGGGCGCGTGGTGCGCGCCGAGTACGGCGCGCTGTCACCGTTCGCGGTGGTTGACGCGCTCGTCGGCCTGGGGTCCACCGTGCTCGACTTCAGCGTGGTGACCGCCGCCGAGAGCGCCGAGGAGCGCTCGACCATCGCTGCCGGGCTCACGGTGCTGTTCATCGACGACGATCCCGAGGTGCGCCGCTTGTACCGGGCGTTCCTGATGCGCGCCGGCTTCGAGGTCATCGAGGCGGAAGACGCGGCGAGCGGCCTGGCGAAGGCGCGCGCCCTGCGTCCCGACGTCGTGGTGACCGACCTGCACATGCCCAAGGCCGACGGCTGGCGCGTCATCGCCGACCTGCGCAACGACCCCGCCACCGCCGACGCGCGCATCATCCTGCACTCGGCCTACCACGAGCTGCTCGACGAGCTGACCCGCGTGGGCGCGGGCGCCGACGCTTATGTGAAGAAGGACGGCAAGGCCAAGAGGCTGGTGGAGCAGGTGCAGGCGCTCGGCCAAGCGCGCGCGCAGCTCCGGGCCGCCCTCGGCGGGCAGGAGCCGGTGGCCAGCACCACCGACGAAATCTCGCTGGGTGCGCTGCTGCACGACGCCGCGCGCGCGGGCCTGTCGGCGCGCATCGTGCTCGACGACGACGACGCGCGCGCCGAGCTGCGCCTACACCACGGTCAGTTCGCCGGCGGCGACGCGTGGTGCGGCGAGCAGCACTGGGCCGGCCGGGTAGCGCTGGCGCGCGCGCTCGGCATGCACCCAGCGCGCATCAGCGTGGCGCGCGCCGACACCGGCGCGGCCGACGCCATGCCCTTGGCTACCCTCGTCGACGACATCCGCGCCGGTCAGGTGTCGACCGAGGCCGGCGAGCAACAGGACTGCCTGGCACACGACTCGGCGCTCACGTTCGACGAGGCGCGCCTGAGCGTGTACCAGCGCCAGTGCGCGCCCGAGGTGCGGCCGCTCCTGAGCGCCCTGCGCGCCGGGCGCTCGCCACGATCGATCATCGCCACCGGCGCCTTCGACCCCGTGCTCGTCGACGGCGTGGTGCACGACATCATGCAGCGCGGCATCGCCCGCGCCGCGGACAGCGGCTACACGATCGACCTCGAGTGAATCGCGGCCACTGCGCTCAGTAGGCCGGCGGCACGTACACCAGCGCCAGGCGCTCGCCCGCGGGCGTCGACACCTGCGCGCCCCAGGCACCGGTGGCGTTGCCCTCGGCCCACACCTCTACGTCGGCGTCGGCGGGCATGCCGTCGAGCACGAAGTGACCGGCGACGTCCGCCTGCTCCACCCCCGTGAGGCCGAGCTCGCGCACACGGTAGCGCACGGCGCCGAAGGCCCACGGCGACCCGTCGGGCTTGCTGACCATGCCCTCGACGTTGCGACCGGCGCGCGCCACCAGCGTGACGCCCTCGAGGCCGAAGGGGCTCGTCAGCACGCCGTACGCGGCCCGCGCCACCTTGCCGCCGCCGCGCGCGCTCACGGTCACGTCCTGGCCCCGCCGCACCGGCAGCGCGAACGTGCCGTCGGCGTCGGTGCGCACGCGCGCCACGCGTGCGCTCGGGTCGTAGGCGCCGCCCAGGGACACCAAGGCGCCCGCGATGGGCGCGCCGCTCTCGTCGACGACGGTGCCGCGGAC
>CAZONM010000054.1:0-20609 GCA_964580865.1 uncultured Myxococcales bacterium | reverse complement strand
GGGCGGCGCGCTCCTCCCCCGCGCCGCGCATGGCCACGAGCACCAGCTCGAGGATGGCGAAGGCGCCCGCGTGAGCGCGCGCGTCGAGGAGGGACGGCCGGCCGGCGGCCTGGGATTCGAGCGCGGGGGTCAGCTCGGCCACCAGCGCGGCGCGCTGGCTCGCCGAGAGCTTGCCGAGGTCGCCGGTGTCGGCCAGGCGCGCGGCCGCATGCACCAGCGCAAGGCCGCCCGAGCGCTTCAAGAGCGCGCGCGACGCGGCCGGCAGCCCGTCGACCAGGAGCCGGCCGTCGCACAGCGCCACGCCCTCGACGAGCACGGTGCCCACCACGCGCTGCGCGGGCGCGCGTCGCAACGGACCGCCGCTGATGGACCCTGGCGGCGGCGCCACGAGATTCCGCGCGCGCGCCGCAGGGCGCACACCTGCTGGGCGTGAGATCGCGACGTTGACGATGCGGGTTGGAGCGACGCGACTTTCACGAACGGGCATGCAAAGAACCTAGCGCATCTCGGCTTGGACGTCGTCGTCGCGCGGCACCGTCAACGAACGGCGGCGTCCTGTGACACCCGCGGGGCGCGGGCGCACGGCGACGAGCCTCACCTCCGCGCACGTGCCTACGCTACACTTTGCCGCGGGAACTGCGGTGGCAACACGACAGCGCATCTTGTGGATCACGCCGGTGCTCGCGGTCGCCGCCGTGCTCTCGTGTGGTGAGCTCGCGGATCCAGACATCTGGTGGAACGCGGCCGCCGGCGCATGGTGGTGGCGGCATGGCACTGCGCCGCCGCTGACACTCTACGGTGTGCACGGCTGCCCCGACGCGCTGCCGGTCGATGGTCCGCTGGCGCACATCGCGATCGGGGCCTTCGTTTCGGCGTTCGGCGTCAAGGGGCTGCTCCTCCTGCGCTTCCTAGGCGTCGCCGTCGCCGGCGCCGCGGTGTTCGGGTCCTGCGCGCGCCGGGTGGCAGCACCGTGGGCCGCCCTCGCGGCGAGCCTGGCGCTGTGCGCCGTCTCCCCTCGGCTGTCGGTGCGCGGCGAGCTGTTCACGCTCGTGCTTCTGCCACTCACGCTCGAGCTCGCGCTCGGGCTCATCGACGACCTGCGGCGAGACCAAGAGGCATCGCGCTGGGCGCTCGGCACGCGTCCCGTGGCGCTCTTCGTCATCGGTGTCCTCTGGCCGCACCTGCACGGTGCCTTTCCGCTCGGCGTGCTGGCGTTGGCGGCGATGTGCCTCGGCGTGGTAGCCGAGCGGGCCAGGCGCAACCTCGCACCGGACGCCACAGCGCGGGCCGCGATCGCCCTGGTCGCGCTCGTCGGCGGTATCGCCACCGCGCCTCATGCACTCGGCGTCTTCGCCGACGGCGCGACCGAGCGCGAGATCGCGCGCACGCTCGGGTTCCGCGAGTGGGAGGCGACCCTGCCGGCGCTCTGGCGCGGCGGCGCTCGTCCGAGCACGGTGGCGCTCATCGCGCTGGCGGGCTCGTGGGTCGCAGCGCTCGCAAGCTGGCGACGCGGCGGCGCGCTGCCGCGCCTGCTGGCGCCGCTGCCGATCATCGCGGTCGCGCTCGACATCGTGCGCGGCGCCGCCATGCCGGTGCTCTGTTGCGGCGCTTGGCTCAGGCTGACACCGACCTCGGCGCGTCCGGTGGTCCGGCGCGGTGCGGCGCTCGCCGGGTGCGCCATCGTCGCAGCCACCGTGGTCGTCCAGGTCGGGGAGAACCCACCGTTCGCTGGCTTGGTCGACAGCGCGCGACTGGTGCCGGTGCGTCTCACCGCCATCCATGCGGCCCGCACGCTGAAGGCGCACGACGTGCGAGGACGCTTGTTCGCGCCGTTGCATCTCTCGAACTGGTTCGTCTTCACCGCCGCCGACCGGATCGAGGTGCTCTGGTGCGGACGCCGCACGTACTCGCCGCAGTGTCTCCACATCTTGCGCGACGGCATCGAACAGGCGCGCCAGGGCTTCGACGAGGCACGTGCACGCTTCGCGTTCGATCTTGTGCTGCTGGAGTTCACGCGGAACGACGAGCTGCTGCGCGCGGTCGCCGAACGACATTGGCGTCTGCTCCACCTCGACCTGCGCTACGCGGTGTTCGCCGCACCGGAGCGCACCGAGCTCCCCGACTTCACGGTGCCGACCGTGGAGGCCTTGCTTGCACAGGAGGGCCTCGAGGTGGGCGCACCCAACGCGACGCCCCTGCTGGAGCGCGCGTGCGAGCGCCTTGCCTTCCTTGGCCGGGCCGAAGATGCAGCGCGTCTGTGCGCGAGCGCTGTCGAACGTTAGCGCATCGCCACAACCGTCATGCCGACGCGCGTGGACGGGCGTGCTCGGCACCGTCGCGGAACCGGCGCCCCAGGGCCAGCGCCCACGCGAGCCCGGCGACGAACCCGCCGGCGTGCGCCCACCAGGCCACGCCCGCGCCAACGGCGCTGTCGCGGCTGGCCACGCCGAGGGCGGCGTTGAGCGCCAGCCAGCCGCCCAAGTAGAACCACACCGGCAGGCGCCAGCGCACGAAGAGGAACACTTGGTACAGGTGGGCGCGTGGAAACAGCCCGAGGTAGGCGCCCATGAGCCCGGCGATGGCGCCCGACGCTCCAACGATGGTCGCGTCGGCGTCCTGCGCCAGCACCACCTCGAGCGCGATGGCCGCCACGCCGAACGCGAGGTAGAGCACCAGGAAGCGGCCGCGCCCCACGCGATCCTCGACGTTGTCGCCGAAGGTCCACAGGAACCAGAGGTTGCCGAGCAGGTGGACGACGCCACCGTGAAGGAACATGTACGTCACGAGGGTGTGCAGGTTGCGACCGCCCAGGATGTCGACTGGAACGGCGGCGTAGCGCTTGATCGCCTCGGGGCCATCGGCGGCGACGAGCGCCAGCTCGAGGACGAACACAGCCAAGCAGGCGCCCACCAGCGCCAGGCACACGAGCGCCGGCCCGCGCCGCGGGTTGTGCACCTCCACCGGCATCGCGGTGAAGAGCTGGAACAGGTACCAGCCGACGCCCGTCTTCTCCTTCCCGGGTGGCGGCTCGTTGAGCGTCAGGTCGGGGCCAAAGCGCGGCATGACCGGCGCGGGCGGCGGACCGCCCGCGCGCTTGAGATGCACCGCCTCGTGCGCGTCGAGCCACAACCCGCGGCACGTCGCGCAGGTGTCGACCTCGATGGTGCCGCCGTCGGCGACGTTGACGCGCCATGCCTGCATGCGCCCATGCCCGAGGGGGCAGCGCAGGCGACTGTCACCGGCCAGGCGCGCCGCACCGCTCTGTGTCCAGTGCGTGAAGTCGGCGTAGCGCCCGAGCAGCGCGCCGTGCTCGCCCTGCTCGAGGAACGCGCCGCGGCAGCGCGGGCAGAAGTCGATGTGCGTGCCGCCCACGGCGTGCGCGTCGAGGGTGAACGTGCACCGCGGGCAGCGACGAGCATCCATGGCGTATCGTCACCGCCGACGGGCGCGAACGCAAGCGCGCGCCGGCGTCAGGAGGGCAGCGCCACACCCGTGAGGCGCTCGCTCTCCTCCCACAGCCGCCGCGCCAGCTCCTCGTCGCGCGCCGACGCGCGCATGCCGCGCTCCTTGCGCCGCGCCCAGTACTTTCCCGTGACGCCGTCGAGCTCGGGCGCGGTGGCCAGCCACACCGACGTGTCGGCCCCCTGCGCCGACGTGCGCAAGAAGGGCCGCGCCACGGCGTAGAACGCCTTCATGACGCCGCTCTCGCCAAGGCCGAAGCCGCTGGCCACCACGCCGGGGTGTTGCGCGTTGACGGTGATCGACGATGGGAAACGGCGCGCGGCCTCGAGCGTGAACAGCAGGTTCATCAGCTTGGACGCGGCGTACGCGCCGTAGCCGGAGTAGCCGCGCGCCCGATCGAGATCCGCGAGGTCGACGGCGCCGCCCCAGTGCGCGGCCGACGAGACGCACACCACGCGGGCCGCGCCGCTCGCGCGCAGCCGATCGAACAAGCCGAGCGTGACCATGAAATACCCGAGGTGGTTCACCTGGAAGGTCATCTCGTGGCCGTCGTCGGTCTCGCGGCGGCTCTGGAAGTAGCCGCCGGCGTTGTTCACCAGCACGTCGAGGGCGTCGACGCGACCGCGCATGTCGTCGAGGAAGGCGCGCACCGAGCCAAACGACGCGAAGTCGACCAGCGCCAGCTCCACCCGCGGGTTCCCAGTGTCGGCGCGCAGCTCGTCCACTACCGCGGCGCCGCGCGCGCCGTCGCGGGCGGTGACGATGACGCGCGCGCCGAGCCGCGCGAGCGCGCGCGCCGTCTCCTTGCCGATGCCCTGGGTGGCGCCGGTGACGAGATGGACCTGCTCACCGATCGCACGCACGCTAGCCTCCACCTTTGACACCGGCGGAAGACGTGCCTACCACGATCGCGCGGGTCGGTAGCTCAGGTGGTAGAGCAGCGGACTTTTAATCCGTTGGTCGCGGGTTCGAGTCCCGCCCGACCCACCACCGCGGCAACAGCGTGTGTTCGGCGCCCGGGGGGGGCGCGCCGACGCCGAGCGCTCGTCGCGCCGCGGTCCGTCGTGGCTGCTGCTACTTGAGGCCGCGGATGAGCGCGCGCAAGGCTGGCACCACGGGCTTGCCGTCGAGATCGGGGTTCGGGGGCATGGCCGCGCTCTTGCCCACCGCCATGCCGCCATACGCGATGATCTTCTCGATGTGCTCGTCCGTGACCTTGCCCTGCCACTCGGGGCTCGTGAAGTTCGCTGGCTTCGGGGTCAGCCCGGCTGACGCCGGACCGTCGCCCGCGCCGGTGGCGCCGTGGCAGGGCACGCAGCGCGTTTCGTAGATCTTCTTGGCGTCGGCCACCGCTTCGGCGGAGGGCGCCGCCGGGCCTGGCGGCGGCGCGGGGGTCACCGCAGGCGCCGTGGTCGGTGGCGCCGTCGGTGTCTCTGATGAGCAGGCGGCGCTGAGGGCTATGAGCGACAGCCCCAAGGGCGCCGCGAGGATGATGCGGGTGTTCATGCGCAGCCACTGAAGCACGATCCGGGCCCGCCGCCTGCCGCTCGGTCGCCGCCCCGCCGCCCTTGGTGCGGCCGGCCGCTGCGACACCTTTCCTCGTCCGCGCGCCGACCCGAACGGCTCAGCCTGTGGCATTCCGCACAGAGCCGTGCGGCATCAGCCACGGTGCAGCCACCAGGTCGGGACGCTCGTTCGCCGCTCCCGCACGACGACAGATTGTCGCAGGCCGTCCCGGCGCCGCCGCGCCTAGCGGACGGTCGGATCGGCATGGTCCTCGCAGTGGCCCGGCGCGTTCGCCCGCGCCACGCCGTCCGGCGTCGCGCCCCGAGTGCCCACCAAGGAAAGCGAGGTCGACGATGAGACACCTGAGTTCGCTGCCGGCGCTGTTTGGCGCCGCGCTTCTGGCAGCCTGCGGCGGCCCCGCCGGCCCCACGGCGCCCACCACGAGCCCAGGAGGTGGCGGTGGTGCCGGCGTCGCGTCGCTCATGAAGGCGCGCGGCCTTTCGGAGGCGGACGTCACGGCCGCGCTCAAGACGTACGTGCCGTCGGGCAAGAAGGACGAGTACTACACGTTCGCGTCGGGTGGGCACGGCGGCAACCTCATCGTCATCGGCGTGCCGTCGATGCGCATCATCAAGTACATCGGCGTGTTCACGCCCGAGCCCTGGCAGGGCTATGGCTACGGCGACACCTCCACGCAAGAGGTGCTCGACGGCGGCAAGCGTGGCGGCAAGGAGATCACGTGGGGTGACATGCACCACCCGGCGTTCTCCGAGACCAACGGCTCGTACGATGGCCAGTTCATCTTCGCCAACGACAAGGCCAACCCGCGCGTTGCCGTGGTGGACCTCAAGGACTTCGTCACGACGCAGATCGTGGCGTCGCCGCTCATCCAGTCGGAGCATGGCGCGACCTTCGTCACGCCCAACACCGACTACGTCATCGAGACCTCGCAGTACCCGGCGCCGCTCGGCGACACCTACGCCGACGTCACCGAGTTCAACGACAAGTACCGGGGCGCGATGATCTTCCACAAGTTCGACCGCGCCAAGGGCCGCATCATCCCCGAGGAGTCGTGGGCCATCGAGCTGCCGCCGTACATGCAGGACCTCGCCGACGCCGGCAAGCTCGTGTCCGACGGCTACGTCTTCTGCAACTCCATCAACACCGAGCGCGCGTGGGGCGGCGTGCTCGAGGGCAACCCGCCGCTCGAGTCGGGCTCCACCAAGAACGACATGGACTACTTCCACGTCATCAACTGGAAGGCCGCCGAGGCCGTCGCCAAGGCGGGCAAGACCAAGACCATCGTGGGCATGAAGGTCATCCCCTTGCAGACCGCCATCGACGAGAACCTGTTGGCGTTCGTGCCCGAGCCGAAGAGCCCCCACGGCGTCGACGTGACGCCCGACGGCGCGGCCATCGTGGTGGGCGGCAAGCTCGACACGCATGCGACCGTGTATGACTTCGCCAAGATCAAGGCGCTGATGGACGCCAAGACCTACGAGTCGAAGGACCCGTACGGCGTCGGCATCATGAAGTTCGAGAGCGCCATCCGCGGCCAGGTCGAGATCGGCCTCGGCCCGTTGCACACCGTCTTCGACGACAAGGGCTTCGCCTACACGTCAGTGTTCATCGAGACCAAGGTCGCCAAGTGGAATTGGAAGGAGCTCAAGATGGTCGAGAAGATCTCGACCAACTACAACATCGGCCACCTGGTGGCGGCCGAGGGCGACACCGTCGATCCCGATGGCAAGTATGTCATCGCGATGAACAAGTGGGCCCTCGATCGCTTCCTGCCGGTGGGACCGCTCCTGCCGCAGAACTTCCAGCTCATCGACATCAGCGGCGACACCGCTGGCGGCAAGATGCAGCTCCTCTACGACATGCCGCTGCCGCTGGGCGAGCCGCACAACGCGCAGATGATCAAGGCCGACAAGATCAAGGCGTTCGAGGTGTACTCGCCAGTGGGCATCGACCCCATCACCAAGAAGCCGGATCCGTTCACGGTAGAGGGCGGCAAGGAGCGCATCGAGAAGAAGGACGGCGTCACGCACGTGTACATGACGGCCATCCGCAGCCACTTCACGCCCGACATCATCAAGGTGAAGCAGGGCGAGAAGGTCGCCATCCACCTGACCAGCCTCGAGCAAGCGCACGACGCCACCCACGGCTTCACCATCGACTCGTACAACCTGCACGCGTCGTTGGAGCCGGGCAAGCACGTGAACTTCGAGTTCGTCGCCGACAAGCCCGGCGTGTACCCGCTCTACTGCACGGAGTTCTGCTCGGCGCTCCACCTGGAGATGGCCGGGTACTTCCTGGTCGAGCCGAAGTAGCGCCACGACGACCACGAGGAGACCATGAGCCCCGCCCGCCGCACCGACGATCGCATGGGACGCGCCGTGCGCCCTCTGCTGGCGACGGTGCTGTCGGCGGGGCTCTGGCTCTCGGGGTGCGCCGAGGCCGCGGCGGCCACGGCGGCGCCGCTGGTGGCGCATCGCGCGCCGCTCGCGTCGCCACCACGGCCGGCACCGTGCCTTGACGTGACCGCGGGCGCGAGCCTGCAACCCATCCTCGACGGCGCCCGCGCTGGTGACGCCGTCTGCTTGGCGCCCGGCACCTACGCCGGGCCGCTGTCGCTGCCGGAGGGCGTGACGCTCTGGGGCCCCGCTGACGCCGTCATCCGCTCGAGCGGCCAGGGCACCACGGTGACGCTGCGCTCGGGCGACCGACTCTTGGGCCTCACCGTGGACGGGAGCGGCACGCGCTTCGATGTGCTCGACGCGGCCGTGAAGCTCGACAAGGGCAGCGACGTCGTCATCGAGGGTGTCACGGTGTCCCGCGCCACGTTCGGCATCCTCATCGAGCAAGCCAAGCGCGTGACGCTGGTGGGCAATCACGTGATCGGCAACGGCGGCGCCGCGCTCGGCATGCGCGGCGACGGCATCCGGCTGTGGGAGACCTACGACTCGCTCGTCGAGCGCAACCTCGTGGAGCAATCGCGCGACCTGGTGGTCTGGTACTCGTCACGCAACGTGCTGCGCGACAACGAGGTGCGCCACGGGCGCTATGGCACCCATTTCATGTACAGCCACGGCAACCGCGTGGAGCGTTGTCGCTACCTGCACAACGAGGTCGGCATCTTCATCATGTACAGCCGCGACATCGTGGTCACCGAGAACACCATGCTCGGCGCCACGGGCGCCGCCGGCATGGGCATCGGGCTCAAGGAGTCGGGCAACGCGCGCATCGAGGACAACGTGCTCGTCGACAACACCATCGGCCTGTTCCTCGACAATTCACCCATCACGCTGGGAGAGGTCAACCGCTTCGAGCGCAACGTGGTGCGCCTGGGCGATGTCGGCATCTCGTTCTTGTCCACCACACACGACAACGAGTTCCGCGACAACGAG
Source organism: uncultured Myxococcales bacterium (assembly GCA_964580865.1). GTDB lineage: Bacteria > Myxococcota > UBA727 > UBA727 > VGSZ01 > JACOUT01. The sequence goes on along the minus strand of CAZONM010000054.1, from coordinate 12,231 downwards.
CTGCGCGACAACCACCACACGGTGCGGGTGGAGTCGGGGGGCGACGCCCTGGGGCTCGTGTGGGACGGCAACCTGTTTGACGACTACGTGGGCTACGACCTCGACGGCGACGACGTCGGCGACGTGCCCTACGAGCTCACCGACCTGGGGAACGCCCTGGAATCGCAGAACGCCGACCTCGCCTTCCTGCGCGGCACGCCGGCCCTGTCGCTGGTGTCGTTGGCGGGTCACGTGGTGCCGCTGTTCGCGCCCAAGCCCGTGCTGCGCGACCCCCACCCCAGGCTCGCGCCGCGCGCGCGCACCGGAGGCGACGATGCGAGTTGACATCCAGGGCGCGCGCAAGCGCTTCGGCCGCGTGGCCGCGCTGCGCGGCATCGACGTGACCATCCCCGCCGGCGGGCGCGTGGCGCTGGTGGGGCCGAACGGGTCGGGCAAAAGCACGCTGATCCGCACGCTGCTCGGGCTCATCGACTACCAAGGCACGGTGCTCCTCGACGGACGCTCGCCCTATGACGATCGCGTGGAGCTCGCGAGCAGGCTCGCCTACGTCCCGCAGGTCGCGCCCGCGCTCAGCGCCACCGTCGACGAGGTGGTGCGCCTCATCTCGGCCACCCGCGCGCTCGACGCCGAGGAGATCGCGCGCGTGGCGGCGCTCTTCGACCTGGACCTCGCGCTCGCGGGCGCGCAGCCGTTCAAGAACCTCTCGGGCGGCATGAAGCAGAAGCTGCTCCTGTCGGCGGCCTTCGCCGCCAAGCCGCGGCTCCTCGTCTTGGACGAGCCCACCGCCAGCCTCGACGTACGCGCCCGCGAGCAGTTCTTCGCGCTGTGCAACCAGCTCGACGCCGAGGTGACGGTGCTCCTGTGCTCCCACCGCGTCGAGGAGCTGCGCCACCTCGCCACCCGCGTCATCGCGCTCGAAGACGGCCGCGTCACCTTCGACGGGCCCGCCGCACAGTACCTGCAATCCGCCGGCAGCCCGGCCGTGGCGGCACATGTCTAACCTCGTCGCCACCAGCGCCGGATCGGAGCGCCGACGCGGCGTGGGCTGGGGCCTGCCGCTCGGCATCGCGGCGGCGCTGGCGGCCGCGGGCGCCTTCGCCGTCACGCTCCTGAACGCCCAGGCGCTGCCCGACGGACCCGCGCCCGTCGTCTGGGACAAGACCGCGTGCGCGCACTGCCGCATGCACGTCGGTGAGCCCGGCTTCGCCGCTCAGGCACAGCTCGCTGACGGCGCGGTGCTCGACTTCGACGACCCCGGGTGCTTGGCGCGCTGGCTCGACGAGCACCCGAGCGCCGCGATCCACGCGCTGTACTTCCACCATCAGCACGACGACCGCTGGCTCGCGCAGGATCGCGCGGGCTTCGTCGCCGCGTCGCCCACCCCCATGGGCTTCGGCTTCGCGGCCGTGGACGCGACCACGCCCGGCGCGGTCCCGTGGCACGACGTGCGCGCGCGCGTGCGCGACGCGCGGCCCCAGGAGGTGCGTCCATGACCGCCGCGCCCGACCGCCACACCGCCGCCCGGCGCGCACCGAGCGTGGCCGCCGAGCTGTGGGCCGTGGCGCGCCTCGACCTCGCCGACGTGCGCCGCTCGCGCTGGCTGGTCTTGTGCGTGCTCATCTACGCGCTGCTCGGGGTCGGCTTCGTGCTGGTCGGCATGCGCGAGTCGAGCGTGCTGGGCTTCTCGGGCATGGGCCGCGTGCTGCTGTCGATGATCCACGCGCTCTTGCTGCTCTTGCCGCTGCTCGCGCTCACCGCCACGGGACAGGTGATCAACCGCGCCCGCGACGACGGCACGCTCGAGCTCGTCTTCAGCCACCCGGTGCGCCGCGCCGTGTACTTCAGCGCGGTCACGCTCACGCGCTACGTGGTGCTGGTGGTGCCCCTGGTCGTCGTCATGGTGGTCATGGCGCTCATTGGGCGCGTGGCCTTCGGCGACGTCATCATGTGGCCGTTCCTGTTCCAGTCGCTCGCCGTCTGCGCGTCGCTGGTGGCGGCGTTCGTGGGGTTGGGTGTGCTGGTGTCGACGTTCGTGCGCAGCCAGGCGCGCGCCGTCATCTGGCTCTTGGTGCTGTGGGCGCTCGGCGTCGCGCTCGTCGACTTCGGGCTCATCGGGCTCATGCTGCAATGGCGCCTGAACGCGCAGACCGTGTTCCTGCTGGCTGCCCTCAACCCCGTGCAGGCGGCGCGCATGGCGCTGTTGTCGGGCGCGTCCGCCGAGCTGTCGGCGCTCGGTCCCGTGGGCTTCTACCTCGCCAACAAGGTGGGCGCCGGCGCGCTGCTCGCGCTCGGGCTCGCGTGGCCCGCGCTCGTCGGCGTCGCCGCGTGGCTCGTCGCGCTGCGCAGCTTCCGCCGCGCCGACATCGTGTGACCGCAGAACCGCCGACCTGGGGATTGCCAAGGCCGAGGAGAACGCCGTGAAGCTCTACGTCGACCGCTTCGAACGCTACCTGGCGCGCCCCATGTACGTGAAGGCGCGCATCCCCATGGCGCTCCTCGTCATCCCGCTCCTCTGCGCCATCTTCCTGCCGCTGTGGCAGATCTCGATGACGGCGCCCCAGTACCTCGAGGGGCTGTACCTCGACGTGTACGCGTACAAGCTCGTGGGCGGCAACAACGGCCAGCACATCCGCGAGATCAACACGCTCAACCACTACATCGGCATGCATCCCATCGACGAAGCCGCCGCCGCGGACCTCGACTGGATCCCGTTCGCGCTCGGCGCCATGGTGCTGATGACCTTGCGCGTGGCCGCCGCGGGCAGCATCAAGGACTTGATGGACCTGGTGGTGGTGACCGGGTACTTCTCGGCGTTCGCCTTCGGGCGCTTCGTCTATCGCCTGTGGGTCTTTGGTCACACGCTGGCCCCCGACGCGCCCGTGCGCGTCAAGGGGTTCATGCCGGTGATCTTCGGCCACAAGACCGTGGCGAATTTCGAGACCTACTCGTACCCGCAAGCGGGAGCGTGGTGCCTGGCCATCTTCGTGCTGGGCGCGACGGCGATCCTCGGCTGGCACCTGGTCACGGGGCGGCGCCGCACCGTCGAGGAGTTCGAGGGGCCGAACGCCGCGGTGTGAACGCTCAGGGTGCTGGCTGCACCGGTGGCAGACACGGCGCCGCGACGCCACCCGCGGGCGCGACGGTGCATGTGACCTCGGCTTTGGTGACGCCGCACTGCTGCGCCATCTTGGCGGCCATCAGGCGCAGCCGCTCCTCGAGCTCGGCCTGCGTGGCCTTGTCCTTGGGCGCGCCCGCCCAGCCGGCGCGCACGATGACGAGCGCGGCCTTGTCGGACCGCTCGAGATCGACGGTGAGCGTGGCGGCCGGGTCTTTCGCGAGCGCCCCGTGCAGGAACCTCGGCGCGATGTCCCAGTGGCGCGCCGGCCCCTCGGCCTTCTTGGCCGACATGCCGAGCTCCTTCACGGTGTGATCGAGGCAGCCGTCCTGAGCAAGCGGCACGGACGTCTGCGCCGCGACCTTGGTGGTCGCCGCCGGCGCGGGTGCGTCGGCGAGGGCCACGCCCGCGAGCAAGCAGGCGGGCGCGAGTGCGGTGCCAAGTCGCATCGTCATCAACCCCTCACAAGGAAGGGTTCACGACCGGGAACGTCATGTCGGGCCCCGGCGTCACGTCGAGCACGCACACGAGCATCTGCGGGTCGCACACCGTGGGGAAGTCGGGGCTGATGCCCGAACCGATGCCCGTCTCTGGCTGCGGATCGGCGGAGCAGAAGCGGTTCTGCGGGGTGTTGATGTCGTCGTCATCGAGGTCCGGCACCACGTCTTCGTCACCGCAGTAGACCTGTGGGAACAGCGCGACGAAGTCGTACTCGGCGGCGCACGTGTCTTGCGTGACCGCATAGTGCCCACGCACCTGCGTGCCCAGGGCCGCGGCGGTCACATAGACCTCCACGCCGGTCCAGGTCTCGGTGAGCGAGGTCGCGGGCTGCTCGGGGATGTCGTCCTCGGGATCGTCGGGATCGCCGGGGTCCGCGGCCACGGCCGGGATGTCCTGCACGGCCTGCGACAGCTCTGTCGGGCGGCAGATGCCGGCGGCGTCGGGCACGCCGCTCTCGAACTGAGCGAACGCGTGCGGCGCGTGCCCGTCGGTGGTGTCGGCGACGCCGTACTCCGCCGCGTGCGCCACCAGGGACCCGAGGAACGTGGAGCGCACGGCCATCGACACCGTGTTCAGATCAGGCTTGCCGTCGGCGTTGGCGGGGTTGTAGGCCGCGAAGCCGAGCGCGTCGCCGGTGAGGGCGGCGCAGTCGCCGCTGCCTTCGCCCGCCGTGAGCGTGTACCTGCCCGAGTAGGGCATGGCGGCCGACACGGTGCAGGTGACGGGCGGCTGCGTGCAGCCAGCGGCGAGCGCGAGCGGCAGGAGGCCGCACGAGAGCGCGAACGAGAACGAGGTGATGGTGCGGTTCATGGCGATGCTCCTCGTGCCTCAGAAGGACCAGCGCAGGCCGACGCGCACGGTGCGCGGCGCCTGGAAGGTCAGCGGCTGACCGAAGTTCGGGTTGTTGTCGAGCTGGTCGTACGGCGTGCTGTCGGAATACTGCAGGTTGCCCAAATCGTCGGGCGTGCATGAGTCGCGCACACCGGCCTGGCAGCTCTGCAGCGGGTTGACGTCGGCCTCGGTGTAGGTCTCGTCGACGGCCGTGGCAGCCTGGAAGTTGAAGACGTTGAACACGTCGACGGTCAGCTCGAGCGAGTGGCCCTTCACCGGGGTCACCGTGACACCGCCGTGCACGTCGCCCGAGAACACCCACGGCAAGCGCTCGCCGCTGCCGCGCGGCAACAGGAACACCTCGTCACCGCCGTACAGCGCGTGGCTGCCCAGGTAGTTGGTCGGGGCGCCTGAGGACGCGCTGGCCGCGCCACCGAGGGTGAACTTGGTGTCGTGCGACGCCTCGAACTCGCGCGCCGCGAAGGCCTTGAGCTGGTGGTTGCGATCGAACGGCAGCGCGCCGTTGCGGTTCGCGGTCAGCGACTTCAGGTCGAAGTCGGAGTTGATGTTCGGATCGAGCTGCCCGGTCTCGGGTCGGAACAGGCCGGCGTAGTTGCCGCGCAGCATCGCGAACGTGTAGCTGGCCTGCCCGAGCCAGCCCTCGGACCACTGCTTGTGCAAGAGGACGGTGACGGCGTCGTAGTCGCGCACCGCCTTGTCGAAGTCCGACGCGATGCCGTAGCCCGGGTTACCGATGAAGTAGGTGTTGGCCTCGTCGCGGCTCATGTCCTCGATGGCCACGTTGATCCATCGGCGCGTGTACGACGCTGCCACGCGGGCGTCGCGGAACAGCTCGAGCTCGCCGCCGACCATGATCTCGTCGGAGGACGGCACCTGCAGGTTGGGGTCGACCGCGGTGCGCCCGCCGCCGGTCACGATCCACTTCTGGTTCGGCGACTCCGGGCCGTTGAGCGCCAGGCGGTTCGCGTCGTCCATGCACGAGCCGGTCGCCTGCTTGATGTCCGTAGGATCGCACACGGCGGCCGGGCGGCCCGAGAGGAGCTGCGGCTCCGACGAGCCGGCGCGGTCGGAGATGTCGAGCGGTACCTGCTCGAAGTAGCGCGCGTAGCTCGCGAACAGCTTGCTCTTGCCCGACTGGAACGGGTCGAAGATCAGGCCGGCGCGCGGCGAGAGCTGGTTCGGCAACGCCAGGAACTGCGTGCCGTCGCCGGCGAACAGCCACTGGTTGTCCCACCGCAGGCCGAGGTTGATGGTGACGACGTCGAACGCGGTCCACGAGTCTTGCAGGAAGCCGCCCACGAAGAGCTGCGAGCTCTGCCAGCGCAGGCCGCCCTCCATCAGGTACGCCTCGTCGGGGCCGGTCATGAAGCCGTACTGACGGTTGTCGGTGAACAGCGTGCCGCTCGCGTTGTCGCGGAAGCGGCGGCCACCGGAGTAGGTGCGCAGGTTGTCGTAGGTACCCCAGCCCACCTCGGCGCCGGCCTTGAAGACGTGCAGGCCGAGCAGGTCGGTCATGAACGTGGTGACGTGGCGCGCCTGCAGGCTGGTGAACTCCTGCTGCGACAAGAAGTCGGGGCCGCCGGCCTGGTAGGTCGCCACGGGGCACAGCTCCCCGGGGGTACCGGCGGCGTCACAACCCGCATTGGCCGGGAGCTCTTCGAAGTCGGCGATGGTGTGGAAGCCCGGGTTGCTGCGACGGAACGAGACGCGCGGGATGCCCGCGAGGCCCTCGGTGCCGCCGACGACGGAGCCATCGGAGGGGAAGCGCCCGCCGAGCTCGTCGTGGTAGCCGAGGCTGGTGTCGAAGCGCAGCTTGCGGTCGAGCAGCGCCGACTGCCACTTGATCTGCGCGTCGACGGCGCCGGAGCGATACTGGTGCGCGAGCGCGTCGTAGGCGCCCTCGAGCGTCAGGTTCTCGGGATCGCCGGTGGAGGGGTCGATGCCGTAGCGGCCGTTACCGCCCGACGTCGCCGGGGTGGCGAACAGCGTGAACGACACGCGGTTGTCGGCGTTGGCGAGCCACGTGAGCTTGGCGATCGCCTGCATGGCGGTGCCCTCGGCGAAGAACTCCTGGTCGGTGCCGCGGATCTCGGTGCCGTCAGCGCGGTACAGGGTGCGCGTCAGCTTGAACGAGCTCTGCGCGAGATCGGCGCCGACATAGAACCACAGGGTGTCGGGCAGGATGGGGCCGCCGAGCTCGAAGCCGAGGTCCTGCACGTAGTTGAGCTTCTGCTGCACGCGGATGGCCGAACCCTCGTTCGGGGCCTGCGCGCGGTCGCCCTCGAGGAAGCCTGGCGCGGCGCTGCCGAACACCGAGCCATGGAACTCGTTGCCGCCGGACTTCGTGACGACGTTGAGCAGGCCGCCCATGGAGCGCCCGTACTCGGGCATGTAGCCGCCGGTCACCACGCTCAGCTCCTCGATGAACTCGAGCGACAGCGGCGAGCCCAGGTAGCCGTAGGCGGTGTTGTTCACGCTGATGCCGTCGATGACGTACTGGTTCTCGACCGAGGTGGCGCCGTTCACGCTGGCGCCGTAGGTGTCGTTCTGCACCTGCGGCATCGCCTGCGCCGCCGACTCGAAGGAGCGGTTGGCGCCGCCCTTGGCGCCCGGGGCCACCAGCGGCACGCGGCGCGTGATGTCGGAGTTGATGGTGCCCCCCGTTTGGGTGGAGCCGACATCGACGACGGGGGCGGTGGCCGACACCTTGACCACCTTGTTGGCGGTGCCGGTGCCGTACATCGCGGAGCCTTCCTTGTAGACCACCGAGTCATAGCGGAGCGTGGCGCCCGCGCGGACCTGGATGTCCGTGATCGGCTCGGCCGAGAAGCCCTCGCGCACGAACGAGAGGGTGTACGTGCCCGGCGGCAGCCCGTCGATGCGGTAGCGTCCCTCGGCGTCGCTCACGGCGGTGAGCTTGCCCTGCAGCGCTGGCGACGTGGCCGTCACAGTCACGCCAGTAACCGGATCACCCGTCTCGCCGTCGACGATGTCGCCCTGCACGCTGCCCTCGGAGAGGGATTGCGCGTCGGCCGTCGACGACACGGCGGCGAGCGCGAGGGACGCGAGCGCGGCGTTGCGGAGGTAGAACGCGAAGGGGAAGGAACGATGCATGTGACCCACCCTGGTGAAGCGCGGGTGGGCTAGCGCGAAACGGACGCGAGCGAAAGCCCGTAGTGGGGGTGGCCTTGAGCGCTCACCACCCGTCAAGCGCGCCCGCGGGGCCTTCGAGCCCGAGGCGCCGCGCGGCCGCGACCATGCGTGCGGGTGGTGCTGCCTCGAGCGCGCGCGGCAGGCGCGGTACCTGACCGTCGTGGGACAACCGCCACGCGTGCAGGAGCAAGCCGCCGTCGACGGTGCCGAGGTCGCGATCGCGCGCCTCGTGGCCGTAGCGCGGATCGCCTGCGATGGGGTGACCTACGGCCTTCCAATGGCGCCGCAATTGGTGCGTGCGGCCCGTGATCAGATCGCAGCACACCACCGAAGCGCGCCCGTTGCCCGCCAGGCGCCTCCACCGGGTGTGGGCCTCTTCCACCCGCCCGCTGCCGCGCAGGCGCGGGCGGCGCGCGGCCAGCGGCAGCTCGATGTCGCCGCGCTCGGCCACCGCCCCGTGCACGATCACGAGGTACTGCTTGCGCACGGCGCCCGCGCGCCACGCCGGCTCCACCTCGCGCAGCGCCGAGCGCGAGAGCGCGGCCACCACCAGCCCCGACGTGGGTCGATCGAGGCGCCCGAGGAAGCTCGGCCCGACGAAGCCCGGCTCGATGTCCCAGGCGCCGCGCATGGCGCCGTGCAGCGACTCGTCGTCCCGCACGCCCACGCCGCCGTGCATGGCCAGGCCGGCGGGCTTGTCGAGCACCACGAGCTCGCCGTCGTCGAACAGGACGTCGACGTCGAGCTCCACGGGGGAACTACTGCAGCTCGGCGAGCGGGATCAGCTCGGGCTTCTTGACGCGGTAGTTTTGCTCCACGAGGCGCTGCAGCTCGAAGAACGCGGCCTCGAAGCGCCGATGGTCGGCCGGCATGCCCTCGAAGTCGGCGTAGAAGTTACCGGTCCAGCACTCGTCACCGACACAGTTGCCATCGACGAAGATGATGATGGCGCGCTGCAGGTCGGTGACGCCCGCCTGGAAGCGATCGCTGCGGGCCGACTCCTTCATCGACGGCCACAAGGGCAGCCCGATGGCGGTGGTGCCCTGCACGTCCATGCCTTGCCCATGGAAGAAGTACAGCACCGGGTAGCCCTGCTCCTGGGTCTCGGGCAGGTAGTAGTCCGGCGGCAACAGCACGCCGTACTGCTTGCTCGTGCCCAGCACCTCGCTGTCGTAGTCGACCAGGAACGAGAAGTCCTGCAGGCGGCCCGTGGGCGACTCCATGTCGGCGATGTCGCCGCCGTACGCCACGTCGCGGCCTTGGGCCGGCATGCGCGCCGACATGAACGAGAACAGCGTGAACATCCGATCCACCACGTCGGGGCCCACGTGGTTGCCGTCGCCGAGCACGTCGTCGCTGGCGGGGCACACCGCGGGATCGCCGTAGCGCAGGTACGCGATCCTGCCCATGGCGGCGCGCGAGTAGTCGGGCAGGTAGTAGATGTAGCCGTCGGTGACGCCGGGCAGCGTGTCGAAGTTGTTGAACACCTTGGCGTCGGGCTGGCGCGCCTTGAGATCGTGAAACAGCGCGTTCGTGATCTGCGCGGTGTTGAGGAAGTCACGGATGCCCGCGTCGAGCCAGATGTCGAGGCGATCGACCTGGCTCTGCGGCATGGCGTTGAAGTACGCGGCCGGCGAGCGATCGAAGGCCCGCTGCAGCGACGGCGCCAGGTCGTAACTGCCGTTGCCCTCGCCGAAGTCGGCGGTGCCGGCCACGCCGTCGAGGCCGAAGTCGTCGTAGCTCTCGCCGTCGTCGTGGCGCAGGTTGGCCTCGGCGCCCTCGGGGTTCCGCAGCGTGTCAAAGTCGTCGCCCGAGGGGTCGGGGTTGGTGACGGCGTTGAAGCCCGGCTCGTCGACGCTGGCGAGCCCGTCGGCGCCCAGGTCACGCCAGCGCTCGCGGTTGTTGATGAGCACGGGCTCGGCCCAGTCGCGCACGCCGTTGCCGTTCATGTCGAGCGCGACCGCGAACTCCACGGGGACGGTGCGCGCCTGCGCGTCGAGCGGGTCATAGTCACCCGTGCGCCCCGAGGTGCCGTCGCAGAACGTGATGGCGCTGTAGGTGCCGTCGGGGTTCCACTCGGCGTTGTAGAAATTCGGGATGACGCGCGGGTTGGCGCACAGCGCGGCCCGCTGCGCATCTTCGTCGTCGGCGTGGGGCACCACGTGCCACGCCTCGTCGACGCCCGGGGGCAGGTAGCTCGACGCGGGGTTGTAGTAGAGCAAGTTGCCGTAGGCGGCCAGGAGGTCGTGCACGATCTCGATGAGGCCGTTACGCGTGAAGCTGCCGCCGCGCCCCTCGTCGGGGCCGCGGTACCAGTGGTTGTAGTCCGACTGGAACATGGAGCACTGCGAGTCTTCGACCGCCAGCTGATACCCGGGCCGCGCGGGCTCGCCGTCGTCTGGCAGCGGCCACACGTCGTGGATGCCGCACTGCAGCGCGGGGTTCGTGGGGTCGTCGAGGCTCTCGCCGCGCGCCAGGGCCGCCTCGAGGACCTCCTTCGAGCAGAAGCCCGACAGGTGGCTGCGCTCGAGCATGCCGAAGAAGAACTCGGTGTCGGCGAAGGGCGTGCCCATGACGCCCACCACGTCGTAGAGCGAGGGCTCGGAGAAGCCGAGCCGACTGGCGGTGCCGCCGCCCATGGAAACGCCGGCCAGCGCGCGCCACGTGAAGCAGCGCTTGTCGGGGTTGGCGTCGACCACGGCCTGATCGCAGGCGGGCAGCCCATTCACCTCGCCGAACACGGGCTCGAGCGGGGGCGGCGGCTCGAGGCACGACGCGGTGGGGACGAGGGCAGCGACGACGAGGGGCAGGAGGCGACGCATGGCCCTCCTCTAGTCGACCGATTGCCAAGGGACAATGCGGGATCCTCCCGAGGCTCTGTTACGCACCGCGCCGTTCGCGCTATGTGAGCCTGGCGATGAGCATGCCGTCGAAGTCCGAGCTCAAGAAGAACCTGCGGATGCTGCAGGAGGCGCTGCGCGAGCGGCCCATGGACCTCGACGCGCGCATGCGCGTGGCGCGCACCTATCGGCTGCTCGGTCGCAAGGACGACGCCGTGGCGCACTACGCCGCGGTGGCGCGGTACCTGTCGCTCGCCGGGCACCCGCTGCAGGCCATCGCCGTGCTCAAGGAGCTGTTGCAGGTCGATCCCAAGCACGACGAGACGCTCTTGTTCCTCGCGAAGCTGTACGCGCGCACGCGCGCCGCCGACGCGAGCAACCGAGGGCGCGTGGCCGTGCCCATCCTCGAGGCGCGCGACGTCGAGCAAGCCGGATCGTTGCAGACGCTGCACGAGGGCATCCCGCTCACCACCACGGGCATCTGGCGCGCCATCGCCCCCGTGCGCGCCGAGGATCTCGAGGTGGTGAACGCGCCCGAGGACGTGGGCGCCGAGGTGGTGGCCGAGGGCGCGCCGCCGGCCGCGCGCGCGGCCCAGTTCCGCGACGACGAGGCCACCGCGGTCGATCGCGACCTGCCGGAGCTCGAGGGCACGGGCGACGCCATCGAGGTGACGGCCGCCGATCTGGGCGACGACTTCGCGCCCTTCGCGCAGGTCACGCCCGGCGACGTGGTGCTGCCGCAGGTGCCGCTGTTCTCGTCGCTGTCGCCGGAGGCGTTCGTGCAGCTCAGCCACGCCATGGTGATGCAGAAGGCGCCGCCCGGCACGCTGGTGTTCGCGCAGGGCGAGCCCGGCGACTCGTGCATCGTCATCAGCCGCGGCCGCGCGCAGGTGTTCCGCACGTCGTCGGAGGGGGACGAGATCGAGCTCATGCAGCTCACCGAGGGCGACCTGGCCGGGGTGTTCGCGCTCATGTCGGCGCAGACCCGGCAAGCGAGCCTGCGCGCCACCACCGAGCTCGAGTACTTCGAGATCGACAAGAGCGCCGTCGACGATCTGATGCAGACCTGGCCCAGCGTGCGCGCGGCGCTGCACACGTTCTTCCGCGAGCGGCTCCTCTTGAACGTGCTGGCGTCGCTGCCCTTCTTCCAGAAGCTCGACGCGCGCGAGCGCCTCGACATCATGCGTCGCTTCCACGATCGCGACTACCAGCCGGGCGACGAGCTGTTCTTCGAGGGCGCCGAGAACGACGGGCTGTGGGTGATCCTCGAGGGCCGCGTGCACGTCGGCAGCACCGACGTCGACGGCAGCGTGCAGAAGCGGCTCGAGCTGGCCGCCGGCGACTACGTGGGCAGCCTCGCGCGCGTCGACGCCGCGCAGGCGGACCTGTCGGCCGTGGCGAAGACCGTGGCGGCGGCGGCGGTGCTGCCGCACAAGGCCTTCTCCGAGCTGCTCGAGCAGCACAAGGACATCGCCGGCGTGCGCGACAAGTTCCGCGCCGCCGGCATCCTCGTCGGTGAGCACGTCTTCGCCGGCAACGGCACGCTGGCCGGGCACCTGGTGGGCGTGCGCGGCTGAGCGACCGCGCGATCACTCGTGAGGCGCTTGCGCGACGGCGCGCGCCACGATCACGGCGGGCGCCCCGCGGACCAGCGCGGCGCCGCCCACGTGGCCGCGCGCGATGACGGCGAGCGCGCTCGGCAGCGCGCCGTTGTGCAGCGGCGACACGCTGGTCACCACCGGGCTCGCGTTCCGGCACCCGGTGGACATC
>CAZONM010000053.1:0-20718 GCA_964580865.1 uncultured Myxococcales bacterium | reverse complement strand
GCGTCGTCGACGTCGGGCGGCGCGGGCGCAGCGTCGTCGTCAGGCGGCGCCGGCGTGGTCGGCGCGCCGGTGTCGCTCGGGTCGCTTGGGTCGTGCGGGTCGCTCGGGTCGCCCTCGACCTGCGCGCGGGCGGCGCCGGCGAGCAGGCACACGAGCGCGAGTGCGACCAACGGGGGGCGCGCGGGTGCGATGACGGTGCGGTGCGGCCGCGCGATCACGACGCCCTCACCGCGCCGTCACAGCGGCGCTCCGCCGGGGCTGCACGGCTCGTCGTCGTCGCTGGCGATGCGCACGCTGGCCATCGTGGGCAGGTCCTGCTCGAGCGCGGCCGCCACCACGCCGGCGGTGGACACGGCGTACACGAAGCCGCCCTCGGCCACGTCGCTGATCATGACGCTACGCCGCACCGACGCGCACTGCGCGCCGCCCCACTGCGTCAGCTCGCCGAAGGTGGCCTCGAGCAGGCCGACCTGCTCGATGGTGCCGAGGGGAAGCACGCCCTCGGTGAGGTCGATGCGGAACACCGCCAGCGCCGACGACGTGAGGAACGCGTCGGAGCTGTCGAAGCGCTGCACGGGGATGGCCAGGGCCTGCGCGGCGGGGAAGTAGGTGAAGGCGTGGCGGTCCACCAGCGCCTCCGAGCCCGACTCGGCGCTGCCGAAGTCGTAGCGGTGCAGCACGGCGGGCGCGTCGGCGTTGGTGACGTCGAAGACGATGATCGACAGGCCCAGGTAGGCGCCGCTCGACGGGTCGGTGTTGGCGCCGATGGCCAGCAGGTGCCCGTCGTCGAGCGGGTGCAGGTAGGCCGAGTAGCCGTCGACCTCGAGGTCGCCGCGCAGCTGCGGGCTGCGCGGGTCGCTCAGGTCGATGACGAACAAGGGGTCCGTGAACGGGATGGTCGGCATGCCGGTGACGGGATCGAGCACGAAGCCGCCCAGGTCGCGCGGGTAGGTGACGACGTAGGCCTTGTTGCCCACGAAGCGCACGCTCTCCACGCTCTCGCCGCGGCCGATGTCGTCGACGCGCGCCACCTCCACCAGGGAAGTGCCGTTCTCCTCGATCACCAGGAGCGACGTGCTGCGCTCGCTCGGATCCTGGCTGTCGGCCTCGTCGGTGATGACCATGCGCACCAGGCCGCCCTGATCGTCGAGGCTCATCTCGTCCTTGATGACGCCGTCGAACACGCCGGTGGCGCGGTATTCGGCGGCGCCGTCGCCCTGGAACGCGGCCAGCCGGTGCAGGCGCGTGCGGTTGAAGTCGGGCGTGAAGTAGCCGCCGTCGTTCAGCTCCACCGATGCGAGCACCACGCTCTCGGGCGACGCGTACACGTACGAGAACCCCGCGACCACGCCGGTGGCGCGCAAGGCCGCCGCCGGGTCGCGCAGCGACAGCGCGTGCACGAGCAGCATGCTCTTCCCGTCGCTGACGCGGGGCGCGTAGGTGTGCTCGCATGCCGCGGCCTTGTCGACGCGCGGCGCGGCGTCGACGCCCACGATGTAGTCGCTGACCGCGGGCAACATGCGCTCGACGCCGGCGGCGCGCAGCGCGGCGCGGTTGACGTCGTCGGAGAAGGGCGCGCGATCGAGCTCCACGTCCAGCGCCAGGCGGGCGCGCGTCACCAGCATGACCTCGTCGCCCACGCGGCGCGCGTCTTGGAAGTCGCCGTCGATGGCGACGGTGCGCAGCTCCACGGGCTCGGCCGGGTCGGTGACGTCGAAAAGGTGCGCCACCACGCGCGCGCGATCGGAGAAGGTGGTGGCCAGCACCAGCGCCTGCTCGCGCTGCCCGGGCGCGGCGTCGGCGAACAGCATGGTGAAGGGCGTGCCGTCGATGGGCGTGCGCGACAAGACGCTCATGGTGTCGGCCGGCCACGCGGACAGGATCACCATCTGGCCGCGGCGCAAGACGAAGATCTTGTCGCCGTCGTTCTTGACGAAGTCGGGCTCGTCGACGCCCTGCTCCTGCGTGGTGGTGGTGGTGTACTGGCGCGTCGCGCCCTCGTCGGCAGGGGCCGAGGGTGGCATACCCATCAGCGCGTCGTCGGCGCAGCCCTCCATGACGCCGGTGCTGGCGACGCTGGCCTCTACGCTCGGGTGCAGGATCTGGTCCTCGAGGTAGAGCTGCAGGTCCTCGCAGGTCTCGAAGCGCTGCAAGGGCTCGACGGGCAGGTTCACCTGGCAGCGCAGCGAGGCGACCAGCACGACGGCGAGCCCGCCGGCGAGGCGGCGGACGGCGAAGCGAGGGGTGAGGGGGCGGGCCATGGGTGTGGTCTTGCAACCCCCGAGCCTCGCACATGCGCCGTGGCGTGGGCGCGTTTGGACGCGGCGCCGGGGGCAGGCGGCCCCTCAGAAAACGGGCGATCCCCGGCAGGGCGTCCGCGGGTTCACCGAATCTGCTGCACGGCGCCCGCCACGGCGGCGAAGTGGCAGACGGCGGCGGCGATGACGAGGGCGTGGAAGATCTCGTGGTAGCCGAAGACGCGCGGGGCAGGGTCGGGCCGCTTGCGCGCGTACACGATGGCGCCCGCGGTGTAGAGCACGCCGCCGAGCAGCAGGAGCGCGATGCCGCTCTCGTGGATGGCGAGCTTCAAGGCCGGCAGCACGGGGACCACGACCCACCCAAGCCCGATGCACAGCGCGGCCAGCACCCACTTGGGCGCGCGCGGCCACGCCACCGACAAGACCACGCCCGCGATGGCGCCGGCCCACACGAGCGTGAGCAGGAGCGCGCCGCCCTCGACGCCGGGCAAGAGGCAGAAGGGCGTGTACGTGCCGGCGATGAGCAGGAAGATGGCGGCGTGATCGAGGCGGCGCATGAGCATGCGCCACGGCACCGACCAGCTCGGGCGGTGGTAGAGCGCCGAGATGGTGAAGAGGGCCGTGAGCGCGGCGCCGTAGATGGCGGCGCCCACGCTCGCGAGCCCCGACGGGGCGGCCACGCCGAGGGAGATGCCGCCGCCGAGCGCGAAGCCGGCCGCGACCTCGTGAGAGACGCCGCGCAGGAGGGGTTTTGGGGGCGCGGGGCTTTCGGTGGGTGACGTGGTCATGGGAGGAGCATGGGCGCGGGTGGTCATCGGCTTGTCACGGCGCGTCACGGCATGATGCGGTGTGTCACACGGTGAAGCACGCAGGCTTGGCGAGGCGCGGGCGACGAAGGGCGCGACAGCTCAGCGCCTCCCGCGCCCCGAGATCCACGTTGCCCAACCCTCACCCTTACGTTAAGGTCAGCTTTGTCCCACCAGCCCGCGATCGGCCCCCCATGGTCCCCACCGCCCCCCTCCTGAAGCTCGGCGCCGCCTCCATGGGCCGCGAGGTGCGCATCGGCGATCTCGCCAAGGCCACGGGCAAGACCCAGCGCGCCTTGCGCCTGTACGAGGAGCTCGGGCTCCTCGAGCCCGAGACGCGCACGGCCGGCGGCTTTCGCACCTACGGCGCCGACGCCCTCGAGCGCGTGCGCTTCATCGGCAAGCTGCAAGAGCTCGGCTTCACGCTCCAGCAGATCCAGCAGGTGCACGCCGTCACCGGCGCCGACGCGCCCAAGGCCGCCATGGAGCGGGTGCGCGCGCTCTATGCCGACAAACAGGCCGAGGTGGCGGCGCAGCTCGAGCGGCTTCAGCAGCTGCAGCGCGAGCTGTCGTCGTCGCTCGCCTACCTCGAGACCTGCGTGTCCACCTGCACGGCGGACGGCACCACCGGCACCTGCTGCGGCACCTGCGCGGCGCACGGCGGCGAGCGGGCGCCCAACCTCGTCGAAGGGATCCGATCATGACGGTGCAGACGCCCATCTACCTCGACAACCACGCCACCACCGCGGTGGACCCGCGCGTGCTCGCCGAGATGCTGCCCACCTTCACCATGGTGTACGGCAACGCCGCCAGCCGGAACCACACGTTCGGCTGGGAGGCCGAGGCGCTCGTCGAGAAGGCGCGCGCGCAGGTGGCGTCGCTCATCGGCGCCTCGGCCAAGGAGATCGTGTTCACCTCGGGCGCCACGGAGTCGTCGAACCTGGCCATCAAGGGCGCCGCGCACTTCTTGAAGGAGAAGGGCAAGCACCTCGTCACCTCGCGCATCGAGCACAAGGCCACGCTCGACTCGTGCCGCGCCCTCGAGGTGGAGGGCTTCGAGGTCACCTACCTCACGCCCGATAACGACGGCCTGCACTCGGCCGAGCAGGTGGCGGCCGCGCTGCGCGACGACACCATCCTCGTGAGCTTGATGGCGGCCAACAACGAGATCGGCACGCTCAACCCCATCGAGGACATCGGCAAGATCACGCGCGCGCGCGGCGTGTTGTTTCACTGCGACGCCGTGCAGGCGCTCGGCAAGATCCCGTTCGATGTCGAGCGCGCCAACATCGACCTGGCGTCGATCAGCGCGCACAAGCTCTATGGGCCGAAGGGCGTGGGCGCGCTCTACGTGCGCCGCAAGCCGCGCGTGCGCCTCACGCCCATCATCGACGGCGGCGGCCACGAGCGCGGCATGCGCTCGGGCACGCTCAACGTCCCGGGCATCGTGGGGCTCGGCGCCGCCTGCGCCATCGCCGAGCGCGAGCTGCCCGAGGAGAGCCGGCGCCTGACGGCGCTGCGCGATCGGCTGCTCGCCAAGCTGCGGGCCGCCGTGCCCGACGTGCACGTCAACGGCTCGATGGCGCACCGGCTGCCCGGCAACCTCAACGTCAGCTTCGCCTACGTCGAGGGCGAGGCCATGCTCATGAGCATCAACAAGGAGGTCGCGTGCTCGTCGGGCAGCGCGTGCACCTCGGCCAGCCTGGAGCCCTCGTACGTGCTGCGCGCCCTCGGCGTGGGCGACGACTTGGCGCACAGCTCCATCCGCTTCGGCATCGGGCGCTTCAACACCGACGAGGAGATCGACCACGTGGCCGCGCTGGTGGCGGCGAGCGTGACGCGGCTGCGCGCCATGAGCCCGCTGTGGGAGATGGTGCAGGAGGGTGTGGACTTGAAGAGCGTGCAATGGACCCCGCACTGAGTCTCTGGCGGAGTCGCGGGGGGCACTCACCGCGAGGGAGTGCCACCTCGCGCTCCTCCGCCAACAGCCTCGCCTCCGGCGAACGGGAGAGGGACGGCGCTCCGTCGCGCTCCTCCGCCAGCAGCCTCGCCTCTGGCGATCGAGCGCGGCGCGGACGTCGGCGTGCGGGGATTACGGCGGGATGACGAGGGGCGACGGGTAGCAGGTTCGAGCATCGAAACGATCGAGGGACGTATGGCGTACAGCGACAAGGTCATCGAGCACTACGAGCGCCCCCGGAACGTGGGCAGCTTCGACAAGGCCGACCCGAGCGTGGGCACCGGCCTGGTGGGCGCGCCCGCGTGCGGCGACGTCATGAAGCTGCAGCTCAAGATCAACGACGCCGGCGTCATCGAGGACGCCAAGTTCAAGACCTTCGGCTGCGGCTCGGCCATCGCGTCGTCGTCGCTGGTGACGGAGTGGGTCAAGGGCAAGAGCATCGCCGACGCGGGCAAGATCAAGAACCGCGACATCGCCGAGGAGCTGGCGCTGCCGCCGGTGAAGATCCACTGCTCGGTCTTGGCCGAGGACGCGGTCAAGGCCGCGATCTTCGACTACCGCTTCAAGAAGGGCCTGTTGTCCGACGACGACGTGCTCGCGAGCGTGGGTATGACGCGGCCCGCCGGCGCCGACGACGTGGAGCTGTCGGCCGAGGACCTGGCGGTCTTCACCGACGAGGCCAAGGCCGACAAGCTCCACCACTACCACCAGCTCCACGGTCGCGTGGTGAGCGCCGACGAGGCGCGTCGCTCGGCGGCGCGCGCCGCGGCCGACCAGGCGCGTCGGCGGCTCGGCCTGACCCTGAAGGAGGTGGCGTGATGGCCACGCAGCTCACCGGCATCGGCTCGAGCAAGAAGGCGCCCGAGGCGGCCCCCGTGGTGGTTGCCAAGGACCAGGTGGGCATCACCGAGCGCGCCGCGCACAAGATCGAGCAGCTCGCGGCCCGCGAGGGCAAGGTGGGCCACCTCCTGCGCGTGGGCATCCAGGGCGGCGGCTGCTCGGGGCTGTCGTACACCTTCGCGTTCACCGACGGGCCGCAGGCGCGCGATCGCGTGTTCGACGGCTTCGGCCAGCGCATCGTCGTCGACGCCAAGAGCTTGCTCTACCTCGGCGGCAGCGTGCTCGACTGGCAGGAGTCGCTGATGAAGAGCGGCTTCGTGCTCAAGAACCCGCACGAGCTCAAGAGCTGCTCGTGCGGGCAGTCGTTCTCGGTGTAGCGGCACGCGACCCCGGGGGACGAGATGGCGCCAGGAGCCGACGACGGGCGGCACTACCAGCAGGAGTAGTTGCCGCTCACGAGAAGACCTCTCCGACCACGATCAGAGCCGCGCGAGGAAGCGGCGCAGCGCGTTGTCGGCGGCGCGGCCGGCGTGCGCGTTGCTCGCAACGTCGCCGCCGAGAAGCAGGAAGTTCCGCGTGTTCGGGATCGGCTCCTCCACGGTTCCCGCGACCGGGGCACCGCCGAAGGCCATGATGTGGCCGGCGCCGGGGAAGCAAGAGAGCTCGTCTCCGAACGTGCTCAGGTGCGTTTCGTCGAGCCGCGCGAACGCGAGCGCGGCGAGGTCGCAAGCGTTCCAGCGCTGGTCGTCCTCGCCGGCGAGCACCAGCAACGCGCCCTCCATGTTCTCGACGTGGCTGGTCGCCGCCTCGATGACCTCGGGGGACGCCGCGGCAAGCGACTCGTCGGTGCGGTTGCGCATCGACAGGTGTTGGGCGCCGTCGTCGTCCGTGGACACGATGGCGGGCGGCACCTGCAGGAGCGGCACGAAGGGCACGGCCTCCCCGTCGTCGGTCCAGTGCGAGCGATTGCCGTTGCTGAACGCGCCGAAGACCACGCCGCTCGGCGAGACGGCCACGGCGCCTTTGACGACCGGGAGACGGGCCGCGAGGACCATGGCGAGCTCGCCGCCGAGAGATGCGCCCGCGACGCCGATGTGCTCGGGATCGACGCGCGGTACGCTCGTCAGGAACGCCAGCGCCTCCTCCAGGATCTCGAGCGGGATCTCGTGCGCGATGGCCGGGACGCCGTCCACGTCGGGGACGGCGAAGTAGCCGATGCCGAGGGCGACCACGCCCAGGCTCGCCAGGTAGGGAGCGTAGGAGACGCCACCGCCGGTGCCTCCCTCGGAGCCGCCGAAGAGCAGCATCGCGGGGAACGGTCCGTCGCCTGCCTCCGGGGGCGGGGTCGCGAGGAGGCCAACCGTCCGGCCTTCGGCGATCTCCTCGATGACGACCAGCTCGGTGACGGGCACGCGATCGAGCGTCGCGCGGGCGACGACGGTAGCGCCCCGCAGGAGGCTGACCTCGACGGAGGGATCGGCGTCGGGATCGGGCGCGCCGACCGCCGACCAGGAGAGCCCCTCGGGCTCGACACCCGTCCACGTGCCCTCGACGGGGGCGTCGCGTCGCAGATCGATGCTGCCGTCGTCGGCCGCGACCAGCTTCGCCTGGGCCGACAGCCCGGACGAGCTGGCGATCACCGTCAGCTCTTCTCCCGGCACGGCGCCCTCGACGACGACCGTCCACGGGTCGCCCGGCAGGGCGGCGGTGGCATCGACATAGCCGTCGACGTCGTCCTCGGGCACCTCGTCCACGAGGATGCGCACGGTGGGCGTCGGCAGGGCGTCGGGCGGCACGCCCGCGCCGGGGCCGCAGCCTGCGCCGGCGACCGAAAAGACCAGCGCGAGGATGACGGAGGGGCGCAGCATCCCCCGAGGGTAACCCGGCTCTTCCGTTGAGGACTGGCAGAGCCAACGACGGCCCGGGCGCCCCTGTGCGCGCGCGACGCTACCTGCAGACGCTGACGTCGAGGCCGGCGCCGAGGGCGTTTTCAACCACCTCGCAGGTCTGCGGCGACGTGCAGTCGGTGTCGTCGGCGCAGAGCGCGCGGCAGGTGCCCCGCACGTCGTCGTTGCCGAAGTCGAGGCCGTCGCAGATGCCCCCGGTGCAGAGGGCGATCGCGTCATCGATGATGCCGCAGGCAGCGCCCGGCGCCGCGGTGGCGGTGGCCGGTGGCTCGGCGCAGCGCGAGGTGACGGCGCCCGCGAGGCTCAGGCTCGCCTGGCAGAGCTCGGTGCCCGTGCAGTCGGTGCTCGATCCGCAGGCGGTGCGCGAGCCGACTCTCGTCGTGCAGGTGCCCGTGAAGCCGAGGTCGTCATCGGCGGCATCGTCCGCGACGTTGGCGCGCAGCACGACGGCGGTCCCTTCGCAGCTGCCGTTGGCGCCGCACTGGTCGTCCTGCGTGCACTCTTGTTGGCAGGTCCCGCTGACGACGTCGCAGTCGCGCTCGCAGATGCCCGCGATGGGCTCGACGCAGGTGCGGGTCGCCAGGTTGCACTGCGCGCCCGCGACGATGGCGTTGCAGGTGGTGTCGGCGTAGCAGTCCACGCCCCACAGCGCGGCCACGTTGTCGAGCGAGCAGGCGGCGCCGCCGTCGAGGGTGCCGGGGACCTGCGCGGCGCAGACGCGCTCGACGCCGTTGGCGCCGCCCACGGGCTGGCAGAACTCGGTGGCGGCGTCGCAGTCGGCGTTGCTGGTGCAGCGATCGCCCGAGACGCACAGGCCGAGCGCGTCGGCGTCGTTGACGGCGAACTTGACGCACGAGGAGCCCGTGCCGCAGTCGCCGTCGGCGTCGCACACGGCCAAGCAGCGCTGCTCACCGTCGTCGTAGCCGCACAGGTTGGAGGCGCAGCCCTCGCTCGGCTCGATGACACCGTAGGTGAGCGCGTCGTCGCCGCAGCGCTCGCCGATGGCCACGTCGCCCGGATCGGCGGCGCGGCAGACCGTGATCATCTCGCCGGCAGCGTTCTGCGCGGCGCCGCAGTGCTCCCCGCTGCTGCAGTCCGACTCGGCGTTGCACACGGTGCCGCTGCCGGCGAACGGCATGCAGAAGCCGTACAGATCGGGGGCGGCCGGGTCGGCGCTGAAGTCGAACTGCTGGCAGCGATTGCCGGTCGGGCAGTCGTCGTCGATCGCGCAGCCGCCGGTGCAGGAGCCCTCGAAGCAGAAGAAGCTGGCGCAGAGGTCGGCGGCGCTCTCGATGCGGCAGGTCCGGTTGCCCGCGCCGTCGTCGACGCAGGCGGTACCGTTCTGGCAGTGGGCGTCGGTGGTGCACGTGCGGGCGGCCTGCTGCTCGCCGAACGCTGCGTCATCACAGGCTTCGCCGGCGCGCATGCCGACCTCGGCTGTCGGTCCACAGAACCAGGAGAGGCCGGCGCCGCCGAGCACGGCGCAGCTCTCGTCCGCTTCGCACTCGTCGTCGCCCGTACAGGCCGCGCCGCGCGCCTTCAGGCAGCCTGCCGCGGTGCCGGGCCCCGTCAGCTCGAGCACGCAGATGCCGCCTCCGACGGCGTCGCAGTCGCTGTTGCTCGCGCAGCTCGGGAAGCAGAAGCCACCGAGCTGCGTCGTCGCGCAGGTGGCCGCGACGCCGGCACCGAACACGTCGGTGCACCCGGCGTCATCGCTGCACTCTTCGGTACAGAAGTCGGTGATCATCGGGCTGGTCGCGAAGAACCCCGTGCACAGGCCGCTCGCGCAGTCGCCCAACGCCGCGCACGCGGCGCCGACGGGCGCGCCCTCGCCCTCGCCCTCACCCTCGCCCTCCCCTTCGCCCTCGCCTTCCCCTTCGCCCTCGCCCTCGCCTTCGCTGGGACAGGCGGGCGTCAGGCTCACGGTTGCCAGGGCAACCAGGGAAAAGAGCAGGGACGGGCGCAACATGGGGACCTCGGTAGCGGCCGTGGCTACATCGCCGGCTCCACGTCGACAAGCGGGCCCCAACCCTGCTGGTTCGGCCGCGTGAACGACCTGAAACGATGGCTGCCCTCGCGTGAAGCTGATCCGCTTTGGTGGTCGGTGGATCCACGCCGCTCGGCTAATCCGTGCGGCGCTCTCATGGTCTGCGGGGCTCTGGTGCCCTGGAGCGCGGCAGGCGCTGGTGCCGCACGTGGTTCTCGGTAATGCGGGCCCACGCTCAACGCCGCCGTCGCAGCGCAACCAGCGCCAGCGCCATCACCGCTGCGCCGGCGGCGTTGCCTGCGCCGCCGCCGCGACAGGTGCACGACGGGCGCTCGCCCTCTCCCTCGCCCTCTCCCTCGCCCTCTCCCTCTCCTTCGCCCTCGCCCTCGCCCTCGCCCTCTCCCTCGCCCTCGCCCTCGCCCTCTCCTTCGCCCTCGCCCTCTCCCTCGCCCTCGGCGGCGTCGTTCAGCGCCACGCGCAGCAGCACGGCGTCGGCGAAGAACGGGTCGCGGTAGCAGGCGCCGGCCACCACCACCATGTCGTCGACGAGCGCGGCGTCGGCCACCAGGCCCGTCGGTCCGCAGGGATCCGCGCGCACGAGCCCGCCGTCGCCGAAGCCCACGTCGAGCGCGCCGCCCGCGTCGGCGCGCACCAGCACCGGTCGGCCCTCGGAGTCGCCCACCAGCACCGCGCCTCCGTCGTCGTCGAGCACGACGGCGCGCAGCAGGTCGGGGCTCGGCTCGGGCAGCGCGCGCAGCGTGTGCACCGACGCCGCGAACACGCCGTGCGCGCCGAACGCGGTGTCGACGTGCCCCTGGTCGTCGAGGGCCAGGAGCGCCAGGTCGTAGTCGGGCACCTCGGCGCCGTTGTCGATGGTGGCGCCAACGAGCACGCGGTCGCCCACGCCGTGCACGCTGACGCCGACCGACGCGAGGAAGGCGCCGGGATCGTACAGACCTACGCCGTCGACGGCGAAGGACGGATCGAGCGCCAGCGTGTCGTCGACGCGCACCACCGCCACGCTGGCGCGGTTGCCCGCCTCGTACACGGCGGTGCCGACGGCGACGAACCCGCCGCGGTGGGCCGTCACCGCCACCAGCTCGTCGTCCTCGCCGGCCAGCGTGACGACGGTGTGGTGCACCACCGCGCCGTCGACGTCGAGGCGCCAGAGCGCGCCGCGTGTGGGCACCACGCCGTTGTCCACCGGAAGGCTGGTGCGGCCCACGGCCAGCACGCCGCCGTCGTCGAGCGCCCACAGGCCGAACACCACGTCGTCGTGGCCGGCGACGTCGATGCGCGCGACGCCGCCTTCGCCGAAGCTCTCGTCGAGCGCGCCCGCGGGCGTGAGGCGCGCCACCGCTGCGTCGGTCTGCGGGCCGGCGGCGCCGTCGGCGAACGCGTACCCCGCCACCAGCAGGCGACCGGCGCCGTCGACCACGGCGTCGTGCAGCCCGGCGGAGGTCGCGCCCGCGCCCAGCGCCTGCGCGTCGAGGAACGCGCCCTCGAGCGTGAAGCGCACCACCTGCATCGACGAGGTGCTGGCGCCCCAGCTCTTGCCGGCGAGCACCAGCTCATTGCCCACGCGCGCCAACGCTCGAGGCTGCTCGTCGGGCTCGACCGGCGAGACCACCAGGCCGTCGACGCCGAAGGTGGTGTCGATGCCGCTGGCCCACGCGGAGCCCGTGACGATGACCGTGGTGACGACGAGAAGCGTACGCGACATGGTGCCTCCTGAGCACCGCCACCATGCGCCGCCGCGCGCCGTCGGGCGGGCGTCGGTGTTGCATCTGCAACGCCGTTTCGTGGAAGCCTCGGGGTCGTGCCCGTGGCCATCGCCGATCTCCGTCGCCACCCCGCCTTCGCCGCCGCGCGCTCGCGCACGCTGCGCCTGCTGGCGGCGCGCGCCACCGAGCGCGTGGTCGATCGCGGCGAGGTGCTCGCCCTCGCGGGCACGCCGGTGCGCGCGCTCCTGTTGGTGCTCGACGGCGCCCTGGAGCTGTCGCACGGCCGCGGCACCGACGGGCGGCGCCGTCGCCCGGTGCTGCTCGGGCGCATCGAGGCGCCCACGCTGTTCGGCGATGCCAGCTGGTATGGCAGCGGCGTGTGGCCGGTGACCGCGCGCGCCGCAGACGACGGCGCGGTGGCGCTGGTGCCGCCGCGCCTGTTCGATCGCCTCCTCGACGACGACGCGGGCTTGGCCGCGGGGCTCTATCGCGCCGTCAACCGCCGTCACTACCGCTCCATCGTGCTGCGGCGCACCCTGGTGCTGCACGAGACCGGCGGCCAGATCATGGACCTCTTGGCGCGCGGCGCGCCCGGCGCGTGGACCGTCACGTCGCTGGCGCGCTCGCTCGGCGTGGCGCGCACCACCGTGTGGCGCCAGCTCAAGCGCCTGGCCGCCGACGGCATGGTGCGCCTGGACGGCGGCCCGCGGCTGGCCGAGTGACGGGGGCCTCTCGACCGCGTGCTCGACGCGCCGTCTCAGCGTGAGGCGGACCGCGGTGCCACGGGGCGCCCGCGTTGCCGACGACGAGCGCCCCGTGCCAGGCTGGCGACGAGCGCATTCGTGGCGACCTTTGCCGACTTCGCGTTGTTGCGCGCGTCGCCCTCGTATGGCGGCGCCGAGATCGTGCGCGCGCGGCGCGCGGGCGACGGCGGGCTCGAGCCCGCGGTGCACCTGGCGCTGTTCGGCGCGAACTCCGTGCGCGACGCCGCGCTCGAGCAACGGCTCCTCGAGCTGGCCGAGGGCAGCGCGCGCGTCGAGCACGACGCCGTGGCGCACATCGCCGAGGTGGGTCGCCACGACGGGTCGCTGTACGCCGTGGCCGCGCCGGAGGAGGGCGTGGACCTCGCGACCCTGCTCGAGCACGACCGTCGGCGCCGCGCCAAGCCCGACGCGCGCGTGGTGCTCGCCATCGCCTTCTCGCTGGCGCGCGTGGTGCAGGATCTGCACGAGCTCGGCGATGTGTGGTCGGCGGGCGCCGTGGGGCTGTCGACGTTGTTCCCCGCGGGCCTGCGCCCCGAGGGCGTGCTGCTGCGCGCCGATGGCGCCGTGATCTTGCGCGTGCTGTCGGCGGCCGACGCGACGGCGCCCACGGCCTACCGCGCGCCCGAGCTCGATCACGAGCCGGGATCGGCGGCCGCCGACGTGTTCGCCGTCATCCAGGTGCTGCGCGCGCTTCTGGCTGTCGACGTCAACGCGCAGGCGGCGCCCCGCCTGCCCGAGAAGAGCGCGGCGCTCCCCACGCTCCTGGTGGGCGCGCTCCAGCGTCGCCCCGAGGATCGCCCCACGCTCGACGCCATGTTGGGCACGCTGCGCACGGCGTTCGTCGAGAACGCGCCGAATCAAGCGCCGGCCGCCGTCATCGAGGGTGCGCTCGAGCGCGAGTATCGCGCGCTCGTGCCCGCGGTTGACGACGACGAGGTGACCGCCGACGTGCTCGACGCGCTCGCGCGCCGCCGCGCGGAGGTGCTGGCCACGCGCACCATCCTGTTTCCGCGCGTGGCGCGGCGCGCGCCGCCGCCGCGCCCGCGCAGCGTCATCGCCACCGTGGAGATGCTGCGCCCGCAGGTGCCCACCGTGGCCCTGCGACGCCGGGGGCTGCCCGAGCACGGCGACGTCGACGGCGTGTTCACCCAAGAGGGCGCGACCAGCGAGGGCGAGGCGCCGCTGTCCGTCGACATCACCACCTCGCCGCCCTCGTCGCCGCCGCGGAGCGCCCCGAGCGACCCGGCGCGCTCATCGGTGCTCGAGGTGGCGGCCGCCACCATGGGCGCCGGCGTCGACAAGACGCAGAAGCAAGCGCGCGACGCCTCGCTCGAGGTGAGCAGCGAGCTGTTCTCGAGCGACGACAGCTCACCGTGGATGACGCCCGTCGACGACGGTGCCCAGGGTCCCGCCGATATCTCGGTGACGCCGCAAGAGCCGTTGGTGCCGCCGGCAGACGCCGACGCGCACGCGACCGCCGTGGGCGCGCGGCCGCCGGCGCCGACGGTGGCCCAGGTGCCGGCCTTCGCGGCCCCGGTGTTCGCCGACTCCGACCTCGAGCACCAAGACACCATCGAGATGAAACAGCCGCCCGGTCCGGCGCCGCGCGACGTCACGCTGCCGCCCATGCCCGACGGCAAGCGGCGCTGACGACGCTTGTCTCCGCGTGGGGCAGGTGCCGGCGTCACGGCACGCACCGCCGCCGCCGGTCGCAGTATGGTTGGGGCCGTGCCGCCGTCAGCACCCAAGAACCTGGTCGGCCTGACGCTCTCGGGCCGCTACCGCATCGAGCGCCCCATCGGCGAGGGCGGCATGGGGGCCGTGTACCTGGCGACCCAGCTCAGCCTGGGGCGCAACGTGGCGATCAAGGTGCTCAAGACCGACGGCGCGCCCGAGGCCGACGCGGTGCGCCGCTTCCAGCGCGAGACCGACGTCATCGCGCGCCTGCAGCACCCGAACATCGTGCAGGTGGTTGACGCCGGCGCGGCCGACGACGGCACGCTGTTCATCGCCATGGAGCACCTCGACGGCGAGACCGTGCGCGCGGCGCTGCGGCGCGGCGGCCCGTTCTCCGTGCAGCGCGCGCTCGCCGTGGCCGGCGACGTGTGCCGCGCGCTCTTGGCCGCGCACAAAGCCGGCGTGGTGCACCGCGATCTCAAGGCCGAGAACGTGATGCTGCAGCGCGTGGAGGGGCTCGGTGAGCGCGCCAAGGTGCTCGACTTCGGTGTGGCCAAGCTCACCGCCGCCACCGCGGCGCCGCCCGTCACCGGCGAGGGGCTCGTCGCTGGCACGCCGGGCAGCATCGCGCCCGAGCAATT
Organism: uncultured Myxococcales bacterium; assembly: GCA_964580865.1. Lineage (GTDB taxonomy): Bacteria > Myxococcota > UBA727 > UBA727 > VGSZ01 > JACOUT01. The sequence continues at coordinate 6,154 of CAZONM010000053.1, read as the reverse complement.
GCTCGGCAAGAGCGACGATCCACGCAGCGACCTCTATGCGCTCGGGGTGTTGCTGTTCGAGATGATCAGCGGCGAGCAGCCCTACGTCAGCACCAACTCGATGGAGCTGATGGTGCGCACGCTCACCGATCCGGTGCCGAGCCTGCGCGAGCGGATGGGGTTGCTCGGGCGCGTGGTGCCCGGCGTCATCGACGGGGTGGTGGGCAACCTCCTCGAGAAGGACCCGGACCTGCGCCCGAAGAACGCCGAAGATCTCCTGGCCACCATCGAGCGCCTCGAGGAGGCGGGTGAGATCACGCAGCCCGACAACCGGACCCCGTCGGCGCCCTCGCGTGTCGTCGTGGTTCCGCCGGTGCCGCGCGAGACGCTCGACACGCCGCACGCGAGCTCGCTGGCAGCGGCGCGCGCCGCCTCGGAGGCGCGCGTGCCCACGGCGCTGCCGCTCCCCTTGGGGCGCCGTCGGTGGCTCACGGCCGCCGTGGCCTCGGCGGTGCTGGTGCTCGCCGCCGTGGGGCTTGGGCTGTGGGCGCGCGGCGGCGGCCTGTACCTCTCGGCCAACCCCGAGGCGCGCGCCGCCATCGAGCGCGCCAACGACGCGTGGTGGCGCTTGCAGCTCGGCGCCGCGCGCGTCGACGCGCTCGACGCCGTGGGGCGCGATCCCGACGCGGCCATGGGCTGGCTCTTGCTGGGCCTCATCTCGATCATCGAGGACGAGCCCTTCGGCCGTATCGACGCGTCGCTGTCGAGGGCGCGCCAGGCAGTGGAGCGCGGTCCCTCGGGCTCGTTCGCGAGCGAGCGCACGCGCGCGTTGGTCCACGCCGTAGCCTCGCCCGACTACCGCGACGCGGTCGCGCGCTTCACGGCGTTCGAGGAGCGCTTCGGCGTCGACCCCTTCGCGCGCCAGCTCTTGGCCACGCGCCTGTCGATCGCGTACGGCAACCCCGAGCGCCTCGATCGCTACGAGCACGTCGGCGTGCAGCCGCCGCGCCCGGTGACGCTCCTGGGCCTCGCCCGCCGCCACCTGGAGGCGGGGCGCACCGTCGAGGCGCGCGCCACGCTCGGATCCGCGCCGCCGCGCGCTGCGGCGGTGGTGCATGCGCTGGTCGACATCGACCTGGTGGAGGGCAAGCTCGACGCCGCCATCGCGCGCTTGGAGCAGTACGTCGCCGACGATGCCGGTGCGGTCAAGTCGTGGGTGCGCTTGTCCGCGCTGCGCGCGCGGCGCGGCGACCCGGACGCGCTCCTCGGAGCGCGCGCCTTCATCGAGCGCCTGCCGGCGGGCGACAAGCGGGTCGACGCCATGGTGCTGGTGGGACACGCGCTGGCGGCGTTGGGCCGCCTCGAGGAGGCCGACCTGTCGTGGGACGACGCCTATCGCGAGGCCGGCGCCGTGGGCCCCTTGATGCACACGCGCGCGCTCGAGATCGCGTCCATGGCGTCGATGTTTGCCTACATCAACCACCAGCCGGAGCTGGCCGCCAAGTGGGCCGCGCGCGTGCGCGAGCGGCGCGATCTGCTCGAGATGAGCGACGTGTTCGCGCAGCGCATGCACGTGCTCTCCTTGGTCACCGATGTGCTCGGCGCCGCCTACGCGGCCGACCAGGACCCGCGCCTCGCCGAGCAGAAGCTGCAGGCGCTCGCCGAGAAGCCGTTCGACGTGCCCGTGGTCAAGGACGCCGCCGAGGTGCACCTGCTCATGCGCGCGCGCCGCTTCCAAGACGCCGAGGCCGTCATCAAGCGGCTGCCGCCGTGCTTCGCGGTGCCCGACACCGTGCTGTTGGCGGTAGAGAAGAACGACGTGGCGCGCGCGCGCGCGCAGCTCGAGCCCCTCGGCGCGTTGCTCCCGGCGTGCACCGCCGGCGACGACACCCTGGCCCAGATGTGGACGGTGCTCATCGCCGAGGCGACAACGCTGGTGGCGGCCCTGGCCATGGATGCCGGCGACGAGGCGCAGGCGCGGCGGGCGCGGGACCTCTTTCGCAGCATCTGGCACCACGCCGACGCGTCCCTGCCGGCGGTGCGGCGCATCGTCGAGGTGGAGCGTCGGCTCGGGCTCGCCGACGCGGCGCCGTAAGGACCCGAACGGACGCTCACCCGCGCGAGCGCGCGGGCGCCGCCAGCGGCACCAACGCCAACGCTTGGTAGGCGGCGCCGTGGTCCGCGGGCCGCGAGCGAAACAGCGTCAGCCGCTCGACCACCATGGCGCCGAGCGGCTCGAGCGCGCGCAGCGCCTCGAGGTCACCGCGCAGGTGGCCGCGTGCGCGCGCGATGGTCACGTGCGCGGCGAAGGGGTGGTCGCGCGGTGCGCACGGGACACCGACCAGGCTGGCGTCGACGACGTCCGCCAGGGCGCGCAGCGGCGCGTCGTCGCGCACGCCCACCCAGGCCACGCGCGGCCGCGCCGGTGACCCGAAGGTGCCGCCGCCCGCGAGCTCGAGCGCGAACGGCGCGTGGCGCGCCACCGCTGGCACGAGGGCCTCGCGCACGGCGCCCACGTGTTGGTCGGCCACGGCGCCGAGGAAGCGAAGCGTGACGTGCGCCTGGCTGGCGGGAGTCACGCGCGCGCCGCGCAGGTGCAGCCGCGGCACCAGCGCGCCGAGCGCGCGCTTGAGCTCGTCGTCGAGATCCACGGCGAGGAAGACGTGCGTCACGACGCCACGGTAGCGTTCTCGTTCACCGGAGGTAATGGCACGTGTAGCCGCCCGGGTGCTTGCGCAGGTAGTCCTGATGCTCCGCTTCGGCGGCGGTGAAGGGCCCGGCGTCGACGATGGCCGTGACGATGGGGCGCGACCACAGGCCCGACGCGCCTGCGCGCGCCTTGACCTCCTCGGCCACACGGCGCTGGGCCGGCGTGGTCACGAAGATGGCCGAACGGTACTGCGTGCCGACGTCGTTGCCCTGGCGGTCGACGGTGGTGGGGTCGTGCATCCGAAAGAACCAGCGCTCGAGCAGGTCGGCGTACGACAGCCGGGCCGGGTCGAAGGTGACGCGCACCGCCTCGGCGTGGCCGGTGCGGCCGGTCTTCACGTCGTCGTAGCGGGGGCGCTCGTGCGCGCCGCCGGTGTAGCCAACCTCGGTGTCGACGACGCCGGGCACGTCGCGCAAGATCTCCTCCATGCCCCAGAAGCACCCGCCGGCGAGGATGGCGACCTCGAGCGCGGCGGGGGTCGTTCCGGTGGTGTCGTCGCCCTGTCCCGTGACGGCGGCGAGCCACTCGCCGTAGCCCTGCGCCGCCAGCTCCGAGGCGGGGATGAAGCGCAGGGCCGCCGAGTTGATACAGAACCGCTGCCCCGAGGGCGCGGGCCCGTCGTCGAACACGTGTCCGAGGTGTCCGCCGCGCGAGCGCACCTCGGTGCGCACCATGCCGTGCGACACATCGGTGTGCTCGGAGACAGCGCGACCGTCGATGGGCCGCGTGAACGAAGGCCACCCCGAGCCCGAGTCGAACTTGTCGCGCGACGAGAACAGCGGCTCGCCGGTGACGGCGTCGACGTAGAGCCCGGCTCGGTGGTTGTCCCAGTAGGCGTTGGCGAACGCGGGCTCGGTGGCGGCGCCTTGGGTGACCTCGTAGGTCAACCTGCTGAGCTCGGCCTTGAGGCGCTCCTGGGGCGGAACCGGGAAGCGCGTGGCGGTGTCGGTCATGGTGGTGTGCTCCGAGGTGGCGGGTGGCGGTGCCGCGCTCTCCTGGGGCGCGGCGGGCGCCGGGCTTGCGCATGCGACGACCAGGGGCCCGAGCGCGGCGAGCACGAAACTGACGGGCGCGCGCATGATCCCTCTCCCCCGGCCAGACACGGCCGTGCACCGGATACCTGATGCTTGGATGCGCCGGCCGGCGTCAGGTCGCACCCGGCGCGCGCCCCCGGGCGGCACGTTCCTTGACCTCGTTGGCGTCGCCACGGAAGAATCCTCGTCGTGAAGCCCCACGAGTTCTCCGTGCTCGGCCCCCTCATGGGCGGGTTCGGATCCCAGGCGTTCCTCGGGTGCCTGCACGCCGAGGACGGCACCATCAAGCCGGCCGTGATGGTGTTCCTGCCCGACGAGATCACCGAGAGCCCCGACCTGTTTCGGCGCGTGTGGCACGACACCGAGCTCGGCACCACCATCGATCACGTCAACGTCATCGGCGTCATGGGCTTGGCGCGCCTCGACGAGGGCCTCGCGCGCGTGGTCGACTACGCCGACGCCGAGAGCCTGCGCTCGGTGTTTCGCCGCGCCACCACGCTCAAGAAGCCGCTGACGCCGGCGCTCGCCTGCGCCATCGTCGCCGACGCCGCCATGGGCGTGCACTACGCGTACGAGCTCGGCGCCACCGAGACCGGCGAGGGCTGGGTGCACGGCGGCATCCGGCCCGAGACGCTGCAGGTGTCCTTTCAGGGCATGGCCAAGGTCACCGGCTACGGCGCCACCACCATCGCCGAGGTCATGCGCAAGCACCGTGGCACCGACGTGAAGGACGCCTACACGGCGCCGGAGCAGACCTACGGCGGGCGTCAGGCCGCGACCGTGCAGACCGACGTGTACGCCCTCGGCTGCGTGCTCTACGAGGCGCTCACGGGCAAGGCGCCGTTCGGCGCCGACAACGACCTGGCCGAGGCCATGATGCGCGACGAGCTGGTGCGCCGCGTCGACACCGACGAGGGCATCACCGACGCCATGGCGCGCGTGGTGCTGCGCGCCACCAAGAAGAAGAGCTCCGAGCGGTACGGCTCGGCGTTCGAGATGCGCATGGAGCTGCTCGACACCTGCGGGCCCGCCGATCAGACGGCGGTGCGTCGCTACATGGACGAGCTGTTCCCGCCCGACACGGTGCCGCGCGCCACGCGCGACCAGATGTTGATCGCGGCGCGCGAGACACCGCCGGCGCCAACCGGGCGCCTGCTCGTCGAGCAGCCGGTGGAGACCGGTAAGGCCACGCGCGCGCGCGACGCGCACCTGAGCGACGCCGAGATCGAGGCCGCGCACGGGCGCAAGGTCGAGGTCACGCCCGTGAAGGGGCGCCCTGCGCCACCGCCGTCGACAGCGGCGGCGCCCACGGACCCGCCCGCGCCGGTCCCCCCGTCGTTGACCGCGGTCCCCACGGCACCCATGACCCCGGCGCCCGCACCGGACGCCGCCGAGCGCCTGGTGGAGCGCGCCCTCGAGAAGAAGTCCGCGGGCGCGTCGCCGCCGTCGTCCACGCGCGCGCCCGTGCCGCCGCCGTCGTGGCAGGCGCAGCCCACCGCGCCGCCCTACGCGTCGTCGGGCGGGCCGCCGGTGGTGTACAAGACGCCCACCGCGCTCATCCTCGGCTTCGGCCTCGCCGTCGGCGTCGCGGGCACGCTCATCTTCGTGTTGTTGTCGAAGGACGACGACAAGCCGCCGCCGCCGCCGCCGCCGCCCGTGGTCGAGCCTACGCCGCCGCCACCACCACCACCGCCCGTCGAGCCCGCGGTGCCCCCCATCGAGCCGCTGACGCCCAGGCCGCCGCCGGGCGACCGCGCGGACAAGGTCGACGACCCGCCCGCGCCGAAGGCCACGGGCCCCGGCAAGCTCGTCATCACCGCCGAGCCGGCGTCGCTCAAGATCACGGTGAACGGCAAGGACGTGGGCACCGGCACCGGCACCTTCGAGGGCAAGGCCGGGACGTACAAGATCGTCGGCAAGGACGGCGCGCAGGGGATCACCGTCGCGAAGACCGTGAAGCTCAAGCCCGGCCAGACGCTGAACGTGACGCTCGAGGCGCAGAAGGCGGCGCTGGCGTTCGATCAGCTCCCCGACGGCGTCGAGGTCTTCGTCGACGGCAAGCGCATCGGCAAGACGCCGCTGGCGACGCTGCAGCTGTGGGCCGGCCCGCACAAGGTGGTGGTGAAGAAGGGCGGGCAGGAGATCCCGTACAAGCTCACCATCCCGGCCGGCCGCGAGGCGTACATCACGGCCGACTTCAACTGAGGGGTTAGCGACACCGCTCCACGTCGTCGGCGATGGCGCGGCCCGCGGCGCGCAGCTCGGGGACCAGCGCGCGCGCCTCGTCGCAGCGCTTGGCCTTGAGCAGCACCACGGCCTGGTTGTGCAGGTAGACGGCGACGTTGTCGCGCAGGCCGGCGCTGCCGGGCGCGTCCAGGAGCCCGCGGCGCGCCAAGGCCGCGGCCGAGGCCCAGTCGCCGCGCGCGGCGGC
>CAZONM010000052.1:0-20864 GCA_964580865.1 uncultured Myxococcales bacterium | reverse complement strand
GCTCTTCCGATCTCCAGCGGCCCCACGCCCGTCCTCGGCGACGCGGGCGCGCCGGCGACGCAGGACGCGGGTGCCGCGCACACGCCCAGCGCGGCCGATGGTGGCGCCGCCGTCGCCGACGCCGGGCCGAAGCCGCGACCGCGCCCCAGGCCGCGCCCGCGTGTGCCGGACATCTACGATTAGGCGCTATAACGGCCGTGTGCTCGCCGTCCTCGCCGCCGTGTACGGACTCGCCGCCCCCGCGGGCGCGCCGCCGGCGCCGAGCGACGGACCGCCGGACCTCGTGAAGAAGGCCTACGCCGCCGCCGAGGAGCAGCGCTACTGCGACGCCGTCCCGCTCTTCTTGGCGCTGCACGAGCGCGCGCCCAACGCCAAGCACCTCTACCGCGCCGCCGAGGTCGCGTTCGCGGCGCGCGATCACCGCCTGGCGCTCGACCTGTACCGCTCGGTGGTGGCGGCTTACCCGAGCTTCGAGAAGGCGCGCATCGTCAAGGACAAGGCCCGTCAGCTCGAGGTGCTGGTGGGCAAGGGCGACGTGGGCGAGGTGTGCCCGGAGCCGGCGCGCGCGTGCGGCGACTGGGTGGTGGTGCCCGGCGAGCAATGCGACGACGGCAACCTGGTGGACGGCGACGGCTGCGACGGCAACTGCACGCTGACCTCCTGCGGCAACGGCGTCGTCACGCGCGGCGAGGCCTGCGACGACGGCAACCTGGTGGACGGCGACGGCTGCGACGGCAACTGCACGCCCTCGACGTGCGGCAACGGCATCGCCGCGGCCCCCGAGGAGTGCGACGACGGCAACCAGATCGACGGCGACGGCTGTGACCGCGGCTGCAGGCGCTCGGGCTGCGGCAACGGCGTGCTCGGTGCCGACGAGGAGTGCGACGACGGCAACCAGCGAAACGGCGACGGATGCGATCGCAACTGCACGCGCTCCCGCTGCGGCAACGGCGCGCTGCAAGACGGCGAGGAGTGCGACGACGGCAACGCCACCGACGGCGACGGCTGCGACGTCGGCTGCCGGTCCACGCGCTGCGGTAACGGCGTCGTCACCGGCGGCGAGCGCTGCGACGACGGCAACCTGGTGGACGGCGACGGCTGCGACAGCAACTGCACGCCCACCGGCTGCGACAACGGCATCGTCACGGCGGGCGAACGGTGCGAGCAGGGCGGCGGCGACGCCGGCCTCGCGCTCGTGGGCGGCGGGCTGACCTTCGCGGGCGCGGCGCTCACCATCTCGGCGCCGGTGCTGGCCGGGCTCGGCGCCGTGCCTGCCATGGATCACGCGGCGGCGGCCGCGGCCATCGTCAACGCCGAGGCCCGCGTGGTCGACGATCGCGACGCCGCCCTCGACGAAGCGCGCACGGCGCAGGCCATCGCCGCCGACGCCAACCGCCGCTGGGTGAGCTGGGGCGCGCCGCTGGTGGTGGGCTCCGCCGTGAGCCTGGCGCTCGGCGTCGCGCTCGGCGGCGCGGGGCTGTGGCTGTGGACCGAGAGCACCCCCCCGGAGGCACCCGCCAACGACCCGGCCGACGAGGAGCGCATCCCATGAGGCCACGGTGGGCGCTTGTCGCCCTCGCCCTCGCCCTCGCCCTCGGGGCCGGCTGCGAGCTCGAGACGCCGCCCTTCGGCCGTCCGTGCGACGCGGAAAACCCCTGTCCTGACGGGTACCTGTGCGAGGACGACGCCTGCGTGCCCGCAGCCGCGGCGGCGGACGCGGGCCCGGCCGACGCCGGGCCCTGAGCGCGCGCCAAAAGGCGACGCGGCCTGGTAGAGGTAAGCAGGCGCCGCATCAACCGAAACGAAGCGGCCGAAACACCCGAGCACCGAGCGAGGCCAAGAGAGCGCGATGCCCACCATCAACGACCCGCCGAAGAGGAGCTCGCGCGCCGCGCGCCAGGCCCGTGCCCTGACGGGCACCGCGCACCAGGAGCGTGCCGGCGCGGCCGCGGGGGCGGGCACCGCGGGCAAGCCCGCCGTGGTCGACCCCGCGTCGTCGCACTTCGTCGGCGTGGTCTCGGGCGCCGCGCTCAGCGAGCTCGACGCGCTGTGGAACAAGAAGCAGCTCGACGGGGTCGCCGAGCGCATCGCGCAGATCGTGCAGCCGTTCGCCGGCGTCGACTTCACCGGCCTCGACCCGGCGGCGCTCGATCAGCTCGCGGGGCGCCTGTTCGTCCTCGAGCAACGCCTCACCACGCTCCTCAACCGCATGTCGATGGTCGAGGGGCGCGGCAAGCTCGACCTGGCGCTGCAAACGCAGCGCACGCTGGCCGCCGTGCAGACCGCCGTGTTCCGCGAGGCCGTGCGGCTGCAAGACACCTCCACCAAGGCGCCCGTGGGCCAGTGGGTGGTGTTCCGCGACACCGAGAAGAAGCCGGGCTTCCACGCGCCCGAAGCGCACGAGGCCTACTACCTCGAGAAGCTGCGCAAGTTCATCGGCGAGGGCGGCGACCCCGGGCAGATTCGGCACATCGACGCCGCGTTCCTGGCCTCGCTGAAGGACGGCCAGCTGTGCGAGTACGTCGTCGACGCCATCGACGTGGCGCGCGCCGCCGAGGTCCACCCCGGCAAGCCGTCGCCCGGCCACACGGTGCTCGCGCGCGGGGGCGAGGCGCTCACCGCCGGCACCTTCGTCGTCAACAAAGACGCGCGCGGCGTCATCACGCAGGTGGTCATCGGCACCTTCAGCGGACACTTCAGGAGCGGCATCGAGGCGCAGCACCACCTGGTGCGCCACCTGGTGGCCGCGGGCGTGCCGCCCGAGCGCATCGTGCAGCGCGAGGGCCAGGCGGGGAACCCGCGCACGCAAGAGATCCTGGCGCGCATCCTCGGCGTCGAGGGCGAGCGCGCGCAGCGCGCCGAGCAGGCCATGCTCACCGAGGCCTTCCGCTGGGATCCGTTCGCGGCGCCGCCGCCGCCCCCCGAGAAGAAGCCCGCCGCCGAGGGCAAGGCCCCCACCGTCGAGGGTCCGGGCCGGCCCGCGCTGCCGAAGCACGCGCTCGCCGACGCCCTGCGCGCCATGCAGCGCTGCGTGAGCGACGCGCTCAGCGACGGCGTGCTCTTGAGCACCCAGGTGGGCACCAACGGGCTCTCCGAGGTGGGCGCGGTCGTCAACGCCATCGACGAGACCCTGCGCATCGCTGACCTGTGGGGCAACACGGCCGTCTTCGTGCAGACCAAGGCCTTGCTGCGGCATCTGGCCGGCCTGCCCGCCACCCACATCGACGACGCTGGGCGCGCCGACCTCCAGAAGCTCTTGGCGCGCTACGACGGGCGCCCGGTCGGGCTGCAAGCCTTCGACCCGGCCGACATCATCTCGCAGCCGCCCGCCAAGGATCGGCGCACGCGCATCGTCGCCACCATCAACCCTCGCGCCACCGAGGCGCAGCTGAAGAAGATGATCGCCGCGGGCATGGACGTGGCGCGCTTCAACACGGCCCACGGCACCTGCGAGGAGCAGGTGGCGCTGATGAAGCGCATCCGCGCCGCCGCCGCCAGCCTCGGGCGCCCGGTCAGCATCCAGATCGACCTCGAGGGGCCGAAGATCCGCCTGGGCAAGTTCGCCAACCCGCAGAACCTCGAGTTCAACGACATCTGGCTCAAAGAGGGCGCCAAGGTCCAGCTCACCACCAAGGACGTGCTGGGCACGAGCGCGCTGTTGCCCGTCGACTACCCCACCCTGTGCAGCGACGTGAAGCCGGGCGATCCCATCTTCCTGAACGACGGCACCGTCGAGCTCACCGTGCTCTCCGTCGACAAGCAGGCGGGCACGGTGGAGGCCGAGGTGGCGCTCGGCGGCAAGGTGTGGGATCGCAAGGGCATCAACCTGCCGCGCTCGCAGCTGTCGGTGCGCACCATCACCGACGAGGACCTCGCCAACCTGGGCGCGCTCTTGCCGCACGTCGACCTGGTGGCGTCGTCGTTCGTGCGTGGTCCCGAGGACGTGCTGTTCCTGCGCGAGCGCATGCGCACGCTCGGGCGCGTGGTGCCCATCATCGCCAAGATCGAACGCCCCGAGGGCCTGCAGAACCTCGAGCAGATCGCGCTCGTGTCCGACGCCCTGATGGTGGCGCGCGGCGACCTGGGCGTGGAGATCGGCTACGAGAACGTGCCCGCGGCCGAGCGGCGCATCAACGCCGTGGGCAAGCTGCACGGCAAGCCCACCATCGTGGCCACCGAGGTGCTGATGTCGATGGTGAAAGACCCGTCGCGGCCCAGCCGCGGCGACGTCGAGGGCCTGTACGCCGCCGTGTTCGACCGCGGCGCCGACGCCGTCATGCTCGGCAAGGAGACCAGCTTCCCCGAGCACCCGGGCGAGGTGATCGCCGCCGCCAACCGCGTCATCGAGAAGGCCGAGAGCGAGCGGCGCCTCGATCCCTGGCGTAACGGGCTGCCCGAGCCCGGGGGCGCCACGTCGGCCACCACGGTGGCGGCGCTGCGCATCGGGGTGCGCGCTTGACGGCACGAGGGGCAGCAGTGTGACCATGGCTGCCGGCGATCGGCGCCGGCGGCGGAAGGGGTGGAGCGCGCGATGTTGACCAAGGTCCGGGGTGGCAGCGTGCAGCGCCTGCAGGCGACGGGAGACGTCGCCGAGCACCCGCAGGTCCGCCGTGCGCTCGCCTCCCTCGACCGGCGCGCGGCCCAGGGCGGCGCCTCGTCGATCCTGTTCTTCCCACAGCGCGGCGTCACCTTCGACGCGTGGGCCTTCGACTACGACACCGGCCTCGCCAAGCAGATGAACATCACGGGCAATGCCGGCAAGACGCTGCGCGGCACGCTGGTGATCAACGCGTCGGGGCACGCCGATGGCGGCCTCAACGAGCGCGTGCTCGGGTGGGTCGAGCGCGAGCTTGCCAGCCAGGGCGTGCGCATCGGCGACGACGCCAAGCGCTTTCGCGCGCTCAAGGCGGCCTGCACCGCCGCGCTCGAGGGCAAGGGTGCCAAGCAGGGTGCGGTCGAGATCGCGTTCGCGGGCAAGACCGTCCGCCTCGAGCGCGCGCTGCTCGACCAGATGCGCCGCGCCAGCGTCGACAGCGTCGAGCCCGCGCTGGTGGAGCTGGCCCAGCTCGGCAACAGCACCATGCGCAAGGTGTTCGCGGCCGAGAACACCTACCAGGTGCGCGTGCGCACGCCCGACGGCAAGGTCACCGAGCTCACGGACCTGCCGCGCAACCACCCGGACAAGATCGAGTACGCCACGCGCATCCCCCTCGAGCTGCCGCTCCTGCCGGGCGAGACCATCATCGAGGCGTGGCCCACCGGCGCCAACGACGCGCGCGCTTACGTCGAGGCGCGCCGCTACCACCTGCACGTCGGCAAGGACCTCTTCGATGCCGCCAAGGCCGAGGCGGCGGCGGCGCGCTACCAGGCGCTCCACCCCGAGGTCCGCTGGGGCACGCCCCACGAGCCCACCGACCTCGAGCACCATGGCGTGAGCCCGTCGCCACGGCCGTACCAAGACTTCTGAGCGCAAGGGCGACGCGAGGCGGCATGGCGGAGAACAACAGCGGCCGCGAGATCGAGCTCAAGCTCAGGGTCGACGACCTGGCGGCGCTCATGCGCATCGCGCAGGTGGCCGGCGGCGTGCCGGCGCGCACCGCGCATCAAACCAACAGCTTCTTCGACACCGACGATCGCGCGCTCGGCGTCACCGGCCTGGTGCTGCGCCTGCGCGAGGAGCGCGTGGAGACCACCACGCGCTTCTTCCTCACCGGCAAGGGGCCGGGCACGCGCGACGGCAGCCTGACCAACGTACTCGAGGAAGAGATCGAGATCGACGTCGCCACCGCCAAGGCGCTGCGGGACGGCGCCGATCCCATGGCGCCCCTCGACGTCGATCCTCCGTCGCGCCGCAACATCGTCGCCGCCATGCGCCGCGCGCTCGGCGGGCGCGCGCCGCACATCATCGGCACCTTCGCCAACGAGCGCGTGCGCCTGCCCACCACGCTTCCGATCGCCGGCGCGGATGTGGCGGTGGTGCTCGAGCTCGATCGCGTGTCGTTCCCCGGCGGCGTCGTCCACCACGAGGTGGAGATGGAGGTTCCCGCGGGCGTTGACCCGCAGGCGGCCGCCGACGCGTTTCACGCGCTCTTCGATCGTGCCGGCGTGGCGGGGCGCGTGTCGCCGGGGAAGGCGCGGCGCCTGTTCGCGGCGCTGCGTCGAGAGCTCACGGGGTGATGGCGGCGTGAGCCGCGGGCCGCGAGGGGCATTGCCCCCGTGGCGCCGGTTGGCCAGGGTCGGCGCATGATGAAGCCCGTGGGGGGCAAGCGCCCCATCGCCAAGGCGCGCGGCAGCGCGCCGTCCACGAAAGCCTCCGTCGCCGCTACGCCGCCGCAGCAGACCGCGGTCGAGCGCACGACGCAGCGTGCGCCGCGCGCCACGCTCCCCGCCGCCGAGCTTCCCGTGGAGCAGCGCGCCGGTCGCACCACGGCCGCGCGCAAGATCGATCGCGCGGCGCTCGCGGGCACGAGCTTCGCGGCCATCGACCTCGGCAGCTCGAGCGTGAAGCTGCTGGTGCAGACCATGGGCGCCGACGGCAAGCTGCGCACCGTCGCCGACGTCAAGATCGGCTGCGCGCTCGGCAAGGGCGTGCAGCCGGGCCAAAGCATCCCCCAAGAGAACCAAGAGCGCGCGCTCGCCGCGCTCACGCAGCTCCTCGCCGTCGCCGCGCAGCACGGCGTGGATGCCAAAGACATCCCCATGATCACCACCGCGGTGGTGCGAAACGCCGACAACGGCAATGCGTTCCTCGCGCGGATCCACGGCGAGCGCGGGCTGGTGCGCGCGCGCGTGCTCTCGGGCGACGACGAGGCGGCCCTGGGCTACCGGGGCGCGCTCGCCATGCTCGGTGGCAAGCCCGGCTCGTACGCCACGCTCGACTTGGGCGGCGGCAGCTTCCAGCTCGCCATCGGCACCGCGGGCAAGATGACCGACGGTGGCAGCACGCAGGTGGGCAGCAACCTGATCCTCGACACCATGCTGGCGCCCGCCGCCATGGCCGACGGCAAGGGCGATCCCGCCACCTTCACCGAGGTGGACCGCCAGCTCGCGCAGCTCGCGCCCATGCCTCTCGACGTCGCCGAGCTGCGCGGGCGCACGCTCGTCGCCACCGGCGGCATCTCCAAGTTCCTGCGCGCGCACTTTGGCAAGGACGTGATCACGCAGGTGGAGATCGAGGCGCTGCGCCGCGCCGCCATCGCCCTGCCCTACGCCGAGCGCGTGCCGCTCGTGCAAGGCACGAAGGACGAGGCCACGAAGGGTGCACTCGGCATCGACACGCCAGAAGGCGCGCTCGACTACGGCAAGAAGCTGCCGGCATCCACGTCGCTGCTCTTGCACATCCTCGACGGCATCGGCGTGCAGGAGGTGCGCGTCAGCGAGACCGACGCGCGCCACGCGCTGGTCGACGCGCGCGTGACGGAGGCCCAGTGAGCACCGCCGAGGCATCGCCGCCGAAGGGCGGCAAGCTCCCGTCGCAGATTCCGTACATCATCGGTAACGAGGGCTGCGAGCGCTTCTCGTTTTACGGGATGCGCAACATCCTCACGCAATTCCTCGTGTCGTCGGCGCTCCTGGGCATCGTCGGCGACGAGCTCGCGCGCAAGGCCGCCGCCAAGGACGTGTTCCACACCTTCGTCATCGGCGTGTACTTCTTCCCGCTGCTCGGCGGCTGGGTCGCCGATCGCTTCCTCGGCAAGTACCGGACCATCCTCTACCTGTCCCTGGTCTACTGCGCCGGCCACGCGTGCCTGGCGATCTTCGAGGACAACAAGGAGGGGTTCTACCTCGGGCTCTTCCTCATCGCGCTCGGCTCGGGCGGCATCAAGCCGTGCGTGTCGGCGTTCGTCGGCGATCAGTTCGATCAGTCCAACAAGCACCTCGCCAAGCTGGTGTTCGACGCGTTCTACTGGATCATCAACTTCGGGTCGTTCTTCGCGTCGCTGCTAATGCCGATCTTCCTGCGCAGCTACGGGGCGAGCGTCGCCTTCGGCATCCCCGGGCTTCTGATGTTCGTAGCGACCCTGGTGTTCTGGCTTGGGCGCGGGCGGTACATCAACGTGCCACCGGCCGCCAAGAACCCGCACTCGTTCCTGCACGTGGTCGGGACCGCGCTGACCACCGGGGGCTTCGGCGTCGGCAGCGCCATCGCGCTGCTCGGGGTGCTGGCCGCGCTCGGGTGCTTCGCGTTCGTGGGCGCGCTCGGCGTCGTCTCCTGCTTGTGCATCGCCATCGTGCTGGTGGTCGGCCTCGGCGGACTCGGCACGTGGCTGCACCTGGACCGGGCGCGCGGGGCGCACCCCGAGGACGCCGTCGACGGAGTCCGAGCGGTGTTGCGCCTGCTCGTGCTCTTCCTGCTGGTCACGCCCTTCTGGTCGCTCTTCGACCAGAAGGCGTCGACGTGGATCCTGCAGGCCGACGTCATGAGCAAGCCCTCGTGGTTCCAGTCATCGCAGATGCAGGCGCTCAACCCGGCGCTGGTGATGATCCTGATCCCCTTCAACAACCTCGTGCTCTACCCGCTGCTGCGCAAGCTCGGCGTCGAGCCCACACCATTGCGACGCATGACAGCGGGCATCGCCTTCGCTGGCATGTCCTGGGGCGGGGTGGGGGCGATGCAGCTCGCCATCGACGGGGGCGACACCATCACCATCACGTGGCAGGTGCTGCCGTATGCGCTGTTGACGTTCGGCGAGGTCTTGGTGTCCGCCACCGGTCTCGAGTTCGCCTACTCGCAGGCGCCGCCGTCGATGAAGGGCGCCCTGATGAGCTTCTGGAACCTGAGCGTCACCATCGGCAACCTCTGGGTGCTGTTGGCCAACGCCAGCGTCAGGAACGAGGCGTTCACGGGGTGGGTCGCGACGTCCTCGGGGGTCTCGGTCACGGCGTTCCTGATGTTCTTCTTCGCGGCGTTTGCGTTCGTGGCCGCGCTCTGCTTCGGCCTCTATGCGACCCGCTATCGCATCGCCGATCACTACCGGAAGGCCTGACATGCCCTCGCCCACCTCGCCGGCGGCCATCCCCACGGCCGCGCCGCCCGACGATCACGAGGCCGATTGGCTCGCGCGCACCTACCGCCCGAGCGAGGCCAACCTCACCGTGCGCGCCGTGGTCGTCGGCATGCTGATCGGCGCGGTCATGTGCCTGTCGAACCTCTACGTCTTCTTCAAGACCGGCTGGAGCATGGGGGTGACGCTGACCGCGTGCATCCTCGCCTTCGCCGCGTTCCAGCTTCTGCAGGCAGCGCGCCTCGCCAAGCGCCCGCTCACGGTGCTCGAGAACAACGCGCTCACCACCGTGGCGTCGGGCGCTGGCTACATGACGGGCGGCGGCAACATGGCGGCGTTCGGCGCGCTCCTGATGGTGACGTCGGTGCGCCCCGAGCCCATCCCCATGGTCGCGTGGTTTGGCGTCATCGCCGCGCTCGGCGTGTTCGCCGCCATCCCCATCAAGCGCCAGCTCATCAACAAGGAGCAGCTCGCCTTCCCCACGGGCACGGCCACCGCCGAGACCATCCGCTCCATCCACGACGCCGCCGCCGGCGGCGGGCGCGACAAGGCGCTGTGGCTCGGCGGCGCGGGCGTGTTTGGCGCCGCGGTGGCGTGGCTGCGCGACGGCTGGCACCTCATCCCCGGCACGCTGAGCTTGCCGCTCACCCTCGGCGGCAAGGCGCTCAAGGACTGGACGCTGGCGCTGAAGAGCGAGGTCGTGCTGCTCGGCGCCGGCGCGCTCATGAGCTTTCGCACCGGCTGGTCGCTGTTGCTCGCGGGCGTGCTCACCTACGCGGTGCTGGCGCCCTCGCTGGTAGCCGACGGCATCGTCACCGCAGTGAGCTACAAGGGCATCGTGGCGTGGACGCTGTGGCCGGGCGCCGCCATCCTGGTGGCCTCGGGCCTCACCTCGTTCGCCTTCGACTACAAGAGCGTGCTGCGCTCGTTCTCGGGTCTAGCCGCGGTGTTCTCGAAGAAGAAGCGCGACGACGGCGCGGGCATCGACGCCGTGGAGTGCCCCGACTGGTGGTTCCCGGCGGGCTTCGTGGTGCTCGGGCCCATCGTCGTGCTGCTCATGACGTGGCTGTTTCAGATCCCGCTGTGGGCCGGCTGCATCGCCGTGCCGTTGGCCGTGCTCATGGGCTTCGTGGCCGCCCGCGTGACCGGCGAGACCGACGTGACGCCCACCAAGGCGCTCGGCCCCGTCACGCAGCTCGTGTACGGCGTGCTCACGCCCGGCAACCTCTCGGGCAACATCATGGCCGCCAACGTCACAGGCGGCATCGGCCTGCACGCCGCCGACCTCCTGACCACGCTCAAGACCGGCTGGCTGCTCGGCGCCAAGCCGCGCCATCAGCTCTACGCGCAGCTCTTCGGCGTGGTGGCCGGCGCCATCGTGGTGGTGCCCGCCTTCAACCTCATCCTGCCCGACCCCTCGGTGCTCGGCGGCGACGAGTGGCCGGCGCCTTCGTGCGTGGTGTGGGCCGGCGTGTCGCAGGCCTTCTCGGGGGGCCTGTCGGCGCTGGCGCCGTCGGCCAAGAGCGCCGTCGTCGTGGGCCTGGTGCTCGGCGTCGCGCTCGCGCTCTTGGAGAAGCTCGCGCCCAAGCGCGCTCTGCCCTTCATCCCGTCGGCGTCGGGTATCGGCATCGCTATGGTCATCCCCGCGAGCAACTGCATCGCCATGTTCCTCGGCGCGGCCATCGCCGAGTGGCTGCGGCGTGCGCGCCCGGCGCTGGCGGAGAAGACCGTGGTGCCCGTGAGCTCCGGGCTCATCGCCGGCGAGAGCTTGATGGGGATCGTGATCGCGCTCTTGATCGTCGCGGGTGTGATCAGCAAGTAGGTCGAGCGCGCGCCGCGCGCCGGGGGTACCGCCATGACCACGATCCGCTCGGGCGCCGACCACCCCGCAGCTTGGGGGCAGCTCGCAGAGGAGCTCGGGGTCGCGCTGGCGCCGAGGCGCCACGACCAGCTCGCCCTGACCGTGCAGCTCGACGGCCACGACATCTGCCTCGGTTATCGCTCGGCCTTCGACGGCGCCCACGGGACCGCCTTCTCTGCGGTGGTCGTCAACCCGCGGCCCGTCCGGTTCCACATGCGCCGTGCTGTGCTGAGGAGCGAGCTGGTCACTGCTCGCGTCGACGGCCCGCCCAGCATCGCCGATGTCGAGGCCGCCTTCCTGGTAAGCACGAACCACCCCGAGCGCCTACGGTCGGTACTGATCGACGCGACGGTGCGCTCGCTGCTCTTCGGCATCCCCGACGTGGTGCTAGCGGCTGCCACCAGGTTCGGCAACCTCGACGACGCCGAGGGTGCCAACGACGACGTGGTGGTGTGCGCCACGCCGCACCTGGTCCACGACGTCGACGTCCTGCGCCGCATGCTCGATCTGGTGCGCGCCACGCTGGCCGGCATCCACGCCGGGCCCCGCAGCCCGTTCGACGTGCCAACCGACGAGGTGCCGGCGACGTTCGTGCGCATCGTCGACGACGTCGCCGGCTCGGTCGGTGGCGACGCGGAGCGCGTGGGTGACGACGCCGAGGCGCACATCCCCGACCCGCTCGGCCTGGTCGGCCCCGCGCGCGTCGTCGTCACCGTGCCGATGCTGCCGCGGTTGGTCTCCGCCATGCTCACCGTCGAGGCACCGCTGGTGCCGGGCGCGCCCACGTTCACCGTCGACTACCTCCGCGCGTTCTGCATCGGCCGCAGGAAGACGGGCGATCCGGTGGTCGACGGAGCCTTGCAGGTGAAGTGCGACACCGACCTCGGCGAGGCGGTGGTGAGCGCGCTGCGCGGCATGGCCAAGACCCGGCCGCGCCTCGAGGTCGGCAAGGAGCGGCTCTCGCTCCGTCGTAGCGCGCTCGACGCCGCCGACCTGCCCGCGCTCCTGCGGGCGACCTTCGACCTCTGGCAGGCGGTGAACCGCGAGCGCGCCGGCGCAGCAGAGCTCTGAGCGATCCGTGCCTGTCGTCGGCGGCGCAGGACGCGGCCGGAGCGGGGCGCGCGTTCCACCGGTGGAACGCCAGGCCCGCCGTGGAACGCGCGCGCCGCGCCGCTCCGCGTACGGACGGGCCCGCGCTCGTGGCGCGCGCCTTGCGTTGGCCGCTGCATTCACCGCCTCCAACCCGGTGACGAGGAGCACGCGCCATGACCACCACCACCACCGCCACCAAGCAAGCGCCCACCCGTCCGCTGCCCACGCGCCCCGAGTCCGCCGGCGCGCCGCCCGCGGCGAATGACGCCGCAGCGAGCGAGCCGTCGCTCGGCTCGGTGGCGCGCGACGCCGCCGAGAGCGCGGCCTCGGTGGTCGCCGACCACTACCTCCGGCTGACGGGCCTGCGGCCGGGCTACGACGTCGCCAAGGACGTTTGGCGGGGCGCGACGCGCGTCTGGCACGGCGAGCCCATCGCCGAGGTCGCGCGCGACGCGATCATCTCGCGCCCGGCGCGCGACGTGGCCTCGCTGGTGGGCGCCATCGACACCATGAAGGACGGCGACGAGCTCTCGACCACGGTCGAGCTCACGGGGGCTCTCGAGGGCGTCGCCGCCCGTCAGGAGGCCGAGCTCCGCATCGAGCGCACCGCGCACGGCTACCGGGTCACGCTGGCGGACTCGCGCGCCGCAGGGGCGTTGGCCGCAGAGAAGCACGGCGCGGAGAAGGTCGAGGCCGGCGCCTTCGCGCGCGCCGGCTTGGGCCTCACCTTCGAGGTCGCCACCGCGGCAGAGGCCAAGGAGCTTGCGGGCAAGCTGGCGCTGACCCACGTCATCGCCGGCGCGCCCGGCGAGGCCCTGTGGGTCGCGCACCCGGGCCTGCGCGAGGTCGAGCTGTCCGTCGGCGCTCTTGCGGAGGCGGGCATCGGCGCTCCGGTAGAGGCTGGCGTCGGCGCGCCCTCTCCCGGCGAGCTCGGGGAGCTCGGGGTCGAGGCCACGGCGGCCGTCAACGCGCGCGCCAGGTTCGTCGATGGCAGCCCGCCGGAGCTGGTGCTGTCGTACGACGCCGCGCTCGCGGCGGAGGCGGCGGCGTCGATCGCGCTCGGCAAGCTGGAGCTCGGCGGGAACACCGAGATCGAGGGGAAGGTGACGAAGGAGGTCCGCTTCGCGCTGCCGCCCGGGACCACCGCCGCCGACCTGCCCACGCTGCTCGCGGGCGGTGAGGTCCTCCGTCAGGCGCCGCGCGAGCGGTGGACGCTCGAGGCCACGGCCCGCGGGCCCGGCGGCAAGGAGCTGGTCGTCGAGGGCACGGTGCGCGTGGGCGAGCACGGCGCGGCCCTCCACGAGGGCAGCGTCGAGTGGCGCAACACCAAGCGCCCGCGCGTCGGCGGCGGCGAGATGCACCAGGGGAGCGGCGGCGAGGCCCGCGTCACCGTGGAGCGCTCGACGCTGGTGCGCCGCGAGGAATTCTCGTCGCCGCACCAGCTCGGGCGAGCGCTCTACGCCATGCGCGGCGACGTGATGCGCGCGCCGTGAGCCGCCCGTCGACGCCCGCGGCGCGCGGATTCCTGCGCGCCGCGAGTCCGACGCACGCTACGCGCGACGAGACTCAGGCGCGCGCGCCCACGCCGTCGCGCGCGAGCCGGTCCGCGAAGGAGAGCGCGAAGTCGCGCCGCGCCAGCGACGAGCCCCCATCGACGCTTGGGTCCTTGGTCTTCAGGATGTCGATGCCGCCGAGGTCGCGCTGCCGCTCGAGCACGCGCTTGCCGTCGAGCCGCGCGGGGTCGGTGTGCAGCATCTCCCACAGCGCCAGGAACGTGGTGGTGCGGCCGCGGCCCGCCTTGCAGTGAAAGTGCACCCACGCGTCCTGCCCTGCGAGCGTGCGCGCGAGCGCCACGAGCTGCTCCACGGTGGCCTCGTCGGGCGTGAGGTGGTCGGTGACCGGCAGGCGCAGGTACTCGACCCCGGCGCGCGCGCACAGCGCGGCCTCGCTCTGCCCGCCGACCTCGGCGAGGCGGCGGCCCTCGTCGGCGGCCACGGCCTGCGGGCTCTTGCCGCGGTTCGCCTGGTTATGCGGGCCCATCCACTCTACCGGCTGGCCGTTCACCAGGCCGTGGCTCTCTTGGCGCAGGTCCACGACCACCAGGCGGGCGCCGGGCCGCGCGCGCTCCACGGCGTCCTTGATGGCCTGCAGGCCCGCCAGCGTGAACTGCGAGCTGCCGGAGCTGCGATGTTCGGGGTCGAGCCGGAGGTGATGGAGGTCGCGCTCGTGAGCGCGGAAGTCGCTCTCGAGCCGGAGCTGGCCGGGCTTGAGGTCGTCGCCCTGCGTGGCTGCCACGGGCCCAACGAGGGCCTGAGCGCGCCGCCCGGTACCCACGAACAGGTCCACGTCCCGGCGGGCCCCCGACGAGCCCTGCTGCGCGGCCAGGCTGGCAGCCAGACCGCGCGCGGTCGTCACCGGCACCGGCAGGCGTCCGCGCGTGTCCCCCGAACCCACGGTGCCCAGCGCCAATCGCATGGCCCCGGTATCGGGTAGGACAAGGTGGGAGTGCTCGGTCAAGCGACCGATGGAGCGCGCCGCAGCTACAGCGCCAGCAGGCCCTCGACCTGCGCCAGCAGCCGAAGCCGCGCCTGGGTCACCGCGCTGGTGCCGTCGAGCACGCGCTTGGTCTCGTCGATCATGTCCTGCAAGGTCACGCGCCGCACGCTCGGGTCGGCGGTCTTGTCGCCAAAGCCGCCGGGGGGCTCCCACGACAGCATGGCGTCGTGCGCGCCCTCCTCGAGCGCGGCCACGGCCGCGAAGCCCAAGCGCTGCGCGATGACGCGATCGGTGGCGGTGGGGCTGCCGCCGCGCACCACGTGACCGAGGATGGTCTCACGCACGTCGACGCCGGGGACGTCGGTCTCGAGGTGCTTGCCCAAACGCTCGACGAGCGCGGCGGTCTTCACCTTGACGCCCTCGGCCTTGACGATGAGCACGCGCTTCTTGTGGCGGCCAGCGGCGAACGACGACACGATGAGCGCGCGCAGCTTCTCGACGAGGTCGTCCTCACCGATCTGCTTCTCGGCGTACAGGATGGCGTCGGCCTCGGCGGCCAGGCCCGAGCGCATGGCGAGGTAGCCGCAGTTCCTGCCCATGACCTCCACGATGAACACGCGGCGATGCGCGGCCGCGGTGTCCGAGATGCGATCGCAGGCCTCGACAATGGTGTTGACGGCCGTGTCGACGCCGATGGCCATGCCCGAGTGGCCCACGTCGTTGTCGATGGAGGCCGCGAGGCCCACGATCTTGCACGGCGCGTCGACCTTGCCGAGCTCGTGCGCGCCGGTGAGCGAGCCGTTGCCGCCGATGACCACCAGGCCCTCGACACCGAGCTGCTTGATGCGCTCGCGCGCCTGCCGCTGACCCTCGACGGTGGGGAACACCTTGCTGCGCGCCGAGCCGAGCACGGTGCCGCCCAGGCGCGAGATGCCGTCGACGTCCGCGAGCGTGAGCGGGCGCGCCTCGCCGGCCAGCACGCCGGCCCAGCCGTTCTGGACGCCGAGCACGTCGTGACCGCGGCCCACGCCGACCTTGACGATGCTGCGAATGGCCGCGTTCATGCCCGGCGAGTCGCCGCCGGAGGTGAGCACTCCGATGCGCACGTTGGCTCTCCTCGTGCTCGGCGCTCAGCGCTTGGCGCTCAGCTCGGCCTCGATCTGCTTCTCGATCTCTTCCATCGACTGCTGCTCTTGCGGCGCCGGCTCGGCGGTGACCGCAGGCGCCACGCCCATCTTCGCCTTGAGCGCGGCCAGTGCGTCGTCGGCCTCGACGGTCTGCAGCGCGTCGAACTTGGCCTTGAGGTCGTCGCCGGAGGCGGTCTGCGCCAGCTCGTAGGTGGCCTGCGCCTCGGCCTCGGCCTTGTTGATCTTCTCTTCCATCCTGGCCATGGTGTCGAAGGCGCTCGTCGACGAGATGCCGTCCATGGTCTCGGCGATGGTCTTCTGCGCCTCGGCGCGCTTGGCGCGCGCCACCAGCAGGTTCTTCTTGCGCTTGGCCTCCTCGATCTTCGAGTTGAGGCCCTGCAGCGCGCTCTTGAGCTGGTCGACGGCGGCCTTCTGCGCCTGCCATTGCTGCTCGTAGCCGAGCGCGAGCTTCTCGTGCTCGGTCTTGCGCATGAGCGCCTGCTTGGCGAGGTCGTCGTTGCCCGCCTTGACGGCGAGCATCGCCTTCTTCTCCCACTCGACGGCGAGCTGCTTCTCCTGCTCGAATTGCTTCTGCAGGCGCTTCTCGTCGGCGATGGCCACGGCCACCTGCTTCTTCGCCTCGACCATCTGCTGCTGCATGTCGAGCAGCATCTGGGTGAGCATCTTCTCCGGATCTTCCGCCTTGGAGATCGCGTCGTTGACGTTCGACTTGAGGAGGGTGCCGAGCCGCGAAAAGATCGCCATGGATACTCCCGTCTGCCAGCTTAGCAGCTACGCCTTCGCCTTCGGACCACGAGCGAAGTAGGGCGCCAGGCGCCGGTAGTGGGTGGTGATGGATAGGTTCAGGGCGTCAACGGAGGCTTGGAACTCGTTGAAGTCCATGTTCTCGGCCTGCAGCGTGTCGGTGGCCACCACGGCGTTGCCGGCGAGCCCGTAGGCGCCGTGCAGCATCTCGGTGGCGTTGAGGCGCAGGAGCTCTTCGTACAGGCGCATCCGGTCGCAGTCGCCCGGGATGTCGGCGAGCTTGACGGAGAACACCACCACGGGATCGTTGAGCGTGACCACGAGGTTCTCCACCTGATCCTCGGAGTCGCGGATCATCCAGGTGTTCTGGGCGAGCTCGTCGTAGGAGACGCCCATCTTGATGAGGTAGCCTTCGATGTCCTGGCCGCTCGCCATCGGTGACCTCCCTTTCGGTCGCTCCGCCGGTTCTCGAGGCAACCGGCCGCCGGTGTCAACGGCTCCTGCCGGTCCGGGGCTCTTTGGGCCGGTCCGCCCACATCACACCCCATTCCAACGCGCCGCCCGGCCCCTTCCTGCCTCGAAGTCGTACGGTGGACGCGGAGGGTTGGGGGTCAACGTGATTGCTGACACGGGGCGGTGCTAGAACAGCCCTGCCGGCGTCAACACCCATGGTCCAGTTCAACCAAGCCCAGCGCGAGATCACGTTGAAGGTCGTCTATTACGGCCCGGCGCTGAGCGGCAAGACCACCAACCTCCAGATGATCCATCAGTTCCTCGACCCGCAGGCGCGCGGTCGGCTGATGAGCCTCGACACCGCCGACGACCGGACCCTGTTCTTCGACCTCTTGCCGGTGTTCTTCAAGTCGAAGAGCGGCTTCAAGGTGAAGATCAAGCTGTACACGGTTCCGGGCCAGATCATGCACACCTCGACGCGGCGCATCGTGCTGTCGGGCGCCGACGGTGTGGCGTTCATCGCCGACAGCCAGCGCGCGGAGGCCAAGGCGAACAACGACGCTTGGCGCTCCATGATGGAGAACCTGCGGCAGAACGGCATCGCGCCCGACTCCATCCCCATCGCCATCCAGTTCAACAAGCGGGACTTGCCCAACGTGCGCACCGACGCCGAGATCGAGGAGATCCGCGCGAAGTCGAAGGAGCCGGTGTTCGCCGCCGTCGCTATCCGCGGCGAGGGCGTGCTCGAAACCCTGTTCGCGCTCCTCAAGCTCGCGTACCGCAACCTCAACGCCAAGTACGACTTCGAGGGGAAGTTCGGCATCTCCGAGGGCGAGTTCCTGCGGTCGGTGTTCAAGCGCGTGAGCCCGGCGGTGGCGGCGCAGCTGCAGAGCAAGCTCGGCTCCACGCGCGAGGGCGCGCCGGCCGAGAGCGGCTCGGGCCCGCCCGCCGGGTCGGTGGGCGATCCGACCGCGCTCGACGATCGCACGGCGCAAGACATCCGCGCCAAGACCGGCAGCGGCGGGGGGTCGTCGTCGTGACGGCGGACGCGCGTGGGTCACCGGCGCCGAGCGACAGCCAGGGCACGAGCGTGCTCGCGCGCCGGGTGACGCTGGCCGACCTGCTGGAGGGCGACTCCTTCAAGGAGGTCATGACCGCCTTCGCCGACCTCTACCGGGTCGGCGTGAAGGTGTTCGACAACGCGGGGCACAAGCTCGTCGACATCCGCGTCGGTAACAGCCAGTTCTGCGGCTACCTTTGGGAGTTCGGCGCCACGCGGCAAGCGTGCACACGGCTGGTCACCGGGCTGAAGAACGACCCCTTCCCCACCCGCGACAACGTCGAGGTGGCGCGCACCGTCGATTGCTTCAGCGGCCTGCGCTACGTGGTGCTGCCGCTCTTGTACGAAGGGGATCTCATCGGGCGCCTGATCTTCGGGCCGTACATGCCGCAGGCCACGCCAGGGCTCACCGACCAGCTCTACCAGATCGAGCCCAAGCTCGATCGGCGGCGCGCCGAGACCCTCATCGAGCAGGTGCGCCGCGCGCCCGACGACCTGGTGGCGAAGCTCCTGACCAACGTGCAGAAGATCGTCGACGTGCTCGTGTTCACCAGCTACCGCTCGATGCTCACCTCGCAGATGCACATCGAGGCGGTGACCGCGAGCTACCACGAGCTCGAGGAGAAGAATCGGACGCTCAAGGAGAACAACGAGCGTCTGCAAGAGCTCGACAAGCTCAAGAGCAACTTCCTCGCCACCGTGTCGCACGAGCTGCGCACGCCGCTCACCAGCGTCATCGGCTACAGCGAGATGCTCATCGAGGGCATGGCCGGCACGCTCAACGACGAGCAACGCGACTACGTCAAGACCATCATGGACAAGGGCGAGACGCTCTTGTCCATGATCTCGCAGATCCTCGACCTGTCGCGCATCGAGAGCGGCAACCTGCGCATGGACGTGAGCGACTTCAACGTGAAGGACGTGCTCAAGCACGCCACTACCAGCGTCATCCCGCAGTGTCAGAAGAAGAGCATCACGCTCGACATCGACATCGACGGCGCGCTGCCGTTTTATCGCGGTGACAAGGACAAGATCGGCCAGATCGTCGTGAACCTGCTCGGCAACTCGGTGAAGTTCACGCCGCAGGGCGGACGCATCACGTTGCGCGGCAAGCTGTGGACCGGGCCACGCCGCTTCAAGAAGCGAGTGGTCGACGACGGCGCCGCCATGCTGTTCGATCTGGCCGACGAGACCTTCGTGCGCATCGACGTGCAAGACAGCGGCGTCGGTATCCCGCCCGAGAAGATCGACAGGGTGTTCGAGCGCTTCTACCAGGTCGACAACACGTCGACGCGCGAGTTCGGCGGCACCGGGCTCGGGCTCTCCATCGTCAAGAGCTTCGTCGAGGCGCACAAGGGCGAGATCTTCGCGGAGAGCGAGGTCGGCAAGGGCAGCACGTTCACGGTGTTGCTGCCCGTGAGCTGAGCGACATGGGGGCATACGGCGTCATCGCCGGCGTCGTCGGCTTGGCGGTCGACGCGTTCTACCGACGCACGCACCTCGGCGGCGCCGTGCCCGCGCACGGACCCGTGCTCCTGGTCGCGAACCACCCGAACGGGCTCATCGACCCAGCCGTCGTGCTGAACACCGCGGGGCGCCGCGTGCGCATGCTCGCCAAGGCGCCGCTCTTCGACATGCCCGGCATCTCGCTGCTGGTGCGCGGCATGGACGCGCTGCCGGTCTATCGCCAGAAGGACGGCGCCGACACCGCCCACAACGCCGAGACCTTCCGCGCCGTCGCGGGCGCACTGGCGGCCGGCAGCGCCGTGCTCATCTTTCCCGAGGGAATCTCGCACCACGAGCCCCAGCTGCAGCGGCTCAAGACCGGTGCCGCGCGCATGGCGCTGGCGGCCACGGCGGCGGGCGCCGCCGACCTGGTGGTGGTCCCCGTCGGCCTCACCTATCGCGACAAGGCGCGCTTTCGTTCGCAGGTGGCGACGTTGGTGGGTCCGCCGCTAGCGGTGGCGCCGTTCGCCGAGCGCGCGTCCGCCGCCGACGTCGACGCCGAGGTGGTGCGCGCGCTCACCGAGGCCATCGACGGCGCGCTGCGCGACGTCACCGTCAACCTCGAGGCGTGGGAGGACCTGCCGCTGCTCGACGCCGTCGACGCCGTCTGGCGCCTCGGCGACCCCGAGCGCGCCGCCCGCCTCAAGCGCCTCGCCGACGGGGTCGCCGAGCTGCACCGGCGCGCGCCCGCCGAGCTGGCCGTCGTGCGCGCCCGCGTCGTGGAGTGGGTCCTGCGCCTCGACGCGCTCGGCCTACGGGCGCGCGACTTCTCGCTCGAGCACGGCGCCGCCAACGCCAAGCTCACGAAGGCGCTCGGCTTCGCCGCGCGCAACCTGTTCGTGG
The DNA here is from genome assembly GCA_964580865.1 of uncultured Myxococcales bacterium. GTDB lineage: Bacteria > Myxococcota > UBA727 > UBA727 > VGSZ01 > JACOUT01. Next base: position 656 of record CAZONM010000052.1, on the reverse strand, counting down.
CGCTGGTGGGGTTGCCGGTGGCCACGCTCGGCGCCTTGTTCTTCGCGGTGCCGTTCTGGGTCACGCACGCCCTGTACCTGGCGGTGCGCCCGAGCCCTGACGTAGCGGCGACGGTCAAGGTGCTCTCGTCGCTGGTCTTCTTTCCGCTCTGGCACGTCGTCGCCACCGTGGGCCTCGCGGCCGTGGCGGGGCTGCCGGTTGCCCTCACCATCGCGGCGCTGGCCCCATTGTGCGGCATGACGACGCGCTGGTTCTTCCGCTCACGCGTGCGCGCGCTGCGCGACGCGGCCGTGTTCGTGCGGCTGGCCTTCGCGCGCCGCATGCGCCGGCAACTCGAGCACGAGCGCGACGAGCTGGTGCGAGCCATCGACGCGCTCGCCGCGCGCATCGACCAGCCGTGACCGCGCGCCGCGCACGTCGATGGCGCGCACCGGCTGGCGCGAGCGCGCCCGAGACGCGATGATGCGCGCCACGAGGTTCTTGATGACGCCGTTCCGGTCCTTCGTGCCGTTGCTCGTGGCGCTCGCTCTGTCTGCGTGCCCCCCCACCGCCGCTGGTGAGGGCGAAGGTGAAGGTGAGGGTGAGGGTGAGGGTGAGGGTGAGGGTGAAGGCGAAGGCGAAGGCGAGGGTGAAGGCGAAGGCGAAGGCGAAGGCGA
>CAZONM010000051.1:0-20910 GCA_964580865.1 uncultured Myxococcales bacterium | reverse complement strand
TGTGACTGGAGTTCAGACGTGTCTTCTGCTGGTGCGCGGCACCTGGTCGAGTGCGGCCTGGCGGCGCTCGCGCTCGCGAGCGCCAAGGCCGCGTTCGTGCTCGCGCGCAGTGCCCTGGGCGACGACGACCCCGTGACCCAGGAGGCCCTGGCGCTGCGCGCGGCCGCCGCCCAGGCCGCCCCCTCCGCGCGGGCGTGAGCCGGGCGCCTCCCCTCCCCCGTGCACCGCGCAGGTGCGCGCCGCCACCCGCGCGGCCTCGCCGTTCCCCGACGATCCGAATTGACGCAGCGTGACGTTGCGCATTGACAAATTTGTCAAAAGGCGTCCAGGCTGACCCATGACCCGCACCACCTCGACCAACTTCTTCCTCGACAACGACGACCTGCGCTTCCAGCTCTCCCGCGTCGACTGGCCGACGCTGGTGCGCTTGCAGGAGGCGGCGTTCGCGGACGAGGACGGCTTCAAGGACCCGGCGGAGGCGCGCGCCTTCTACGAGGACGTGCTGTCGAACCTCGGCGAGTTCGTGGCACGCGAGATCGCGGCGCACGAGCACGAGCTCGACACCGAGCACCCGGTCGTCAAGGACGGCGAGGTGGTGCCGCCGCCGCGCATGAAGAAGATCCTCGACCAGATGCAGGGGCTCGGCGCGCTCTCGCTCACGCTGCCGCGCCGCCTGGGCGGCTCCAACGTGCCGATCCTGATCCAGAACGTGCTGGTGGAGCTGGTCACGCGCGCCGACGCCAGCGTGGCCGCCGAGTTCGGCTTCTACTCCGGCATCGGCCAAGCGCTGCTCTTCTATTCGATGGAAGAGGGCAGCGTGGAGATCAAGGACGGCGTGCCGGTGAAGACCCGCTTCGACGACGTGGTGCGCCGCATCGCCGAGAACCAAGAGTGGGGCGCCATGGTGCTCACCGAGCCCGGCGCCGGCAGCGACCTCGCGCAGATCAAGGCGAAGGCCGTGCTCGCCCCCGACGGCAGCTGGCGCGTCACCGGGCAAAAGATCTTCATCACCGCCGGCCATGGCGACCACCACATCGTCATCGCGCGCTCGGAGGACGAGAAGACGCACCCGGGCCTCAAGGGCCTGTCGCTCTTCTACGTGCCCCGCTTCGTCGACGCGCAGGGCCAGCGCTGCCAAAAGACCGACGCGGGCGCGCGCCGCAACTTCGACATCGGCGGCGTCGAGCACAAGATGGGGCAGCACTCGGCCGTGGCCGCCACCATCAATTACGACGAGTCGCGCGCCGAGCTGCTCGGGCAGCGCGGCCACGGCTTCCTCGGCATGCTGATGCTCATGAACAACGCGCGCATCAGCGTGGGCTTCGAGGGCATCGGCACCTGCGAGTCGGCGTACCGCATGGCGCGCGCCTACGCCGAGGAGCGCGTCACCATGGGCAAGCCCATCGCGCGCCACGAGATGATCGCCGACGAGCTCGACGAGATGGAGGTGGTGATCCGCGGCCTGCGCGCCATCTGCTTCGAGGCCGCCTTCCACGAGGAGGTGAGCGCGCGCATGAAGCTCGCCAGCAAGGTGAAGCCCGAGGCCACCGAGGAGGCGCGCCACGAGACCGAGAAGAAGGCGCGCCGCCACAAGCGCAAGGCGCGTCAGCTCACGCCGCTCATCAAGTACTGGGCCGGCGAGGAGTGCGTGCGCATGGCGCGCATGTGCATGCAGATCATGGGCGGCGTGGGCTACATCACCGAGACCGGCGCCGAGAAGATCCTGCGCGACGCCCTGGTCATCCCCGTCTACGAGGGCACGAGCCAGATCCAGGCGCTGATGGCGCTGAAGGACAACCTGCAGGCGGCCATCAGGAACCCCACGCGCTTCTTGTCGGAGCTCGCCACCGCGCGGCTCGAGACCTTGTCGGCGCGCACCGACCTCGAGAAGGGCGAGGCGCGCCTGCGCCACCACGCCATGAGCGCCATGCAGACCATCATCACGCGCATCGCCGCCGACAAGCTCGGCGACGTGCGCGGCCGCCCACTGGCCGAGTGGAAGACCGCGTTCATGAAGGACTGGGATCCGCAGAAGGACTTCAGCTTCGGCCTGCTGCACGCCGAGCGGCTCACGAAGCTGCTCACGTGGTCGGCGGTGGCCGAGACCTTGGTGCGCCAGGCCAGCGAGGTGAAGGGCACGGCCGACTACGAGGAGCGCGCGTCCTTGGCCTTGCGCTTCATCGAGCGCTTCGAGCCGCGCGCCCGCGGCGTGGTGGGCGAGATCGAGGCCACCGGCGGCTCGCTCATCGGGCGCGTGCTGGCGCGGCCGAAGCGCGAGCGCGCGGCGGCCAAGGCTGCGGAGTAGGTCACTTGTGGTACGGCCCGCCGCGCGCGATCTCCGCCGCGCGGTAGAGCTGCTCGCACAAGACGCACACCGCCAGCCGGTGGGCCAGCGTCAGCGTCGACAGCGACCACACCTCGTCGGCCGCGTCGTTGACGCTCGCGTGCAGCCCGGTGGCGCCGCCGATCAGGAACGCCAGCGGCTTGCCGCGCGCCAGGAGCTTCTCGAGCCGCGCCGCCAGCGCCTCCGACGACGCGAACGCCGCGCCCGCGGCGTCGAGCGCCACGCGCGTGCAGCCCGCGGAAGCGGCGAGCAGGCGCTCGGCCTCGTCGAGGCGCACGCGCTCGTCGTCGGCGCCCTTGCCGCGCTTGGTGGGCGGCAGCGGCACGAGCCCCGCGTCGAGGCGGCGCCCCGCGCGCTCGAGGTAGGCGGCCGCCGCCTGCTGCAGCGGGTCGCGCGCGTCCTCGCCGAGGAAGATCACGCGCAGGCGCTTCTTCATTCGTTGGCGGCGAAGGCCGGGCTCTCGTCGGCGTCGGCGGCGTGGGCGGCCACCGCGGCCTCGAGCGCGGCGTAGGCCCGCAAGCCCAGCGCCTCGTCGACGGCCAGGCGCGGGGCGTCTTGCCAGAAGCCCTCGAGGTCGTAGTACTGCCGCGCGCTGCCGAGGAAGACGTGCAGCACGACGGCGCCGTAGTCGCACAGCACCCAGTGGCCCTGCTCGAGGCCCTCGGTGCCGAAGGTGCCTTTGCCCGCGCGCTTCATCTCCTCGGCCACGTGGCGCGCGATGGCCTGCACTTGCCGCTCGCTCGGCGCCGACGCGAGCACGAAGTAGTCGGCGTAGCTCGTCAGCTCGGTGACGTGCAGGATGACGACGTCCTCGGCCTTCTTGGCCAGGGACAGCGCGGCCAGCACTTGCGCCAGCTCCTCCGTGGGATCGGGCGGCGGCCGGGGCGCGGGGCGCGGCGGCGCGGCCACCGGCGGTCCCGCGGCCACGACGTCACGCTTGGGGCGGGCCGCCTGCTTCTTCTGCGCCCCCGCGGACTTCGCCGGGGTCGCCCTGGCGCGCGTGCCCGCAGCGCGCGCGGGTTTCTTGGCGCCCTTCGCCGCGGGCTTCTTGGCGGGCTTCTTCGCGCCCTTCGTCGTGGGCTTCTTGGCGGGCTTCTTGGCGCCCTTCTTGGCGCTCGTCTTCGAGGGCGCAGTCGCTGCGCGCTTCTTCTTGGCCGGCACGGGTGCTCCTGAGGGGGTGGCGCGGCGCTCAGAGGCCGCAATCGTTCTCGGCCGGCGCGCAGGTGCCGAGGTCCACCGGCAGGTCGAAGGTGCTGCCGGAGAAGCCGCAGCACAGCTCGTCGACGTCGCACTCCGCCGTGGTGAGGCACACGAGCGAGTCGGTCTGCCCAGGCTGCACGCACGTGCCAGTGGGCACGCACCTGGTCGACAGCGGCTCGCCGTCGAGGCAGCACTCCTCGCCCACGGCGCAGTCCTCGGCGCCGTCGCACACGAGGGGCGCGGCGATGAACCCGCCAGCGCACGTGTCGCTCGGGTCGATGCAGGTGGCCACCACCGAGGCGCCGACCGTGACACAGCAGGCGGAGTTGGGATCGGCGCACGTGACCGCGTCGCACACGACGCCGTCTTCTGCGGTGCCCGTGTACTCCTCCCCCTGGATGACCTCGCACGCCGTGGTGCTGCACGCCTCGTTCTGCGCGCACGGCGTCACCACGGGGTCGCCGTTGGCGTCGCAGGTGCGCTCGCTGGTGGGCGTCTGGCAGCCCGGGGTGCACTCGCCCTCGCCCTCGCCCTCGCCCTCGCCCTCGCCCTCGGTGCCCGCGTCCACCACGTCGACGCCGGCGTCGTCGTCGTCGTCGTCGCCGTCGCCGGGGGGCGGGCAGGCGGCCAGGGCGAGCGTGAGGGTGGGCAGGGCGAGGAGGAGGAGGCGCAGGTCGAGGGTCATGGAGGATCCTTGCGGGGCAGCATGACACCCCCACGCCGCGGCGCAACCCGGCGCGATCGCACGCGCGCGGTCTTGCGGGACCAGCCGCAGATCGGCACACGGAGGCATGACCGACGCCGCGCCGGCGCCCACGCCAGTCGTCGACCAGCCCCAGCGACGACGCGCGTTGGCCGTCGCGTTCGTCACGCTGTTCCTCGACCTGCTCGGCTTCGGCGTCATCATCCCCATCCAGCCGTTCTACGCCGAGAGCTTCGGCGCCAGCCCCACGGTGGTGACGCTCATCGGCGCCAGCTACTCGCTGATGCAGCTCGTGTTCGCGCCCGTGTGGGGGCGCCTGTCCGATCGCATCGGCCGCCGCCCCGTGGTGCTCATCTCGGTGGCGTTCGGCGGCGTGGGCTTCCTCGTGTTCGGCCTGGCGCAGAGCCTGCCCATGCTGTTCGCCGCGCGCATGATCGCGGGCTTCGGCAACGCCAACCTCGGCACCGTGCAGGCCCTGGTCGCCGACGTGACACCCGGGCACGAGCGCGCCAAGGCCATGGGCATCCTGGGCGCCGCCTTCGGCCTCGGCTTCGTGTTCGGGCCCGTCATCGGCGGGCTGGTGGGCTCGGCCATGGGCCCGGCGGCGCCGGCGTTCGTGTCGGCCGCGCTCGCGGGCGTCAACTGGTTGCTCGCCTTCGCGCTCCTGCCCGAGACGCGCCGGCCGGGACCGCAGGCCGAGCGCGCGGTGCGCGGGTTGCGCGCGTTCGCCGCGGTGCGTGCCGTCGTCAACGTGCCGCGCCTGCTCGCCGTCATCTTCGTGTTCACCACCGGCTTCTCGCTCATGGAGACGGCGCTGGCGCTGTTCGTCGAGCACGAGTTCGTGGCGCAGGACATCCTCGGCACCGACGCCGGGCACCGCGCGGCCACGCGCCTCACCACCTGGGTGCTGTTGGCCGTGGGCGTCACCGCCGTGGTGGTGCAGGGGGGGCTCATCGGGCCCGCGCGGCGGCGGCTCGGCGAGAAGGCGCTCATCGTGGGCGGCGCCGCCTTGTGCGCGCTGTCGTTCGTGGGCATCGCGTGGGCGCCGAGCTACGCGCTGTTGTTCGCGCCCGTGGTGGTGCTCTCGGTGGGCTCGGGTCTGTTCTCGCCCTCGCAGTCGAGCCTGTTGTCGCGCTCGGTGGACGCCGAGCGCCAGGGCCTGACGCTCGGGCTGTCGCAGTCGATGTCGGCGCTCGGTCGCATCCTCGGCCCCGCCGTGTCGGGCCTCTTGTTCGAGCGCGCGCACGGTCTGCCGTTCCTGGTAGGCGCGGCGCTCTTGGCCGCGGGCGCGGCCGTGGCGCTCGGCTTGCGCCCCGCGGAGCGGCCCGTGGGCGGGTGAGCCACCTCCGCGTCGTCGATGTCGTCGAGGGTGCGCTCGACGGCGCTCACAAGCCGAACCGATAGCCCGCCACCACCGCCACGCCGATGGGCAAGCCCACGAGCTGCTCGCCGGCCACGCCGGCGACGGCGCGCGCGGTGCCGGCGCGGGCATCCACCTCGAAGAAGCCGGGGCCCGCGCGGTGGGCCCAGCCGATGACCACCTGCCCGCCGATGGCAGGCTCCACCGTGTGCCGCACGCCGTCGCGAAAGGGATAGGCGAGCTCGCCCAGCACTACGCCTACGGCGCCGCCCAGGTGGAAGGCCTGCTCGGGCGAGAGCGGCGGGCGCCAGGCCAGCTCGAGCAGGATGGGGTAGCTGCGCTGGTCGAGCACCGCGGGAGGCCGCAGCACCGACTGCAAGAGCGCGGCGGACACGCCCGCATGCAGGCTGCCGTCGAAGCCCGGCAGGCGCGCCAACAGCGAGACGTCGGGGCCCATGGACACGAGCGCGCCGTAGTTGGAGCTCACCGACAGCCCCGCGCCCACGAGGAACAAGGCCTGCGGCGGCGGCGCCGTGCGCACCAGCGTCTCGGCGCCCACGTCGCCGACGGTGCCGGTGACGCGCACGAAGTCGGGGTGATCGTTCTTCACCGGCACCAGGCGCGCCACGAAGCGCTTGCCGTCGAGGGCTCCGCCCTCGATGCGGCCGGCGCGCGCGTCCACGTCGATGTGCGCGCCCGTGGGCACCAGCGCGTTGCCGGCGCGATCGGTGACGTGCAGCACCAGCGCCACCGCGCTCTCGCCGTCGGCGATCACCACGTCGGCCTTGTCGAAGAACGCGCGCGCCGGCTTGCCGGTGGTGAGCGCCACGGTGGCGTCGCCCAGCACGGCGCCCGACGGTACGCGCGCGGTGATGGTCACCTTGGTGCGCTCGGTCTGCGCCGGGATCAGCCAGTGGATGCGGCGCCGCCCGTCGGGCAGCGTGCTGATGGTGTCGATGCGGCCGTAGTCGACGTCGACGGAGGCGGCGCTGGCGGCCACGGTGCTGCCCGCACCGTCGAAGAGCTGCACCACCGTCTCGACCACGCGCTCGTCGTCGGCGGTGAGGGCGTTCTTGGACAGCGTGAACACGGCCTTGGCGGGCGCGCCGCTGATGAGGCGCACCGACGCTGCGGCCTTCGAGCCCGGCGCGCCATCGAGCGCCACCGTTACCGTGGCGGTGCCCGGCGCCACCTTGCCCGGCTGCCAGCCCACCAGGAACACGCCCGGCGCCACGCCCAGGGGCGCGGCCGTGAAGGCCCCAACGCTGGCCGTGGTGGTGAGCTTGGCCGTGTGCAGGGGGGCGCCCTTCTTGTCGACGACGAAGGCGAGCAGGCGGCCGCGCGCCCCGCCGTCGGCGGCCACGGGGTCGTCGAGCGCCACCAGCGCCACGCGGTTGAACGGCGGCACGCCGAGGTCGATGGTCTTCTGCGACTCGTTGCCCACCTCGTCGACGGAGCGGGCCACGGCGCGCTCGGGGCCCGGGGGCACCAGGAGCGGCACCTTGGCCAGGCCGGTGGCGTCGGCCTGCACGGGCCCGTGGCTGTCGTTGCCGATGAACACCGTCACCGTGCTGTTCGGCTTGGTGCGCACGGCGGTCTCGCCCTTGCCCCACAGCTGCAGGGGCACGAAGCCCACCGCCGAGGTGGTGGCCGTGTCGATGGTGGCGGCCACGATGGCCACGTGGGGGAACGCCTCCTTCGGGGGCGTGAACGTGCTCGTCCACACGCCGGGGGCCGTGCGCACGGGCGTCGACAGCGCGCCCGTGGAGACCGTCACCGTGGGCGGCGCCACGTCGAGGGGGGCGCCGTCCTTGTGCTTGGCCGTGAGGGTGACGGTGGCGCTCTCGGTCTCGCCCAGGACGATACGCGCCGGCTCGACGGCGAAGGTGACGGCCGCGGCGTCGATGGAGCGCGCCACCGGCTCGGCGCCGCGCGCGAGCGTGGCGGCCAGCAGCGCGATCGGCAGGGTGGCGCGGAGGCTCGGCACGGACCCATCTTGCGCCGACCGGGCCTGCCACGGGAAGACTCGGGCATCGTGCACGTCCGTCGCGCCACCACCGCCGCCGAGCTGGCCGCATGCCTGCGCATCCGGCGCACCGTCTTCATCGAGGAGCAGGGCGTGCCCGAGGCCGATGAGCTCGACGCGCTCGACGGCGTGTGCCGCCACTTTCTGGCCACGCCGAGCGCGGCCAGCGCGCCCGAGGAGGCCATCGGCACCGCCCGGCTCCTGTTCCTCGACGGCGACACCGCCAAGGCGCAGCGCGTCGCCGTGCTGGCCGCGCACCGGGGCGCGGGCGTGGGCGCGGCGCTGATGTTCGCCCTCGAGGGCGAGGCCGCGAGGGCGGGCGCCGTCACCATGATGCTCGCGAGCCAGCTGTCGGCCGAGGCGTTCTACCGGCGCCTGGGCTACCGGGCCGAGGGTGAGGTCTTCGTCGACGCCGGCATCGACCACGTGGTGATGAAGAAGAGCATCGGCTGACCGGCTCCGGTGCTCGGCCGGGGCGGCGCGGGCAGGATCCGGTGCGGGGCGCTACACTCTGCCTATGGACCGCACGCCCATCTTGCCGGTGGCGCCGCTGTCGTCGAGCACGGCGTTGGCGCGGCAGGTGCTGCGCGAGCTCGACGCGCACGAGGTCGACCCCGCGGTGGTGGCCGGCCTGGTGCGGGCGCGCCTGGCGCTCGAGCGCGCGCGCGGGTGGGTGAGCTTCCTCGGCATCGTCACCACCGTGGCCGGCGTGGTGGGCCTGGCGCTCACCGTCGACAGCAAGGGCCTGCTCGCGGTGCTGGCGCCCCTGGTGGCGTCGGTGCCATTCGCCGCCGTGCTGTTCGCCGAGCGGCTCGCGTGGTTCTCGTTCTCGCGCAGCGCGCGCGAGGTGGGCCTGTCGTCGGTCGCGTGTCGGCGCGTCTTCGACGGCGCCGCCGGCGTGGATCACTGGATGGACGTGCTGTCGTCGTGCGGGCGCCCGCCCACCGATCTCGAGATCGCCCGCTTCGTCATCGGGCGAGACGAGGCCGCGGTGCCCGCGTGAGCGCGCTCGCGGTCAGCGCGTGAAGCGCGCCTGGCACGGGTGCGCGCCCTTGGTCTTGCGTGCGCGCCCGTTGGCGGCCAGGTGCTCGAGGAGCTTGAAGACCGCCTCGACCTCGCCGCGCTCGCCGATCGCCGCGGCCAGCTGCTCGGCGGTGACGGCCTCCGGCGAGCCGTGCAGCGCGCCCAGCACCTTGGCCTGCAGCGTGATGACGGCCTGCGCCGCCTTCTTGCCGGCCTCCACGCCGGGCTGGTGGTAGGCGTTGACGTTGACGAAGGTGGCGTAGAAGCCCACGGCGCGCTCCCACAGCGCGATCAAGCCCCCCAGGCGGTGCGGCGTGACGTCGTCGATGGTGAGGGTGACGCTGCGCCGCCCGCCCTCGTAGAGCGCGCGGCGCGTGCCGTACCAGAAGCCGAACAGGTAGTCGCCCGAGGTGACGCCCGGCTCCACCTCGATGGAGGAGCCGGCCCGTTCCTTCTGCACCTCGATGAAGGTGGCGAAGAAGTTGGCCACGCCGTCGCGCAGCTGTTGCACGTAGGCGTGCTGATCGGTGGAGCCCTTGTTGCCGTACACCGCGATGCCCTGGTGCACCACCTTGCCGTCGAGGTCGTGCTGTTTGCCGAGCGACTCCATGATGAGCTGCTGCAGGTAGCGCGAGAACAACACCAGCCGGTCCTTGTAGGGCAGCACCACCAGGTCCTTCTTGCCCTGGCCCTCGGTGGCCTTGAGCCACGACAGCGCCAAGAGCATGGCGGGGTTCTTCTTCGGGTCGGGGGCGCGCGTGAGCTCGTCCATGGCGCGCGCGCCCTTCAGCATGCCCTCGATGTTGAGGCCCTGCAGGGCGGCCGGCAGCAGGCCCACGGCGCACAGCTCCGACGTGCGCCCGCCGACCCAGTCCCACATGGGGAAGCGCGCGATCCACTGCTGGCTCGAGGCCGTGCGGTCGAGCTCGCTGCCCTCGCCGGTGACGGCCACCATGTGCGCCGACGGCGTGAGCCCGCGCGCGGCGTAGGCGGCCTGCGCCTCGATCATGCCGTTCCGGGTCTCTTTGGTGCCCCCCGACTTCGAGATGACGACGGTGAGGGTGCGCGCCAGGCCGCCGGCGCGCTCGATGCTCTCGATCACGCGATCGATGCCGTCGGGGTCGGTGTTGTCGAAGAAGAACACGCGCATGCGGTCGTTGGCTGAGCCGAGCGCGTCGGCCACGAGCTGCGGGCCAAGGGCGCTGCCGCCGATGCCCACCACGAGCACGTTGGTGAAGCGCCCGCCGTCCTCGGCGCTGAGCCGGCCGCCGTGCACATCGGCGGCGAAGCGGTGGATGGCGCCGAGCGTGTCCTCGATCTGCGCGCGGATCTCGGCCGTGGGGGCCAGCCCGGGCGCGCGCAGCCAGTAGTGGCCCACCATGCGCTGCTCGTCGGGGTTGGCGATGGCGCCGCGCTCGAGGGCGCTCATGGCCTCGTGCGCCTTCGCGGTGAGCGCCGCGTGCTGGGCGAAGAACGCGTCGTCCAGGTCCATGCGCGAGACGTCGATGGAGAAGCCGAGCCGCTCGTCGGCGAAGAGCTGCGCTTGGTAGCGCTCCCAGAGCTGGTCGGTGTCGGCCATCACGTCCTCCGTGGGGGGTGTCGCGTCAGAGCGCGGGGTGGGATCGCACCGGCGGCACCGTCGCGTCAACGGCGGTGAATGTGGGAGGGGGCCGCCGGCGTCGCTCGGTATGCCGCGCGCCCTGCCGCTCCTCCTCTTGCCCCTCGCCCTCACGGCCTGCGTCGACGCCGAGCTGCAGGGGCGCCTGGAGCTCGAGCTTCAGAGCGAGGCGCCGGGCGCGCGCCTCGACCTGTTCGACGCCGACCGCTTCGCCGTCTCGCTCGCCGAGGGCGGCCGCGCCATCGGCGTGCACCGCGCGGAGACGCCCGCGCTGGAGCTGGCGCGCGGGCCCGGGCGTTCCTCGCTCGACCTGCTGCACGCGCTGCCGGCCGATCGCTCCCTCGTGCTCATCGCCTGGGCCGACGCCGACGGCGACGGCGCCCTCGACGTCGACACGGCGGGGCGCTCGGAGGCGGCGCGGGTGCCGACGCGCGGCGCCGACCTGTTGGTGGAGGTGGTGGGCGGCGCCGAGGCCTGGCACGGCACCGTGCGCGCGCTGGCCGGAGCGCGGCCGCTCGACGAGGGGCGGCTGGGCGACTGGGTGGTGAGCGTACCCGCCGAGCTCGACGGGCCGCCCGTGGCGGACAGCGACGACGACGGCCTGGCCGATGACACCGAGGTGGCGCTCGGCACCGATCCCCTGCGCGCCGACACCGACGCCGACCAGGAGCCCGACGGCGCCGAGGTGGGCGACGTCGACGATCCCGTGGACGGCGACGCCGACGGCGTCATCGACGCCCTGGAGTCCAACGACGTGGACGAGGACGGCGACGGCGCCGAGGCCGAGGCCGATCACGACGACGCTGACCCGTGCGTACCGTCGGCCGCGGCCTGCGACAGCGACGCCGATGGCCTGTCGGACCAGGCCGAGTATTGGGCGGGCACCGACGAGCACGACCCCGACACCGACGGCGATGGCCAAGAGGATGGTGACGAGGACGTCGACACGGACGGCGACGGCGTCAGCGACGCGCGCGAGCGCGACGACACGGACGCTGATGGCGACGGTACCGTGGACGAATTCGACGCCGCCGACGCCGACCCGTGCGTGCCCGTGGCGATCCCCGGGTGCGACGGCGACCCGCCGCCGGCGCCGTGATCACCGCTCGCCGAAGATGGGGCCGAGCTTCTCGACCGCCGCCGTCAGCGCCGCGTCGGGCACGCGCCCCTCGCGCGCGTCGCGATGACACGCGTCGCGCGCCGCATGCCAGAGCGCGCGCACGTCGTCCCTCGCGTTGAACAACAGCAAACCCAGGTCGGCGCGCGGCATATTGCGCTTGGTGAGGCGCGGCTCGCGCTTGACCTTGTCGTTGAGCTCGTCGAACAGGCTGGCCATGGGGTGCTCCGGCGCGCCTTCTTTCGGCCGGCGGGCGCCGGCGCGCAACCGCGCGCGGGGCGCGGTCACGAATGCGGTGCAGCGCCGCCAGCCTGCTAGGCTCCGCGATCGGGGTTGCTGTCGTGACCGCTGGACGTTGCCCAAAATGCGCGTCGGCCTACGCCGAGGGCGCATGGATTTGCGCGCGCTGCGAGTGGATCCTCGACCCGTCGATGTTCCTGCCGCCGGAGCCGCCGGCCGGCGCGGGCCTGGTGGTGGGCGCCGACGGCGGCGAGCTTGATGACGATGACGACGACGACGACGACGACGAGCTCGCCAAGCGCACCATCCCGGTGGTGGACGCCCCCGACTTGGCGGCGCTGCTCGCCGCGCCCGGGCCCGCCGCCGGCGACGACGACCTCGACGTGGAGGTGGCCGACCTCATGGGCGGCGACGCGGTCATCCTCGGCCGCCTCGACGACGGCGAGACCGAGAGCTTCCTGAGCGATCGCACGGGCGCGTTCTTCGTGGCCATCGACGTCGAGGACCAGCCGCCGCCGGCCCCCGTGTACCTGAGCGCCGAGCTGGCGCGCGTGCTGCAGCCCGCCGCCGTGCCGCGGCGCGCCGACGATGCCATGGCGCGCCGCGACTTCCTGAAGCCGGTGGAGGGCTTGGTCTTCGACCTGGTCGACGGCCAGCGCAGCGTGAGCGACCTGCAGGCGGCGAGCTGCATGGCCGAGAACGATCTGCGCGTGGTGCTCGCCATGCTGATCGAGAAGGCCATGGTCGAGGTGACGGCGCCGGCGACGACCCAAGAGGCCATGGCCGTGGCGCTCGAAGAGCCCACCAGCGAGATCGACGACCTGCCGCCCCTGGCCAGCGCCGCCGACGCGCTCGGCCCCACCGTGCCGCTGCCGCGCCTGACGACGCCCCCGCCCACGCAAGAGCACTTCGACGACCTCGTCATGGTGCCGCTGCCGATGCCGTCGCCCCCCGAGCCGCCGCCGCGCGCGCCCGCGCCGCCCGTCGAGAGCGCGCCGCCGCCACCGGAACCGTCGCCGTGGGCCGCGAGCCCGCGCGAGGCCGTCGACCCCAGCGCCTTTCAGGTGCCCACCTCCGACGAGGTGGCGCTGGCTCGCCCCGCCATGCGCGTGGAGCCGCTGCGCCAACGTCAGCGCAACACGCCCATGCCACCCTCGGGGCCGAAGCGCCCGCTGTCGACGACGCCGTCGCCGGATCGCGATCCCCAGCTTGCCTACACCCCCAAGGCGGGCCTCACGTTGGCGCGTCGCGCCGGCGTGCCCACCGCGGCGTCGGTGGCGTCGTCGGCGCCGCCGTCCAAGGAGGCGGCGGCGCGCGCCCAGCAGTTCTACGAGCTGTGCATGAAGGACCTGCACGAGGGTCGCGCGGGCCGCGCCTGGGGCTACGCCAAGATGGCGGCCGACGCCGACCCGAGCAACGAGAAGTACCGCCAGCTGGTCGCCGACTGGAGCAAGATGGTGGGCGGTCCGACGTCCTCCACGTCGAACGCCGCGGCCAACCCTGGCTCGGTCAAGGAGCTGTTCGAGGCCTGCCAGCTCGCGGAGCAAGCCGGCGACTACGAGAGCGCCGTGGCGCACGCGCGCAAGCTCTGTGAGCTGGCGCCGACGTCGGCCGCGGCGTTCAACCGCCTGAGCGTGCTGTTGGCGACGCGCATGAAGGACTTCAAGGCCGCGTACGCCGCGGCCACCACGGCCGTCGAGCTCGACGGCAAGAACATGACGTACCAGTCGAACATGATGAAGATCCTGGCGCGGCTCGAGGTGGACGAGCCGAAGCCCACGAGCGGCGGACGCGGCGGGCTGGTGGGCAAGCTGTTCGGCAAGTAGAACAGGCGCGCCATGCGGGGAATGTGGGCAGCCTCAGCTCGGGACGAGCTGACGACGTTCACACGTCGGTAGTATGGTCTTCGACCCGATGACCATCCTCCGTCGCGCCCTCGTCTTCCTCATGATCGTGCAGCTCCTTGTCGCGTGTGAAGACCCCGAGTGCGGCACGATGCGAATTGCCACGGTAGGCGACGACGAAGGTTTCGATCCCGACGCGGACGGCATCATCGAGCTGACCGAGGTGTGCGGGACCGCGTTAGGGTCGACCGCAGTCTCCTTCGAGGACGTCGGCGTCACTCGCATCTCCTGGGCGTGGTCTACCACCAGCGTCGACCACGACGTCACGGTGGCCGACCGATGGGCCCCTAGCGGGAGCGTGAAGGTCAGCACGGAACGGCTCGCCAGCGGCGAGACCATCGACGCGAGCCATGCGTTTGGCTCGTTCGTCTACTCGCCCGACGGCGAGGCCGCGGTCGCGAGCCTGGACCTTTCGACGCTCGCATTGCGCCTGATCGAAGATCGCGGCCCCCCGTGGGGCGATCCTGGCGGTGCGCGCGTGCTCGCGCTGCAATGGAGTGCCGCCTATGTCGACTCGGCGGCGCCTCCCGACACGCCGCCGGGGGCGGTCCTCGAAGGGTCAGACGACATCGCGGTGAGCGATTCAGGCTCAGTGTGGGATACATCTTGGGATGGCCCAGTACCCGACTGATTGCTGTCAATTAACAATAAACCTCGACAGGGAATACTAGTGCTCGTACATCTCGTGGTGTTCGTCGCGGCCTCGCCGTTTGTGGCGGAACCGTTTGCTTACCCAACGGCGAACCCCGCCGCGGCGCCGCACTTGGCTCAAGCGAAGGGTCTTCTCGACAGCGGAGACGCGAACGCTGCGCTCGAGCGCTGCAAGGAGGCGTTCAAGGTTGCGCCGACCTATCCCCCGGTGCGGGTGTGTCAGGGCATGGCGCTCCTTCGGCTTGCCAATGCCGCAGCCGCGGAGAACGCCTTTGTCGCTGCCGCAAAGCTCGATTCCAAATATGCGATGGCGTGGTGGATGGCCGGGCAATCAAGATATGCCGCAGGCAAGCACGACAAGGACACGGTCGCGGCGTTTCGTCGAGCCGTCGAGCTCCAGCCAACCATTCCTGAGCTCCGGCGAGATGCCGCGGTGGAATTGCTCACCCTGGCGCGAACCGATACCGCCGGCGCGAAGGCGTGGTTCGAACAGGCCGCCGAGGTGACGCGGGACTGGGACACACTGGATGGCATCAAGGATGCGCCGAACCTGCCCGTCCTCAATGCCGTCGCCAACGAAGCGCTCGACCGCACCGTTCTGGCGATCACAACGTGGCGCGCGATGAAAGACCTGGTGCAAGCGGGGGAGCTGCCCGCAGACCCGTACCACGAGGTGCTCCGCGTTCGCGTCACGCTCGGCGCGATCCTTGCGGAGGGCCGCCCGGAGGATCGGGACTACGTCGTCTACGACTGGTGCCTGGACCACCGCTGTCCGTCGCCGACCGCCACGGCGATCGCACCGGGGGGTGTCGCGCCAACAGGTGCTGTCCCACCGGCGGGCGCATCGCCAGACCCCGCCGCGATGATGCGCCAGGTGTCATTGACCGTCGCGGCGTTGCCCAAGAAGGACCTTCACGCGTGGATGCGCGAGGCGCTTGCGCCCCTTTCGGGCTCGGTCCACGCCGACGAGGTCCTGCAGCTTGGTGCTATCGTGGAGGTGTTGGATGGAAACGAGGCCTCTGCGCGCAAGGTCGCGGAGCGGTTTCCTTCCCTTCGGGAGCAGCTGCGCCGCGCAAAGACGATCAAGCGCACCTGGAGCCCCTAGCCGGACACGCCTGCCGCTCCCCCCGAAGGCGACGGTCCGCAGGGCGCGCCAGCGCTTTCTCCTGGCACCGACCCGCCGTTGAGCGCGGCATGGTCGGCAAGTAGAACAGGCGCGCCATGCGGATCTTGTTCGTGTGCTCGGGCAACATCTGTCGCTCGCCCACCGCCGAGGGGGTGCTGCGGCGCCTCGCGCACGCGGCGTCGTTGGAGCTCGAGGTCGACTCTGCCGGCCTTGGCGGCTGGCATGCGGGCGAGGCGCCCGATCCGCGCACGGTGCGCCACGCGCGCGCGCGCGGCTACGACCTGAGCTCGCTGCGCGCGCGGCAGATCGGCGGCGCCGACTTCGCCTTCTTCGATCGCATCTACGCCATGGACCAAGGACACCTGCGCGAGCTGCGACGCCTGGCGCCCGAGCTGCACCGCGCCAAGGTGAGCCTCTTCCTCGACGTGGTGGGGGCCGACGACGACGCGCCCACGGGCCGCGAGGTGCCCGACCCGTACTACGGCGGCGCCGAGGGCTTCGAGGCCGTGCTCGACCTCGTGGAGGAAGGCTGCCGCGCCATCGTCGCCGAGCTGGCGCGGCGCCGGTGACGGGCGCCTGACAGCGCGCGCCTGACAGAACTGATCTGCGCTACCGACGTCGGTCATCCGACGGATGGCCGAGCGCGTCGCGCCTGACACCGTCGCGCGGTCGCGCTGGGCCGTTGCGCCCACACAGGCGCCAAGCCCTCGCGCTCTCGAGAGAATATCGAAACGCACGGATTGTGGTTTTTTGTAGTACACAAAACCACCGTGTGCCGACAGTAATCACAGTAGAACATATCAGCGCATGATGTGTGACTTGAAGCTGCGCGCATGGCCCCGTACGTGGGCGGCCATGACACAGCTCACAGCCCGCCACCGCTCCCGCCAACCGCTCGTGCTGCTCGCGCTCGCGCTCGCGCCGCTCGGCTGCCAACCGGCGGGGATCGGCGGCGTTGGCGCCGGCACCGACGAGCAGGCCATCGTGGGCGGCGCCGCCACCACCATCGGCGCGCACCCGTGGCAGGTCTCGCTGCA
The DNA here is from genome assembly GCA_964580865.1 of uncultured Myxococcales bacterium. Classification (GTDB taxonomy): domain Bacteria; phylum Myxococcota; class UBA727; order UBA727; family VGSZ01; genus JACOUT01. Next base: position 4,561 of record CAZONM010000051.1, on the reverse strand, counting down.
GTCGGGGTGGGGCGGGCACTTCTGCGGCGGCTCCATCGTGGCCGCCGACTGGGTGGTGACCGCGCAGCACTGTGTCGAGGGCGAGAGCGCCGGCAACCTGACGGTGGTCGCCGGCATCACGCGCCTCTCACAATCGAACCAAGGGCAGGTCGCCGACGTCTCCCAGATCGTCCGCAACCCGGGCTTCAGCTCGCCCGAGCGCGGCCACGACATCACGCTCCTGCGCCTCTCCGCGCCGCTCGCCCTCGGCGGCGACGTGCAGCCGATCCCCTTCGCCACCGCCGACGACGCGAGCGCGGGCCGCACGGCGGCGGGCGTGATCGCGAACGCCTCGGGCTGGGGCACCACCTCCGCCGGCGGCTCCATGCCCGACACCTTGCGCGCCGTCGACGTCCCCATCGTCTCCAACAGCGAGGCCCAGAGCGACCTCGGCCTGTCGCTCACGAGCGACCAGTTGGCGGCGGGTGCTTCCGGCGTCGACTCGTGCCAGGGCGACAGCGGCGGCCCGCTCACCGTGCCGGGCGCCGACGGGCCCATCCTGGCCGGCGTGGTGTCGTGGGGCTACGGCTGCGGCGACCCCGGTTCGCCCGGACTGTACGCGCGCGTGTCGTCGTTCGAGCAGTGGCTGCGCGACACCATGGGCGCGGGCCCGGCGCCCGGCGCCGACCCCGTCGACGATGGCGGCGACGGTGGCGGCGACGGCGGCGACGACGGCGGTGGCCAGTGGATGTGCGATCCGAGCTGGATCGGCGACGCCACCTGCGACTGCGGCTGCGGCGCCTTCGACGCCGACTGCCCCACCAACACGATCGGCGCATGCGACTACAACGACTGCGACGTGTGGCAGAGCACGCCCGGCCTGGTGCCGAGCAGCAACGACCCCACGCAATGCGTGCCCGAGGGCAGCGACGGCGGCGGCAGCGACGGCGGCGGCAGCGACGATGGCACGGACGATGGCGGCAGCGACGACGGCACGGACGAGGGCGGTGACGACGGCGCCGAGCCGACCGACCCGCCGCCGGCCTGCCCGGCCCACGCCTCGCCCGCCAGCGACGGCCAGGGATGCGCGTGCGACGACGGCTACACCGCGGATGACGACGGCGCCTGCGTGGCCGAGGGCGATGCCAGCGCGGCCGGCGATCGCCGCGACGACGACGACGAGCCCGCGGTGCGCGCCGGCTGCGCGAGCCTGGGCGGCGCCGGGCCGCTTGGTGCCCTCGCGCTCCTGTCCCTCCTCGGACGTCGACGCGCGCGCCGGGGCAGCGCGTTGCGGCGCGCGGGCCTTGCGCTATCACGCCAAGGATGAACCACGCGACGCGCGTCTACGACTCCATCCTCGAGCTCGCCAGCAACGTCGACAACCCCACGCCCCTGGTGCGCCTGCGCCGCGTGGTGGGCCTCACCCACGCCCAGGTGTGGGCCAAGCTCGAGTGGTACAACCCGTTCGGCGCCGTGAAGGACCGCGTGGCCGCGAGCCTCATCGCCGACAGCGAGGAGCGGGGGCTGCTCACGCCCGGCATGCGCATCGTCGAGCCCACCTCGGGCAACACGGGCATGGCGCTGGCGATGTTGGCGAACGCCAAGGGCTACCGGTTCACGGCCACGCTCTCGAACAAGATCCCCGCCGAGAAGCGCGCGTCGCTGCGCCTGTTCGGCACCGACCTGCGCGAGCTCGACGACGACCTGTGCCCGGCGCCGGGCGCGCCCGAGGGCGCCATCGCGCTCGCGGCCCAGCTCGGTCAAGAGCCCGGCAGCTTCCACCCGAACCAGTACCAGAACCCCGCGAACCCGCGCGCCCACGAACAGACCACGGGGCCCGAGATCTGGAAGCAGACGGCCGGCAAGGTCACGCACTTCGTGGCCGGGCTCGGCACCTGCGGCACGGTCACGGGCACCGGGCGGTTCCTCAAGCGCCAGCGCGGCGACGTCACGGTGATCGGCGTGCACCCGGCCGAGGGCCACGACATCCCCGGCGTGCGCAGCCTCAAGCAGCTCACGCAGACCGCGCTGTTTGCGCCCAACGAGTACGACGCGCTCGTGGAGGTGGGCAACGTCGAGGCCTACCAGCTGTGCAAGCGCTTGAACCAGGAGGAGAGCGTCATCGCGGGGCCGAGCTCGGCCATGGCGCTGGCGGGCGCGCTTCAGCGCATCCCCGACGAGCCCGGCGTGGTGTGCGTGGTGATCTTCCCCGACAACGCATTCAAGTACGCCAGCTCCATGAAGAAGCACCTGCCCGAGCTGTTCGCCGGCAGCAAAGACACGAGCGGCGATCCGAACCTGGTCAACGTGGTGCAGTTCGCCAAGGACTCGCCCGACAACGTCAGCCCAGCGGAGGGCGCGGCGCGGGTGGCCAAGGGCGCCGCCTTCCTCGACGTGCGCAGCCTGGAGGAGTTCACCAAGGAGCGCGCGCCCGGCGCCACCAACGTGCCCCTGCCCGGCATCGTGGGCGGCTACGCGGCGCTGCCGGAGGACCTGCACGCGCCCGTCGTCACCGTGTGCCGCGTGGGGCAGCGCTCGATGTACGCCATGCTCCTCATGAAGGCCATGGGCTACCGCGACGTGGTGAGCGTCAAGGGCGGCATGAACGCCTGGGCAGCCGCCGGGCTGCCGACGACGTCGGGCGCGTGACGGACCGTCGGGACGCGTGAGGCGGGCGGGCGCGCGGGGTCGTCAGGCGGGCCCCGGTCCAACGCGCGGCCGCGCGCGCCGGCCTTGCAAAGCACGGCGCATCGCAAGGAAGATGCGGGGCCGCTCGCGCATTCCACGCGCGGAGCAACGGAGCGCACATGGCCGCGCACAGCGAAGGGCTACGGATCGAGCGCGGCGACCTCGCCGGCGCCACCACCATCCCGGGCGCGCCCGCGTCGCTGCTCGCCGGCGCCGCGCTCCACGACGACCACGAGTTCCAGGCCTGGTGCGCGCACGTGCGCGACGCGCGCGCGCGCCTGCCCGACTGGGACAACCTGGCGCACGTCGAGGCCTTCGCCCACGCGGCCGAGCAAGCGGCGCCGCTCCTCGAGCGCTACCGCGACGCGGCCGAGCGCCGCGCGCTCGCGCACCAGCTGTGGCAGCTTCTGCCCGCGCCCCTGCGCGAGCGCCCCTTCCGCGCGCTGCCCGAGGACCTCGCGCGCCGCGCCGTCGACGGCTTCGCGCTCATGCCCGGCGACGTGCCGCGCGTGGCCGCACCGTGGGTGGGCTTCTTGGGCGACCCCGAGCTCATGCCACGCGCGTTGGCGCCGGGGTCCGTGGTGCTGGTGCCGAAGAGCCAAGCCAAAGCGCCAAACGCGCGCGCGCCCGCCGCGCTCGTGCAGGTGGAGCGCGTCGAGAGCGCCATGGTGCACGCCCGCGCCCTCGACGACGCCGACCCCGTGGTGCGGCCCACGGCGCACGACACGGTGGCCGCGTGGCTCTTGTCGGCGGGCCCCGACGCGCGCGGCCTCGACCTGTACCGCGCCGACGACCGCGCGCTCTTGCTCACGTGGGCGTCGTTGGTGCGCGACCAGGTCGTTGACGGACGCAGCGCCTTCGCGTGGCTACAAGACGGCAACGCGCCCGCCGCCATCAAGGCGCGCGTGGTGGACGCATGCGTCGACGCCGCGGTGGCGGCGGTGGCCGAGCGCACGCTCGACCCGTTCGCCTGCCGCTTCGTGCTGCGCGCCCACGACGGCGACGGCGGCTGGCCCGAGCGGGCAGCGGCGCGCCTGCGCGCGGTGACGCTGCCCGAAGGGCCGCTCGTGCGCGAGGTGATGACGCGCGCGTCCCCGTCGGGCTTCGCCGCCGAGCTGGTGTGGGCCGACGCCGTCGTGACGTCGACGGGCTTCGCGGCCGGGCGCCTGTCGGCGCTCGGCGCGGGCCGCGCGTTCGCGCGCCTGGCCACCACCATGTTGGCGCCGCTCGGCGTCTTGCCGCTCTCGGGTTTGCGCGACGGCCAGGGCGCGGTGGTGCTGCAGCGCTTCGTCGAGAGCGCGCCCGGGCAGGTGACGCTGGCGCCGCCGCGGCTCGTGTCGTTCGGCGCCACCGTCAGGCACGAGCCGCTGGCCGACGCCTGGCGCGCGGGGCGCGGCGTCATGCTCCCCGATCCGCGCTCGGGCCCGCGCCACGACCTGGCCGCCATGCCCGCGTGGCTGGCGCTGTTCTTCGAGGGGCTCGACGAGGGCTACCGCTCGCGGCCGCCGCAGCCGGCCGATCCCGTGGGGGCACCATGATGCAGCTGATCGCGCTCGAGGCCACCAACCGGCTGCGCGCCGAGCGCCCCGTGGTGCTGGTGGTGACCCGCCGCAAGTGCGCGGCCGCCGAGAGCGCCGTGCGCAGCTTCGCGGCCGCCGCCCAGGCCCTCGACGTCGACGCCATCGCCATGGACGCCGACGCGGCCGACAACGCCGCGTTCCTCGACGAGCTCGGCGTAGGGCACGTGCCCGAGTGCCTGCTGTTCGCGCGCGGCGTGGTGCTCGAGCGCTGCGCGGGCGCGCGCGACGAGGCGGCCGCGCGCGCCGTGCTCGGCCACGCGCTGCGCCGGCTGCCATGAGCGCGCGGCCCGCCACGTTCACCGGCGCGCTCGTGC
>CAZONM010000050.1:0-20920 GCA_964580865.1 uncultured Myxococcales bacterium | reverse complement strand
CGTCGACGGCGCGCTCGTGTGCGACGGCAAGGGCGCCCCGGCGGGCGCGCGCGCGTGGCTCGCGGGTGAGCGCCTCGACGTCAACCGCGCCACCGTGCGCGAGCTCGAGGCCATCGCGGGCGTGGGACCGGTGCTGGCGCGCGCCATCGTCGACACGCGCGCGGCGCGCGGCGGCTTCACCACGTTCGAGGAGCTCGACGAGGTCCCCGGCATCGGCGAGAAGAAGCTCGCCAAGCTCGCGCGCGACCTCCGGGTGGCGCCGCGCGAGTGATCGTGCAAAGAGGCGCCCCATGCTGGAGCTGCTGCTCACCTCCGACGGCAAGCAGGTGCTGCGCTGTCCGCTGCACGGCCAGGCGGTCAGCGTGGGCCGCTCGTCGGCCAACGATCTGTCGGTCCCCGACGACGCCATGGCGCCCTTGCACTGCAGCTTCGAGCCGCTCGGCGGCGGCCGCTACCGCGTGGTCGACCGCGGCGGGCAGGGCGTGGTGGTGGGCGGCAGCGAGCACGAGCACAAGGACCTCGACGACGGCGACGAGGTGCGCCTGGGTCACCTGATCGCGCGCTTCGTGGCCACGCCCGACGACGGCCCCGCGTCGGCGCGCGTCAGCGGCGCGCAGCGCACCGGCATCCTGCGCACGCGCCCCGGCGGCGGCACGCTCACCCGCGTCGACGTGCGCCTGCGCCTGCCGGCGGCGGCCGGCGGGCGCGTCATCGATATCCCGGCCGAGGGGCTGCGCATCGGCGCCCACCCCGACAACGACGTGGTCATCGACGACGGCTTCGTGTCGTCGTTCCACGCGCAGCTGTTCTTGCGCGGCGAGCGCCTGTTCGTGCGCGACCTCGACAGCACCAACGGCACCTACGTGGGCGACGTGCGCGTCGTCGAGGCCGAGGTGCCCATCGGCAGCACCATCAAGCTCGGCAAGGCCGCCTTGGTGGCCGAGAGCAAAGAGAGCGAGGAGCCGATCGACGCGCCGAGCGGGGCGGGCCCGTGGCGCTGCGTCGATCTCCACACCGCCGACGCCACGTTCGCGCGCACCTTCGCGTTCATCGAGAAGGTCGCGCCGCACGACGCCACCGTGTGCGTGTTCGGCGAGACCGGCAGTGGCAAAGAGCTGGTGGCGCAGGCCATCCACAAGCTCTCCGGCCGTCGCGGCGGGCCCTTCGTTCCGCTCAACTGCGCGGCCATCCCGCAGAACCTCATCGAGAGCGAGCTGTTCGGCCACGAGAAAGGCGCCTTTACCGGCGCCGACCGCCAGCGCCAGGGCGCGTTCGAGGAGGCGAGCAAGGGCACCCTGTTCCTCGACGAGGTGGGCGAGCTGCCCATGGACGTGCAGGCCAAGCTCCTGCGCGTGCTCGAGACGCGCGCCGTGCGGCGCGTGGGCGGCCGCGGCGACATCGCCGTCGACGTGCGCGTGGTAGCCGCCACGCACCGCGACCTGGTGCAGCACGTGCGCGAGGGCAAGTTCCGCGAGGACCTGCTGCATCGCCTGTACGTCATCCCCATCACGCTGCCGCCGTTGCGCGAGCGGCGCGCCGACATCGAGCACCTGGCCAGGCACTTCATCGCCACGCTGTCGCCGGGCGCGCGCAAGCCCGAGCTGAGCGCCGAGGCCAAGAAGAAGCTCGAGCGCCACCCGTTCCCGGGCAACGTCCGCGAGCTCCGGAACGTCATCCAGCGCGCGCTCATCGTGGGCGACGGCGCGCAGGTGACCGACAAGGACATCGTGTTCGTGCCCGTGACGCTGGCCGAGGCCACGCTGGTGGGGCAGGTCTATCGCCCGGGCATGACCATGGACGACGTCGAGCGCGAGGCCTACCGCGGCGCGCTCGACGCGTTCGGGTCGGCGGCCGAGGCGGCCCGCGCGCTCGGCCTGCCGAAGACGACGTTCTGGCGACGAGCCACGGCCCTCGGCCTGTTGGGCGACAAGAAGTAGCCGCGCCCGGCCCCCTGACAGCGACGGCGCGCGGGTGTATGCCCGCGCCCGAGGAGCCTCACCCATGCCCGAGCTCACCACCTCTGAGATCGTCGCCAAGCACACCTACGGCACCTGGCGCCCGCAGAAGGGCTGGAAGCCCATCACCGTCGCCAAGGCCGAGGGCACATGCTTCTGGGACGACAAGGGCAAGCGCTACCTCGACATGAGCGCGCAGCTCATGTGCAGCAACCTGGGGCACCAGAACGCCGCCGTGGTCGAGGCCATCTGCCAGCAGGCGAAGGCCCTGTGCTTCGCGGCGCCGGGCTTCGCCACCGAGGTGCGCGCCAGGCTGGCCACCAAGCTCCTCGAGGTGGTGCCGAAGGGCATCGAGAAGTTCTTCTTCGCCACCTCGGGCACCGAGGCCAACGAGTGCGCCGTCAAGATGGCGCGCCTGATGACGGGCAAGCACAAGATCCTCGCGCGCTACAACGGCTACCACGGCTCCACGGCGACGTCGGCCGCGCTCACGGGCGACTTCCGCCGCTGGTTCGCTGAGCCGGTGCAGAGCACCATCGACGGCGTCATCCACGTCCCCGAGTGCAACGCCTACCGCCCGGGCCCGTTCGCCAACGCCAGCGACACCGTCGACTACGTGGAGTACGTGCTCAAGAACGAGGCCAACGTCGCCGCCATGATCGTGGAGCCCGTGGTGGGCACGAACGGCGTGCTGGTGCCGCCCGCCGACTACCTGCCGCGCCTGCGCGAGGTGACGCGCAAGTACGGCGTGCTGCTCATCGCCGACGAAGTGATGGCGGGCTGGGGCCGCACCGGCGCGTGGTTCTCCGTCAACCACTGGGGCGTGGAGCCGGACATCCTGGTCACCGCCAAGGGCGTCACCTCGGCGATGGCGCCGCTCGGCGTGGTGGGGACCACGCGCGCGGTGGCCGACTACTTCGAGGAGGGCTGGTTCGCCCACGGCCACACCTACGAGAGCCACCCGCTCACGCTCGCGCCCGCCGTGGCCGCCATCGACGAGTACAAGCGCCTGGGGCTCATCGAGCGCGCCAAGACTATGGGCAAGGTCTTCGGCGACAAGCTCGGCAAGCTCAAGGAGCGCCACCCGTCGGTCGGCGACGTGCGCGGCCTCGGGTTGTTCTGGGCGGTGGAGCTCGTGAAGGACCGGAAGACCAAGGAGCCGTTCGGCACCTTCCACGACAAGTACGCGCGCAAGCCCATGCTCATCGATCAGGTGAACGCGAAGCTGCTCGAGCGCGGCATCTACGCAGTCGGTTGGATGTCGCACTTCGTGTTGGCGCCGCCGCTCATCGTCACCGAGGCGGAGATGGACGAGTGCGTGGCCGCGCTCGACGACGCGCTCGCCATCGCCGACGCGCAGGCGAAGGGCTGAGCGCCGCGGTCAGCGCCGCCGCAGCGCGCGCACCGCCAGCCCCGCGCCCAACAGCAGCGCGAACGACAGGCCGCCGCCCGCGCGCGCGCCGCGTCCGCCGCTGCACCCGGTGGGCACCGGTGCGACGGCCTCGGGCGGCCACGTGAGCTGCTCGCTCGAGTAGCTCATGAGCGAGGGCACGCAGCGCACGCCGGCGATGCCCGTGTCGACCACCGCAGCGGCGCCGTCGTTGCAGCGGCACGTGGCGGTGCCGTTCTGCGGGAAGCACAGCCCGTCGCCGCAGTCGACGCCGTCACAGCCGCGCATGCCGGCGCCGCCGATGAAGTCGTACGCCGTGGGCACGCAGCTCACGGTCTGCGTGCCGTCGGGCGCGGTGCTGGCGCGCGCCGTGCGTGAGTCGCTGCACAGGCAGCCGTCGCCCGCGGCCGTGGTGGCGCAGGCGTCGACGTCGCCGCAGTACAGCAAGCCGCACGGCGGGGCGGTCCCCCCGTCGCCGCACACGTCGATGGTCTGGCTCGAGAGGTCGAGCGAGCCGTCGAGCTCGCCGCCGTCGCTGGGGGAGAACACCGGGTCCACGAGCATCTCGTGGCCGCTGATGCGCGAGTACAGCCGCGTGACGAAAGGGCGCTCGGTCAGCATGCGCGAGAGCTCGTCGCGCGCCTCGACCTCGTCCTCCACGCCCAGGAACACCTGGTCGACGAGGGGCTGGATGGCGGTCGAGCGCTGCGCGCGCTCGGTGACGAACGCCCAGCCGCCTAGGTCGTCGATGAGCTTCGAGACCAGCGGGAAGTAGTTGCTGCGCCCGAGGTTGTCGAAGTGGAGCTGCTCCGGCGGCACCACAAGCTCGGAGAAGTTGGCGGGGCGGTAGCGCTGGTCCGCGGCGATGAAGACGAGGATGCCCATCTCCGGCAGCGCGGCCACCTGCGTCAGCCGGATCGGGATCACCGGACCCGGCGCGGGGCAGTGGAAGCGGATCGGCACGATGTCCTTCACCTGGGCGTTCGGCTGCAGCTGCACCGCGAGGAAGCGCTGCGACTCGGAGGAGTAGTCCTGAAAGATCGGCCGCATGGCCTCGGTGACGAGGTAACCGTTGTCGTTCAGGAAGGTGATCACCTCGGTGGGGTCATCGCCCTCCACCAGGATGATGTCGGTGTAGGGGCCGACGTTCGGATACTCGGTGACGTTGACGCCGCCGCCGCCGTCGCTGTCGTTGGGAGCGCCCGGGACCGCCATCAAGCGCTGGTCCATGGCCGCCATGGGGCCGCAGCCGAAGCCCATGGGCTGCTCGCAATTCGAGAAGTCCTGCTGGGGCGGCAGGAAGGTTGGTCGCGTGGCGGCGTCGAGCAGCTGGAACACCGACGCGCTGCCGGTCTCGACGAACGAGGGCGTCTCTGAGACGGGGATGATCCACGAGAACGCGCTCGGGTCGCCGTCGTACTTGACCTCGACGGTGGCGGTGACCGACAGGTCCGGGTTGACCTCGAAGAGCACGCGCTCGGCCTGCTGGTCGACGGGCGAGGGCGAGGTCTGCGCGCAGAACAGCCCGCCGCAAGCGTCGGCGCGTTCGGCGGCGACGAGCGTGAACGCGAGCGGGGCGACGAGCAGGAGCGCAGGACTTCGCATGGGTTCTCCGTGGGTGAAGGTCAAGCGCGTCGACGCGCCAGGCGCACGGCCAGCGACGCGCCGACGAGGAGCGCCAGCGACAACGCCCCTCCGGCGCGGCCGCGGTTGCCGCTGCACGCCTGCTGGGGCGCCGGTGCGCCCGCGGGCTCGGGCCACGTGAGCTGCTCGGCGCCGTACGTCATGATGGCGGGCACGCAGCGCACGCCGCCGATACCCGCGTCGACCACCGCCGCGGCGCCGTCGTTGCAGCGACACGTGGCGGTGCCGTTCTGCGGAAAGCACAGCCCGTCGCCGCAGTCGACGCCGTCACAGCCGCGCATGCCGGCGCCGCCGATGAAGTCGTACGCGGTGGGTACGCAGCTCACGGTCTGCGTGCCGTCGGGCGCCGTGCTCGCGCGCGCCGTGCGCGAGTCGCTGCACACGCAGCCGTCGCCCTGATCGGTGGTGGCGCACGCGTCGACGTTGCCGCAGTAGAGCAGGCCACACGGAGGTGCCGCGGCGTCGTCGGTGCACATGGCGAGGGTCTGCGGTGAGAGATCGAGGACACCATCAAGGTCACCGCCCTCGCTGGGCTCGAACACTGGGTCCACGAGCATCTCGTGGCCGCTCAGGCGCGAGTACAGCCGCGTCACGTACGTCCGCTCCGACAAGAGGCGCGTGACCTCGGCGCGGCTCTCCTCGAAGTCGTCGGCGTTGAGGAAGACGTTGTTGGCCATCGCCTGCACTTGAGTTGCGGGCAGGGCTTGCTCGGTGACAAAGCCGAGGCCGCCGAGGTCGTCGATGAGCTTGGAGACGAGCGGGAAGTAGTTCGACCGGCCCTGGCCGTCGCTGCGTACAGCCTCCGCGGGCACCAACAGCTCGGAGAAGCCCGAGCCCAACGCCGGCCGGTAGCGCTGGGCGGCGGCGATGAACACCAGGATGCCCATCTCGGGCAACGCCGCCACCTGGGTGAGGCGCAGCGGGATCACGGGCCCCGGCGCCGGGCAGTGGAAGCGGATCGGCACGATGTCCTTCACCTGCGCGTCGGGTTGCAGCTGCACGGCCAGGAAGCGCTGCGCCTCCGCAGAGTACTGGCCAAAGATCGGGCGCATGGCCTCGGTGACCAGGTAGCCGTTGTCGTTCAGGAAGGTGATGACCTCCTCGGGGTCGCTGCCCTCGACGAGGATGATGTCCGAGTACGGCCCCACGTTCGGATACTCGGTGACGCTCACGTCGTCCCCGGCGGCGGGCACCTGGTCGGGCGCGGGCATCGCCTCGAGCGCCGGCGGCGAGCAGCTCCCGAAGGGGCCGCCGGACAAGAGCGCGACCGAGGGCGTGTTGCACTCGGAGAAGTCCATCTGCGGCGGGATGATCGTGGGGCGCGTCGCTCCGTCGAGGATGTTGAAGACCGAGGCGCTGCCCGTCTCGACGAAGCTCGGCGTCGCGGACACGGGGATGATCCACGAGAAGGCGCTCGGGTCGCCGCCGTACTTCACCTCCACCGTCGCCGTGACCGAGAGGTCGTCATTGACCTCGAAGAGCACGCGCTCGGCCGCTTGGTCGACGGGCGAGGGTGAGGTCTGGGCGCAGAAGAGCCCGCCGCACGCCTCCGCGCCGTCGGCGGCGAGCAGCGCGAACAGGAATGGCACGGGGAGCAGGAGAGCGAAGCAGCGCATGAGATCTCCCTGGAGGGGTGCCGGCTGGTGGCGCTCCACGGTCCGTGCCAGCGGTCACAGCCGCGTTCGGACGCGGCGGCACGGGCGCCTGGCGCTCAAAAACTCGGCACTCACGACATTTTGCCTGGGCTTGACCAAGGGGCGGAGATCCCCGCGTCACGTCGCGCGTTGCATCACGAACCCGAGGTCCTCCATGCACCAGACACCCGCCACGCTCGCCCTCGCCGCCCTCGTCACCCTGGCCGCTGCCCCCGCCCTGGCCGGCAAGGAGTGCGCGGAGCCCAAGAAGACCGCCACCGGCGCCACGCTGGTGGGCGACCCCGCCGCGCGCGCCGGCGCCCAGCGCGGGCTCGACTGGCTCACCGACGCCACCCTCGCGTGGCAGGACAGCCAGCGGTGCTTCGGCTGCCACGTGCAGGCCGTGACCCTCGAGGCGCTCACGGTAGGCCGCGCCAACCAGTACCGCGTGGACCAGGGCAAGCTCGACGCCATCGTGAAGGGCATGCTCGACTTGCCGGGCGGCGCCCACGGCAAGAACGGCTTCTCGTACCACGACGAGCAGCTGTTCGAGCCCTCCAAGGCCTTCGGCGGGTCGGCGTTCGCGCACTACGACGAGCGCGTGGGTCCGCGCCTGCGCCAGGAGCTCGTGAAGACCGCCGAGGAGCTGCTGGCCATGCAGACGCCAGAGGGCGCCATGCCCGGCAGCTACAACAACCAGCCCGTCGCCACCGGCGCGGTGCAGGCGACCACGCAGGCGCTGGTCACCTGGCGCCAGGTGCACGCGCGCACGGCGGACGCGCGCTGGCTCGTGCCCATCCGCAAGGCCGAGCAGTGGCTCACGCTGCGCGCCAAGCGCATGAGCGACGAGGGTGGTGAGCTGCAGGATCTCGATCACGCCGTCATCGGCTTGGTGGCCGCGGGCGCGGGCGCGGGCGACAAGCTCGTCACCTCGTTGGCGCGGGTCATCGAGAAGCAGCAGAACAAGGACGGCAGCTTCTCGCTCTCGTCGGGGCAGCCGGCGAGCCCGTTCGCCACGGGGCAGGCGGTGTACGCCCTGCGCCTCGCCGGGCGCAGCGACGGCGACACGTCGGTGAAGCGCGGCACCGCGTGGCTCATCGCGCAGCAGCAGGCCGACGGCAGCTGGGGCGGCGGCGGCTTTGGCAAGGCGCAGGCCATGTGGGCCGTGTTGGGCCTCGTGTCGCTCGACCGCGTGTCCATCGACGTCAAGGGCCTGGTCGACGGCCAGCGCGTCGACGGCACCATCAAGCTCGCGGCGTCGGCCGCCGATAACGGCGGGCAAGGCGTGTCGCAGATGGCGCTGTTGCTCGACGACGTGCTGGTCACGTCGGCCTGCGGCGACAAGCTCGAGGCGCCCATCGACACCGGCAGGCTCGCCACCGGCACCCACACCGTCGACGTCACGGCCACGGCGCCGGGCGGCAAGGTGACGCGCCGCCGGCTCTACGTGCACGCCGGCGACGCGTTCCTGCACGAGGTGGGCACGCGCTTTGAGGGCGGAACGACGGTGCTCGGTTTTCGCAACCTCGCGCCCGACGGCATGAAGGCCAAGGTGCGCGTGCGCGTGCTCGAGGACAAGGCGAGCGGCGGCAAGGAGATCGAGAAGGTCGACCTCCCTGCCGCCGAGGGGCCCATGGCGTGGAGCTTCGCCGGCAAGCAGGGTGGGCGCTTCCGCGCCGAGGTGAGCCTGGTCGACGCGAGCGGCAAGGTGCGCGACACCGAGGAGGTGGTGTTCACGCACGACACCTGGGAGGCGCAGCGCGCCTCCACCGGCGACGTGGCGGGCGCCGTCAACTTCGACGGCGCCGACCTGGCGAACACCGAGGTCGAGCTGGTCGATAACGACGGGCGCGTGGTGCAAAAGAGCGTCACCACGCGCTCGGGCCAGTACCGGTTCCAGAACGTCGACGCGGGCAAGTACAAGGTGCGCGTCAAGAAGCAGGGCTTCAAGGACTGGGAGGCCGACATCAAGGCCGAGAAGGCCGCGGAGGCGGCGGCGCCGGCGGCGGCGATGCAGGCGCAGTGAGGCACGGGCGCCCTGCCGCCGCGCCCGTCACGCGCCTGTCAGGAGCGCCTTGACCGCGCCGTAGTCCTCGTCGTGCACGGCGCCCACGCGCAGGCAGCGCAGGTTGCCGTTGCCGTCGACCAGCGCGTGGATGGGGATGGCGCTGGCGGCGTCGGCGCCGATGCCGTCGAGGAACGGCGCCAGGTCGTCCTGCGCGCGCAGCCAGCGCGCGCGGCCGGGCAGCTTGGTCTTCGCCAGCCAGCCCGTGAGCGCGGCCTCCTCGTCGTCGATGCTCCACATCTCGAAGTCGATGTTGACGCCGTCGGCGGTGAGCGAGTCGCGCCAGCGCGCCAGGAGGCCCATCTCCTCGACGCACGGGTGGCACCACGTGGCCCACAGGTTGACCCAGCGCCACGCGCCCGCCTTCGCCGGCGTGTCCGCGGCGACGCCGGGGATGGGGCGCCCGGCCGGGGCCGTGAAGCGCTTGCCGCCCTCGCCGACGGGCCACTGCTTCTCGCAGAACGCGGTCGCGGCCTTGGTGGCGCCCTCGCGCTTCACCGACGCGAAGCGCGACGGCGCGTCGCCCTCGGGCTTCTTCTCGTCGCAGGCCGCCACCAGCACGGCGGTGAGCGCGACCACGACGGCAGTGAGCATGCGCATGACGGCTCCTCGCGCTCAGATGGCGCAGTCGATCCAGGCGACGAAGGCACTGCGGTTGATGTCCTTGTCGCTACATTCGACGCCGTCACGGCTGCGGCTCCAAGCGCAGAACTCTTGGCCCAGCTGCGCGTACTCCTCGCCGAGCCAGAGCAGGCCCACCTTCTTCAGGTCATCATCACCGACGAACTTGCCCTGCAGGTGGTTGTAGACGGCTTGCGCGCGCTGCTGTGACAGGTCGGTGTTGTAGGCCGCGTCGCCGTCGGTGGAGGCGCGCGCCACCACGAAGTAGAACGAGGCGCCGCGCTTCTCTGCCCAACTCTCCTCGACCTCCTTCATGCCGCCATCGTCGAGCGCCACGTTGTCCTTGTCGAACTGGATGATGTGCGCGCGGTTCTGCAGCGGCTTGAACAGGGCGTTGAAGTCGTTGCCCGTGAGCGACGCCACGCTCTTGGCGTCGGTGGGCTTGCAGCCACGCGCGCCGCTCTCGAGCAGGCCGCAGGCGCCCGCGACCCGCCGCACCACCTGCTTGAGCCCCACGGTGCAGTAGGCGTCCTCGGCGGCCGAGGCGATGGGCACCTCGGAGGCGGCGTCGCTGGCCGCGGCCATGCGTGAGGCCGCCGAGCGCTCGCTCGCCACCACGAAGATGAGCGGCAGGCCGAGGCACGCCACGAACAGGGCCAGTCCCTTCATGTCTTGCACGGGCTACCTCCGCTTCCCGGCTGGGGCGCTGCCGCCCTCCAGCATCTTGGCGATGGTGTATTCGAGGCCGAGGTCGGTGTCTTCGTCGCACACGCGCTTGTCGCCGACGAAGAGCTGGGGCGTCAGCACCGGCAGCGCGTTCGACACCGCCCACTTGAGGCTCTTGTTCACCTGGTTCTTGGTCTTGGGCGCGCCCAGGCAGCCCTTGAGCTTCGGGAACTTCTCCTCGAGGAGCGCGCGCAGCTTGGGGTCGTTGCTCTGGCCGCTGTCGCGGTCCTTCTTGGCGAGCGCGCGCAGCATCTCTTGGTTCTCGAACGCGTAGTCGAGGATGGCCTCGGCGCCCTCGCGATCGCACAGCATCGCCTCCGACACCGCGCAGGCGCCGGGGTGCAGCGAGTCCTTGACCATCCAGTTGCACGCGCTGTCGAGCGGGAACAGCACCGACTGCAGCGCGAGCTCGCGGTAGAAGCCGCTGGCACGCATGCGGTCGTCGAAGCCCTTGCACGCGGGGCACAAGGGGTCGACCACCGCCACGGCCGGCGTGCCCTTGCCGCTCCCCATGGGGATGAAGATGCCGCTGCCGTCGTCCTTCTTCACCAACGTGCCGCAACCCTGCGTGCTCTTGGGCGACGCTGGCGCGAACAGCGCGTAGAAGATCGCGAGCACGGCCACATAGAGCACGCCCTCGCCGAACTGGCGCGCGAACTG
Organism: uncultured Myxococcales bacterium; assembly: GCA_964580865.1. Taxonomy (GTDB): domain Bacteria; phylum Myxococcota; class UBA727; order UBA727; family VGSZ01; genus JACOUT01. The sequence continues at coordinate 10,225 of CAZONM010000050.1, read as the reverse complement.
CCCCATGGGCAGCTCGCTCGATGGCGCCGCCGCCGCCTTCAGGTGCGCGAGCACCGCGCCCACCACGATGACGGCGCTCGATACATACACGCCCACGCACAGCTTGCAGACCGCGCCGATCTTCACCATGGCGATGTAGGCGTAGACGCACGACATCAGCGCCGGCAGCGCCGCCGCAGCCAAGAGATAGAGGGAGTCGTGCTTGGTGAGGGACTTGCCCGACAAGAGCAGGCGGCCGGCGTGCATCACCAGGTACGCGAACACGGCCACCGCGAGCAGCGCGATGGGCATACCGCCCCACAGGCTCTCCCTGAAGAGCGACGAGTAGGGCGACATCATCACCGTGCGGCAGCCGCTCTCGCCCAGCTCTGCTGACGCGCCGGGGATGAATGAGCAGTGGATCGAGTGCACCTGCCGGTCGAGGTGGCTGATGAAGTCCGAGGTCGAGATGGCCGAGAACACGGCACCGAAGATGGAGCCCACCAGCATCACCATGAGCGGCATGCGGGCGGCGCCGCTGCCACCCACCGACGTCGGCGGCGAGTACGAGTAGTCCTGTCCGCCGGACGGGCGGTTGTCGTCGAACGAGAGCGGCGTGGTCATCCGCACCTCCAGTCGGGGGGCATCTTGGCGAAACCAGCGAAAAAAGCCTACTGCACACCCGCCCGATTCCCCGGATCGCGGGCTCGTGGCGCTACTCGGCCAGGTGGAGGAACGCCGACAGGCTCCGGCTGGCCGCCACCGCATCACCGGCGCCGATGTGGGTCGTGACGTCGCCCAAGAGCGCCTTGCCCTTCGCCTGCGCCTCCGGCGGCAGCGTCGGCAACAGCCCCGCGGCGCGCGAATACTTCTGGCGCACGAACGCCAGGTCGACCTTGATGCGCGCGGTCTCGTCGGCGAGCGCGCGCGCGCTCGCCAGCGCGTCGTCGGTGCGGCCCTTGCGCACCTGCGCCTCGGCGCGCGCCACCAGCTCACGGCCGCGCGGGATGTCGCTCACGTGCAGGCCGCGCTCGTCGCGCGCGCGCGCCAGGTCGGCCAAGAGCGCCTCGACCTCCTCCCGCGTCGCCTTGCCCACGACCGGCGCGTTCTCCGGCGCCGGCACCGCGGCGATGAGCGACGCCAGGCGCGCCTCGTGAGCGCTCAAGAGCGCCTCCACGTCGGCGCGCGTGAGCCCCGCGCGATCTGCCGCGGGCGCGCGCTCCGACGCGGGCAGCGCGGCCTCGCGCGCCACGAGCGCGCGCTCCTTCTCCTCGAGCTTCTTCGCCTCCTCGGCGCTCATGGCGCCGGCGGCAACGAGCTTGTTGCGCAGCACGGTGAGATCCTCGCGCGTGCGCACCAGCTCACCGCGCGCCTCCTCGACGGCGCGCTGCATGTCGGCGAGGCGCGCCTGGTCTGCTTGCGCGCGCGCGCGGCTGGCCTCGACGACGACGGTGAGGGTCTCGGGCGTGTCGTCGACGCAGCCGAGGAGCACCAGAGGAAATGTCAGCAGGGCAGCGCGCATGAGCCTGCGTGTATCACGCGGCGCGGCATCGGTGCGCGGCGATCGCTGGTTGGCGCGCGGATGCGTTCGTGCTTAGGTCCGCGCCATGTGCCCGCACCCTCAGGCCCCCGAGCCCACCACCGTGCCGGAAGGCGAGGCGATCATCACCGAGGAAGACAGCGTGCTCTTGCCGATCACGGTGTCGTCCATGAGTGGCGAGGAGGGCGAGAGCCCTTGGGCCGAGCTGCCGTTTCGGGTGCCGCCGTCGGACCATGGCGATCCCACGCGCAAGGTGCCCACGCCAATGGCGTGACAGGAGGGCGCCGGTCCCGGCGGCGCGCGGAGCCGGCGCAGGGTCTCCAGGCCGAGGGCGCGGCGATCGACCGTCGGGTTCCTAGTTCACGCGAGCGGAAGGCCTGAGCGGCGCTCGCTCGGTCTTCTCGCCGATGCCTTGGTCGCGTCCTCGGTCCATGCCACGAGGCATGGCCCTGCGGTACTCCTCGCCCTCGTCGAGAATCCACTTCGCGATCATCCGCGCATGACCTCCGCCAGCGTGTACGAGGTGGCCGGTACCTCGACATCGCCATCGTCGAGCTGACCGGCCGACCGCTTCGGCGACCGAGACGCACGGGAACCTCGACCCCTGAGCTCAGTTGAACCTCCACCCATCCGCGGAGGGACTTGGCGCGGGGGTCAACGAGCAGCGCAGGGCCAGCTCCGACGGGTTGGACCGAGCTCGCGACGCAGAGATCCCGGCAAGGACCGAGCGCAGCGGTGCAGGTTCAACTGAGCTCAAGGGTTAGGGGGCCGCGCTCACGGTGAGCGTGTAGCCCGCGGGCAGCTCCTCGTATCCATAGACGCACACGATCTTGCGCCCCGCTGCGACCCACCCGTCGACGGAATGACCGGGCTCGAGCGGTTGGAGCCCGACGCCGTCCTCGCCGTCCAGCTCGACCACGGCGAGTCCGATCGGCGCGATGACCGCGAGGGTGACCGTCGCGTCGTCGAGCAGGCGCAGCAGGTAGCAGTGGCTATCGCCGGCGGCCAGCGGGCCGGGCACCGCAGGCGACGCGACGGTTTCGCCAGCCGTGAGCGGACCGAGGTCGCCGTCGAGCGCCGCGCCGCGAAGCTCGAGGTGGAGGTCGGTGAGCTCGGGGCCCTTCACCATGAGCCCGAGATACGAGTCCTCCCCATCGAACAAGGACAAGACCGGTATTGGGGGAAAGGACCGCATGCCGTTGTGCCCCAGCCATGCCGGCGCCCACGGCGAGCCCTGCGCAGTCCCCGTGGCGGCAACGCGCATGGGTTCCGCCAGCGAGACGCGCCAAAGCTTGTCAACGCTGTAGGTTTGGCTGTCGCCGACGATCACCGGCTCGTCCACGGTGAGCGCGCCGCCGACCTCGAGGGTGCCCAAGAACGCTGGCGGAGAGCACACCGTCGGTTCACCTGCGTCGCAGTTGAACAGGGGCTCGCGCTGGCACGCGGAGCAGCCGTCCGCTGACGCATCGTTGCCGTCGTCGCACTGCTCCAAGGGTTCGACTCTGCCGTTGCCGCACAGCTCGGTCTCGATGTCGACCGTGACACCGGCGAAGCCCGAGGTCGTGGTTGCCTCGATGAACAGCGCGCCGGGCCCAAACACGAGGTAGCGGCCGCCGTTCGACAAGAGCGTGGTGCCGCTGAGCGGCGCGCCACCATCGTCGTAGAGCGCCAAGGTCGCGTCGCCCCCCGTGGGCCCAAGCGCGACGGCGAAGCTCGTCCCCGCATCGACGAGGAGCCGGTACACGCGGCTGCCGCCGGCGATGAGCGGGACGTCATCGACGTGGCGGAATCCTCCCGCTTGGTCGAGCGTGCCGATGTCGATGAACGTCGGCGTGCACACCGACGGCTCGCCTGCGCACTGGAAGAACGCCGCCGCCGTGCAGCTGGTACAGCCGTCGTCGCCGCGGGCATGGCGGTCGTCGCAGGTCTCGCCCTCGTCCAACACGCCGTTGCCGCAGTAGGGCGTCACGGTGGCCGAAAGGCGCAGCTGTGCGCCCACGAGCTGCCCGCCATCGTCGTCGGGCGCGAAGACGCCGACCTGGAAATAGGGCCAGTCGACGACGGCGTCCACCGCCAACACGTCGACTCCCTGGGCGAGCCGTGCGCCGCCGCCCTGCCAGAGGTCGATCCTGCTCGCGCCCGGCGCGACGACCTCCGCGTGGAGGGCAAGCGGGTGCGCGATCGAGATCCAATAGCGACGCGCGGTGGGGATGGGCGTGACGTCATCGAGCACGATGGTCTCGCCCTCGGCGACGGGACCGAGCACCACGATCTCCGGTCCGCACACCGACGCGTCGCCGGCGCGCTCGCACTCGAAGCCGTACTCGATGGCGCACTGGGCGTCGCAGCCGTCGCCGCCCGTGAGGTCGCCGTCGTCGCAGCGCTCTGGCGTGGCCCAGTCGCCGTCACCGCAGACTGGCGCCGGCTCTCCCTCGCCTTCACCTTCACCTTCACCTTCTCCCTCTCCTTCACCTTCTCCCTCTCCCTCGCCTTCACCTTCACCTTCACCTTCACCTTCGCCTTCACCTTCTCCCTCGCCTTCACCTTCACCTTCGGTGCCGGGTGGGCGGGGGACCGGCTCGCATGCGAGCCCGAGCGCGAGCGCAGCCAGCCCGCACCTCCAGGTCACGAGGCCGAGCCGCACCACGGCGCCGCTGATGCCGAGCCGCTCCCGCATCACGTCGCCAAGTCTAACCGGCGCGGCTCATCTGCTGCGCGACATCTCCTGCGTGCCGTGACGGCGATTGGGTGGTCACCGGTGCGCGGCTGCGGTCGGGCACCGACATCAGGGAGCTGGGGGCGCTTCGGTGGCCGCACCGGCCTCGATCGGCGCGCACGTGAACAGCTCCACGGCGCCCTTGCCCTTCAGCTCCACGGGACCAAGCGAGCGGAACCCGTCGCGCGCGCTCGGATCGTACGTGGCCGCGACCTGGAGCACGGCGTTCGTGCACACCACCTGACGCGCCGGCGCCTGTGAGCAACAGCGGCTCGCGACGTTCACGGTGTCGCCGATGACGGCGAACTCGACCGCGCGCTCGTTGCCGAGGTTGCCCATGACGAGGTCGCCGGTGTTGAGCCCTACGCCCATCTCCACGGTGCGATCGCCGAAGGCGCGCTCCGCGTTGGCGCGCGCCAGCGCGGCCTGCATCTCCCGCGCGCAGCGCACGGCGCGCGCCGCGTGGTCCGGCTGATCGAGCGGCGCGTTCCACACGACCACGATGGCGTCGCCGATGAACTTGTTGATGTAGCCCTCGTGCCGCGCCGCCACCTCGATGAGCACCGCCATGTAGCGGTTGAGCAGCGCGATGACCTCTTCGGGCGACAGCTCGCTCGACAGGCGCGTGAAGCCACGGATGTCGGTGAACATCACGGTGGCGCAGCGCTTCTCGGTGCCGACGGCGCCGGCCTCGCGCTGCGCGCGCAACCGGTCGAGCACCGCGGGCGATACGTAGCGGCCGAACGCGGTCTCGAGGAAGCGACGCTCGCGCGCAGCCTTGAGCATGTCGTTGAAGCCGCGCTGCATCTGCGCGATCTCGTCGTTGCCGTCGACGGCGATGGGATCGTCGAGATCGCCTGCGCCCACGCGCTCGAACCCCTCGCGCAGCTCCTTGATGCCGCGCGTGGCGTTCTGACCGAACCGCCACGCGAGCAAGAGCACGAAGGGCAGCTCGAGGCCGATGGCGCCGGCGAACACGCCCACGTAGCTGCGCGCCAGGTTCTGCACGCGCGCGAGCGCGTCCTGATAGTCATCGAGGTGCCCCTGGGCGACGGCCCAGTCGAGCAGGCCCGCCGCCTGCGCGCCGAGGAACGACAGCCACAAGAGGCTGCCCGCCGACGTGGCGAGCAACAGCGCCATCAGGCGCGTCGAGATGTGGCGGAAGCGCGCGGTGCCCGCAGTCAGCAGATCGGCCACACCCAGGCCCACCAGGATCATGCCGGTGGCCACGCCGATCGAAAGGAAGATAGCGGTGAGCTCGACGACGCGCCCGATGGCCGGCAGCGGCAGGTGCCCGAGCATGGAGTACAGGCGCGGCAAGAGCGCGATGGCGCCGACGCCGAGCGCCACGCGCACCAGCGCGCCCAGGAGCGCGAGGTTGCGCAGCGCGCGCTGCACCACCCAGTCGACCAGGCGCGACGCCTCCCACGAGCAGAACGGCACCGCCAAGAACCCGAGCGAGGCGGCGGTCATGGCGGCGCCGAGGCGCCCCTTGGTGAAGCCCACGAGCAGCATGCCGCTCAGGTGCGCGGCCAGCAGCACCACGGCGACCAGGGCGCGCACCGGCCGGCGCTCGAGGCGCGCCTTCACCTGCCGTGGGACGTTGGCGACCACCACCAGCGCCTTGTAGCGCGGCCCGGTGACCGTGCGAAGCTGGCGATGGCGCGCGGTCCGCGCAGCGCCGCGCGCTACCGCGTGTCGGTGAGGATCGAGAAGATCGCCGTGTTCTCGAAGCACCCCGTCACGGCGTCGGCGCCAGGACCGGTGGCGTAGATTGGCACGTCGGCGAGGGAATGGCCGGTGGTCGAAAAGCTGTGCGCGGGCACCACGCTCGCCGTGGGCGCGGCCTCGTTCACCGTCAGCCCTCCGGTCTCGTGGTCGGCGGTGACGAGGACGAGCGTGTCGTCGTCGTCAGTGAGCTCCAGCGCCACCTCCACCGCGGCCTCGAGCTCGAGCACGGCGCCGATGATCATCGCGAGGTCGTTGCCGTGGCCGCCGTTGTCGGTCCCCTCGTGCTCCACCAGCAGGAAGAACCCGTCGTCGTCCTTGCGCAGCTCGTCGAGCGCGGCCCGCGTGCGCGCGGCCAGGCTGGGCTCGGCGCCGTCGAACACGCCGCACAGCGGCGTCGCGGCGGCGGTCACCAGCGCGTCGAGGTCGCCGGTGGTCTTGGCCGTGGCGTAGCCCGCGGCGGCGGCGGCCTCGGTGGTCATCGCGGCGCTCGGGGCGCCCATCAGCACCGCGGGCCTCGAGCGCTGCAGGTAGCCGGCCGTCACGGCGGCGTCGTCGTAGCGCGACGCCGCGTGGGCGCCGAAGGCCGCCGGCGTGGCGTCGGTGAGGTTGGTCGCGGTGGTCACGAGGCCCGTGCTCTTGCCGCGCGCGTGCGCGAGCTCGACGACGGTGGGCAGCTCGCTGCCGTCGCCGGGCGTCTGCAGCGAGATCACGTGGTTGTCGACCTTGTGCCCCGTGGCCATGGCGGTGGCGGCGGCGGCGGAGTCGGTGGTGGCGCCCGACGCGTTGGCGGTGCGCACGCACCCGGCGTGCTCGAAGGCCTCGAAGGTGAGGGGCGCGGTGTCGCCGTTCTTGAACATGCGCGCGGCCCGCTGCTGCTCGGCGCCCATGCCGTCGCCGATGAACAGGATGACGTTGCGCGGCCGCAAGCGCGCGATGCCAGCGTCGACGTCGAGGTCATCGGCAATGGCGTCGTCGTCGGTGGGCACGCCCGCGTCAGCGATGCGCCCGGCGTCGGTGCAGGTCGCGGGAGAGCATGTCGCGTCGCTCGGTGGGACACGACCACGGCAGCCGAGGCCGAGGGCGACGGTGAGGATCAGCACCACACGCGCGGGACAACGCACGCATCCATTGTAGCGTGGCCTGCGCTGATGCGCTGAAGGTGGTGCTACTCGTCGGCGAGCTGGTCGAAGAGCAGATCGAGCACGCGCTTGACGTGCCGCTTGCGCGCGAGCAGCGCGGCGCGCGCCAGGGGATCCTTGCCGGTCAGCTGCCGCAGCACCTCGGCGGCGGTGAACCAGGTGACCACCATGCCGTAGGCGCTCACCAGCAGGTTCACGGCGTCGAGCGCCGCCGGCGCCTTCGGCTGCATGGCGCGCACCCACGTCACGCCGAGCTCGAACATGGGCAGCGTGCGTTCGACGATGCGCTGGGTGTGCCGCCCGCTCGCGATCTCGCGCTGGATGATGCGCGCGAACGAGTGGTGCTCCGCCAGGAAGTCCGAGTAGGCGTCGACGAGCGCATGCATCTGCTCGCGCGGCGTGCGCGCCGTGCCCATGGCGCCCTGCAGCACCACGCCCAGCGCCGCATAGTGGCGCTCGAGCAGCGCATGCAAAAGATCGTCCTTGCTGCCGAAGTGGTAGTGGATGAGCGCCTTGTTGACGCCCGACTTGTCCGCGATGTCGCGCGTGGTCGTGGCGTCGAAGCCGAGCGCACCGAACAGCTCGTCGGCCGCGGCCAGGATGCGCTCACGGGTCTCGTCGGGGTTCATGGCGCGCTCCTTCCGTGTACGCGATAGCGCACCGGTCGGCGCCGTCGAGCCCCCTACAACAGCGGCGTCACCTGCAGCATCAGCGTGTCGTTGGTGCCGTCCATGATGGGCAAGAGCATGGCGTCGCGCAGGTACTTCTCGAGCTTGTAGTCGCGCGTGATGCCGTAGCCGCCGAGCACCTGCACCATGGCCGTCGTGTGCTCGATGGCGCTCCTGGTGGCGAGGATCTTGGCCGTGATGCTGGTCTTCAGATCCCCCGGGAAGCTCTCGGTGGTGTGCCAGCTGCCCTTCCACAAGAGCGCGCGCGTGGCCTCGATGGCGGCGTGCGCGTCGAAGAGCTTCTTCGCCACCAGCTGGTGCTCGACGATGGGCTTGCCGCCTTGCACGCGCTCCTTGGCGTACGCCAGCGCCTCTTCGTAGGCGGCGCGCAGGAGCCCCAATGCCAGATAGCCGGTGGCCAGGTTGCCGACGGTGACGATGGCGTGGTGCAGCATGGGGTAGGCGTCGCTCGGCGGGAAGATCAGGTGATCGTCGGGGATGCTCACGGCATCGAAGGTGAGCGACGCCTGGTTGAGCGCGCGCATGCCCAGGCGATCCTCGGCGCGACCGCGCACCACGCCGGGGGCGTCGGCGGGCACCACGAAGGCGCCCGAGCCGCACAGACCCTTCGATGCGTCGGTGCAGGCGAACACCACCAGCGACTTGGCGAGCCCGCCGTTCGACACGAAGGCCGACTTCTCTCCGTCGAGCACCCAGCCCCCGTGCCCACGACGGGCCGTGGTGCGGTGGTGCACGGTGAGGTCGTGGTAGCGCTTGCCGTCGGAGCCCACGGCGGGCTCGCTGCTGCCCCACGCCGTCAGGTGCGTGCCCGTGGTGTCCTCGCAGAACGGCACCACGTAGCGATCGATGAGCCGACGGTTGTCGGGCGCGAGGAACGAGATGAGCTGCGGCACCACCGAGCTCGCCACCAGGCTGGCCGCGAAGCCCACGCCGTGGCGCGCCAGCTCCTCCCACACCATGCCGACGGTGGCGTGGTCGAGCCCGAGGCCGCCCACCTGCTGGCTGAGCGTCATCTTGTGAAAGCCGAGCTGGAAGGCGCCTGCCATGGCCTTCTTGTAGGTGTCGCTGGCGAATGCCTCGGTGGGGCTCGCCATGCGATCGAGCGCGATCTCGGCGGGCCCGAGGACCTGCCGCCCGAAGTCGCGGGCGGTGGCGATCATCATCTCTTGCGTGTCGGTGAGGGCGAAGCTCGGCATGTCAGCGCTCCTGGGCGTTCGGGACGTGGGCGGGGGGGAGGTCGGTCATGCGGAACCAGTGGGGCAGGTAGGCGTCGGCGTCGACCTCGCCGAGCACCTCACCAGGCAACATGCGGTTCTCGCTCTCGAGCACGAAGCCCATCACGGGCTCGAGCGAGGACAGCTCATGCCACGGATCGAGCGCCGAGGGCGTGATGCGCAGGCGCGGCGCTCCGAGGTGCACGCAGCTCGTCGTGACCTCGGTCTGCTGACGCACGAGCAGCACCGGGCCGTCGAAGCCGGGCGTCAGGTCGGCGCGCGGCATGGCCTTGAACAGGTACGTGGGCCCTGCGGGTGGCAGCGCGTCGACAAGCGCCGCGCGGTCGACCGCGAGATCGAGGAAGCGCGCGCCGCAGCGCTCGACGAACCCCGCGGCGCCGTCGTCGGTGAAGGTGCACCCGATGGTGGCCGCCTTCTTGGGGAAGCCGTAGATGTCACGCCCGTTGTGCAGGCGGGCCGGCTCGCTGTCGATGGGCATCGAGAGGCAGTAGTTGCCGGCGACGCCCTGGTAGGCGCAGCGCAAGAACAGCGCGGCCTCGCGGTAGCCGGGCCCGAGGTTGGTGGTGCCGTACTCGGCGATGAAGAGGAGCCCCCCGGGCACCTCGGCGTTCTCGAGCGGTGGCGGCAGCAGGCGGCGCGCCTCGTCACGGTCGAGGTTGAACAGCGCGCCGAGCATCTTCACGTCGGGGAACCGACGCACGCGCAGCTCGTACCACGCGGCGAGCTCGGCGCTGGACTTGACGAACCCCATGGCGACCTCCCGTGGGCGCCGGAGATTGACCAAGCGCCCAAAGGGTAGGTATGCGAGTTTGGGCGGTTGGTCAAACGAGATCTGCGCGCGCGCCGCGGTCGCTCGCCGTCACGACCGGCAGGGTCGCGCCCCGCCCACCGAGCAGGGCGCGCACGCGCAACCGCCAAGGAAGGTCGCCCCACATACCGGCCATGGCCGCCGCCAGCGCCCGCGGACCGCTGCCCGACGTCAGGAACGCCCGCTGCCGCGCTCCTTCGAGCTTGAAGAACGCGCGAAAAAAGTCTCGCTGGCCCTGCAGGTCGAGCGCCAGGAGCACGTCGCGTCCGTGCTCGAGCATCCGGCGCGCGGCGCGGCGCTCGACGGTCCACTGGGCGCGCCAGGCCTGGTGCGCCACGCGCGCCGGATCGGCCCCGGCGTCCAAGGCGGCGCGCACGCCGCGCGCCAC
>CAZONM010000049.1:0-20923 GCA_964580865.1 uncultured Myxococcales bacterium | reverse complement strand
ACGACGCGGGGCGCCGCGCGCTGGCGGTGCGGGTCGACGCGCGCGCGCTGTCGTCGTCGTCGCTGCGTCGGGAGCTCGTGCAGGCGGCGCTCCTGCTCGAGGAGACCGCGCCACGGCAGGCGCTGCTCGGCGAGACGGCCGACGCCGAGAACGACGGCCCCGCCGCCATCGACGCGCTGCGCCGCGCAGTGGTGTTGGCGCCAGAGGTCGCCCGCTACGCGCAAGAGCTCGCGGCGCTCGAGCGGCGCCACGCCGTCGAGCACGCCTTCGACACCATCGTGCAGCAGCACTTCATCGCGCGCTTCGAGGGCGAGGTGAAGAAGGAGCTCGCGGCGGAGTCGCTGCGCATCCTCGACGAGGCGTGGCGCCGCGTGGGTGACGCCGTCGATCTGCACCCGAGCGAGCCGATCACGGTGATCTTCTATACCGGCGCCGACTACCAAACGGCCACGGGCGCGCGCGACTGGAGCGGCGGTCAGTTCGACGGGAAGATCCGCATCCGCGCGGGCTCGCTCGCGCAGGGGCAGGCGGCGCTGCGCGACCTCCTCTTCCACGAGTACCTGCACGCGGCGGTGGCGACCTCGGTGCGCGGGCACGTACCCGCGTGGCTGCACGAGGGGCTGGCGCAGCGGGTCGAGCCCGGGCTCGATCGGCGGCGCGACCTGGCTCCGCTGCAGGATCGCGCGCGCGCCGCGCTCCCCTCGATCGAACAGCTGACGCGCAGCTTCGCCACGCTCACCGACCACGACCAGGTGCGGCTCTCCTACGCATGCGCGCTTGACCTCACCGACGAGCTGGCCCGCTGGCGCGACGAGCGCTCGTTCGCGCGGCTGTTCGAGGATATGAACACGGGCAAGTCGTTCGAGGCGGCGCTCAACGACGTCTATCAGCTCGACGTGCGCACGCTCGAGGCGCGCTGGCAGTCGCGGTACTGATCGACGCTCCTGCGTTGACCGCTCGGGGGCACGTGCCGCCCGGGGAAGGCGACTATGGTCCGAGCCCGCCCTTCTCGACGAGGTCGAGGGGCGGCGGCGGGGCGTCGTCGGCGGTCTGCGTGGGCTCGGTGCCCGCGAGGAACACCTCGGCGATGACGCCCTTGGGGAGCTCTTTGGGGATCGGGTCGCCCTCGTCGGTGAACGTGGGTTCGGGCAGCGCGCCGGGGTCGAGCGCCTCGTCGGCGCGCGCCAACAGGCCGGTGGCGCGGTCGATGCTCTTCTTCGCCACACCCTCGGCGAGCTCGAAGTCGCGCGCCGGCAGCTCCTTGACGGCCTCCTTCATGAAGCTGAGCCAGATGGGCACGCTGGCCTTGCCGCCGCTCTCGTTCCTCCCAATGGAGCGGCGCTCCTCGCCGCCGACCTTCACGGGCTTGTCGAAGCCGACGTACACGCCCGCCACCAGATCGGGCGTGAAGCCGACGAACCACACGCTGGTGGCGTCGTTGGTCGTGCCGGTCTTGCCGGCCACCGGGCGGCCGAGGTCGCGCGCGCGCGTGGCGGTGCCGCTCTCGACCACGCTCTTCATCAGCTCGCTCATCACTGACGCGGTCGCCGGCGAGATGATCTGCGTGGGCGCCGCGCGCGCGAGCTCGAGCACGGTGCCGTCGGCCCGCTTGACCTTCTCGATCAGCACGTAGGGCGCGTGCCGCCCGCCGTCGGGGAAGATGGTGTAGGCGTTCACCAGGTCGATGGGCTTGACCTCGCCGGTGCCGAGCGCGAGGGCGTAGCCCTTGACCCACTCCTTGCCGTCGGCCGGGAGGCTCAGGCGCTTGGCGATGTCGATGATGGGGTCGACGCCCACGCGCTCGACGATGGAGACGCTGCACGTGTTGACCGAGTGCGTGAGGCACTCGCGCAGCGTGATGTCGCCGAGGAAGCGCCCGTTGGCGTTCTTCGGCTCCCACTTCTGACCCGTCCAGCGATCGACGAAGGTCTTGGGCGCGTCGGTGATGAGCCGCTGGCTGTAGGCCCCGTCAGCGCCCTGGTCGAGGAAGCCCACGGCGTTGAACAGCTTCGACTCGATGCCCTGGGCGTAGATGAAGGGCTTGAACGACGAGCCCGGCTGGCGCGCGGCCTGCGTCGCGCGGTTGAAGCTCGAGCGCGTGAAGTCGTAGCCGCCCACCAGCGCGAGCACGCGGCGGCTCGACGGGTCGATGGCCACGAGCGCGCCCTCGACGAGCGGCTCCTGCTCGAGCGACACCTCCAGGCGCGCCGGTCCCTTCTTCCCGGCCGGCACCACCCTCTCGATCTGCACCAGCACCACGTCGGACTTCTTGAGCACGTCGCCCACGGCGCGCGGCCGCTCGGTGCTCTTCTCGGGATCGAAGGCGCGCGCCCAGCTCATGCCCGAGAACGGCAGCACCGCGTCGACGGTGCCGAGGTCGATGACGGCCTCCTTCGCGGGGTTGTCGATCTTCTTGACCACGCCGCCCACGATGGCGCCGACGCGCGCCTTGGCCATGCGCACGTTGCGGATGGGTGGGTGGCTCGGCGCGGCCGGCGCGGCCGCGTCGGGCTCCACCGCGTCCCCGTCCTCCTCGTCGGCGGCCGCCACGGTCGTGAGCGTCTTGCGCAGCGCCTCGCCGGACAGCTTCGACAGGTCCCAGATGGGGCGGTCGAGGAGCTCGGGCTTGGCGAGCTCGGGGTACTCCTCGGGGGCGAAGCGGCGCGCGCGCTCCTCGTCGAACACGGCGCCGAGCTCCTTGGCCTCGTCGGGGTCGAGGCGCACCAGGGGGCCGCGATAGCCCTGGCGCTTGTCGAGCTCGCGCAGGCCCCGCTGCACGGCCGCGTTGGCGGCCTTCTGCATGCGTGCGTCGAGCGCCGCGTACACCGTGAGGCCGCCGCGCGCGACCTCGTCGGCGCCCAAGTCCTTGCGCTGCGCGAGCTCCGCGCGGATCGCCTCGGCGTAGTAGGGCGCCACGTCGAGGAACTCGGGCGCGTCGACGTCGACGCGCACGGGGTCGGCGTCGGCCCGCTTCTTCTCATCGGCGCTGATGAGGCCGTTCTTCTGCATCTGCTCGAGGACGTAGCCGCGGCGCGCGCGCACGCGCTTGGGATCGGCGAGCGGGTTGATGCGGTTCGGGCTCTTCGGGATCGACGCCAGCGCCGCCGACTGCGCCAACGACAGCTTCTCGACGCCCACGCCGTAGTACGTGCGCGCCGCCTCCTCCACGCCGTAGGCGCCGTTGCCGAAGTAGATCTGGTTCAAGTAGAGGTGGAGGATCTGATCCTTGCTGAATTGCTCCTCGATGAGCTTGGCGAGCAGCAGCTTCTTCACCTTGTTCGAGTAGTTGTGCTCCATCGACAGCAGGAAGGTCTGCGCCGTCTGCTGGGTGATGGTGGAGCCGCCGCACACGGCGCCTCCGATGACCTTGGCCTTCACCTGCAGGAGCGTGCAGCGAAGGATGGCGAGGTAGTCGATGCCCTCGTGGCGATAGAAGTCCTCGTCCTCGGCGGAGATGAAGGCGTTGCGCGTGTGCGCGGGGATGCGCTCGAGCGGCACTACGGTGCGGCGCTCCTCGTAGAAGCGCGCCACCAGGTTGCCGTTGGCGTCGAACACCTTGGACGTGGTGGGCGGCCGGTAGTCAGCCATGGCCGCGATGTCGGGCAGCTCGCGGGACAGCACCGCGAAGTGGGCCGCGATCCCCCCCACCCCGAACGCGCACAGCAGCACCAGCAGCACGACGAGCCGCTTGGCGAGCCCCTTCAGGCCGCGCTCGCTCACCAGGGGGATCTTCGACAGAAACACGTGCGCCATGGGATCGCCCAGGGGGTCCACGACGTCAATCGGCCGGACCAGGCGCGGATTCCCCGCGTCGCCGTGCGGGGGCGCACGTCGTGCCCCGTGCGGGGGGCTCGCGCGACACCGGGCGTCAGTGCGGCGTGACCGTCAGCGAGCCCACCTTGGGGCTCAGCGTGTCCACGAGGAACCAGGTGCCGACCACGGCGCCCGCCAACAGCACCAGGCCGCCGCCGGTGGCGCCCGCGATCACCCAGCCCGACGCGCCGTCGTCGCCGTCCTCGGGCACCTTGGGCGTGGTCTCGACGGTGGTGGTGATCGGCCCCTCGGCGTCGGCGTCGCCGTCGCCGTCGTCTGGCGGCGGCGCCGGAGGCGGCGGCGGTTCGTCCTCGTCCTCCATGGGGCCGTCGTCGATGGGGGACGCCGCCGGCCGCGTGGCGGTGGCGCGCGCCGGCGGCTCGTCCTCGTCGACCACGGCGGCCGGGGCGTCGGTGCTGATGATGCGGCTGCCGCCCTCGTCGTCGTCGTCGCTGGCGGGCTTGTCGGCGGGCTTGGCGACCGGCTTGTCGGCGGCCTTGAGCGGTGCCTTCTTGTCGTCGGCCGGCACCGTGAGGATGTCGCTGTCGTCGTCGATGGGCGCCTTCGGCTTGTCGTCCTTCTTCTTCTCCTCGGGCGGAGGCTCCTTCTTCTTCTCTTCCTTCTTCTCTTCCTTCTTCTCTTCCTTCTTCTCTTCCTTCTTCTCTTCCTTCTTCTGTTCCTTCTTCTTCTCTTCCTTCTTGGGCGGCGCCTTCTTGTCGTCTTTCTTCTTCGGCTTCTCGACGATGTCGACGTCACCGTCGGGCATGTCCTCGTCTTGCGCGCGCGCGAGCGGAGCGGTCAAGAGCAGCGACGCGCACAGGAGGGCGAGCAGGCGGTTCATTCGGCCACCCCCGGCGGCGTGCGCGGATCGGCGAAGATCTCGGCCGTCGCCAGCGGCACGCGCCCGCTGGGGTCGGGCGTCTCGCCCCCCGACAGGAGCACGGCGCCGTCGCCGTTCGTGATCGCCACCATGCCGCCACGCGGCTGGCGCAGCGTGCGCACCTGGCCGCCCACCACGATGGCCTGGGTGGTCAGCGCGTCTTCGTCGAAGATCTCGAGCGCGCCGCTCGGGGCGAAGGTGAGGTCGCCGAAGCCCCCGGCCACCAAGACGCGCTTGCCGTCGGGCAGCGGCGCCGCCGAGGCGAAGAAGCGCGGCGCCGACAGCTGCATGGCGTTGCCGCCCTGCGGCCCCACGGCGATGCCGCCGAACGCCTCGTAGGTCGCGTCGTAGATGTACACCGGAGACGACGTGTTGCCGCTCACGTCGTTCTCGGCCACGGTGAAGGTGCCGTCGAGGCTGCGCACGAGCCCGCCGCCCATGAAGACCCGGAAGTCGCGATACTGGGCCGCGGCCCCGAAGAAGAGGTTGCGCGTGGCCGACATGGCGGCCACGTCGAGCAGCTCGAAGCCGCCGCCGTCGCGCGCGAGCTCGAGCTGGAAGCCGGGGATGCCGCCGATGGCGTCGTTGGTCACCGAGCCGCCCCACAGGAACAGCCCGTCGGGGTCGATGCGGAAGGCCACGTGGCCGGCGCGCCGCGCGTTCATGGCCGGGCCCGCCGAGCACGACAGCGGCCGACCGCTGCACACGGTGGTGGTGTTGAGCGCGTTGCCGAGGTCGTTCTTCGGTGTGCCCGCCGCCGGGATGCCGCCCGTGATGAGCACGCCCTCGCCGAAGGCGCCGGCGGCCGCGAACACGCGCGCGCCGCCGGGGTCGCTGCCGCCGGGAGCAAACGCCAGCGCCTCGGGGTCGAAGACCTCCACGGTGGCCACGGGCTGCGTGGGCACGATGGGGAAGGGATAGGTCGCGTCGGCAGAGCGCGCGTGCGCCTCACCCGTGCCGCCGGCGATGACCACGCGGCCGTCGGGCAGCTTGGCCGCGGTGTGGAACAGGCGCGCCTGCGCCATCGGGGCCACCTGCTGGAAGGTCCCCGTGCGCGGGTCGTAGATCGACGCCGTGGCGGTGCCCGTGAGGCGGCGGCATCCGGTGCCGCAGGTGCCGCTGGCGTCGGCGCTGGTGCGGGCGCCGCCCGCCAAGAGGATGCGCCCGTCGTCGAGCACGGTGGCCGTGTGGAAGGCGCGCGCGTCGAAGTCGGCGCCGCGGGTGCAGCTCAGGTCCGCCACCTTGGCCATGAGCACGTCGACCTCGGTGGGCTCGGCCCCCTGCAGCACGGTGACGCCGCCGGTGACCCCGCGCCACGCCGGTCGGCCGCCCACCTTGCCGAACAGCCCGACGACGCGGTCGGTGCCCGCGGGGACGTTCTCGATGGTGATGGCGCCCACGGCGCCCTCGGCCGCGACGGTGCCCTCGATGTCGACGGCGTTGACGGTGAGGCGCAGCTCTTCCACCTCGCTCGTGAACTCGGTCCCCGCGGTCTCGGGGGTGCAAGGCCCTGACAGGGGCAGCACGGCGCTGTGCGCCGCGATGCCCGGCGCCGAGGGCGCGCAGGCCGCGGCCACGGCGGCAACGACGACGGCGGCAACGACGACAGCGAGCGCTCGGATCATCACCGCCCTCGTCTCACACGCCATCGCCCCCGACAACCCCCGGGTGCGCCCGCGCCCGCTTGCTGTAGCGTCCGTCACGCAGGAGCACCGCCGTGAACGGACCACCACGCCTCGGGATCTGGCGCAAGGTCGCCTACGCGCTCGGCCAGGGCGGCAACGTCCTCACCTACCAGCTGATCTCCACCTTCGTCCTCACGCTCTACCTGCCCACGGCGGGCAAGGGCGCGCCGCTCGCGCCGGAGATGCTGCTGCCCATCCCGGTCTTGGGTGCCACCTTCGTGGTGCTCAACGTGCTGTCGCGCGGCATCGACACGTTCTTCGACCCGTACATCGCGAACCGCTCGGACCTGTCGAAGAGCCGCTTCGGGCGCCGGCGCATCTACATGGCCGTCAGCGTGCTGCCGCTGGCCCTGGTCACGGGCCTCATCTTCGTGCCGCCGGTCGATCACGAGTCGACGTGGAACGTGGCGTGGCTCGCGCTGCTCCTGACCGCCTACTACTGCCTGTTCTCGACGTACGTCGCGCCCTACCTGGCGCTCCTGCCCGAGCTCGTGCCCGACAAGCGGGAGAACACGGTGGTGTCGACGCTGCAGGCGGCCGCCGCGCTCTTTGGTGGGCTCATCGCCACCGTGGTGGCGCCGCTCGTCTTCCTCCACGACGGCGACACCGACCGCGGGCCTGTGACCCTGATGGCCTGCGTGCTGGCGGCGGTGTCGTTCGTGATGATGGTGGTGCCCATCGTGGCCATCGACGAGCCGCGCCTGGTGGCGCGCGCCGACCAGGGCGCCAAGAGCCACCAGCCGTTCCTGGCGTCGCTCCAGGCCACTTTCGCCTTCAAGCCCTTCGTGCCCTACGTCTTCGGCGCCAACTTGTTCTTCTTCGGCTTCACCGTCATCCAGACCGCGGTGCCGTTTTACGTCGAGGTGCTGCTGAAGCGCCCGCTGTCCGACGTGGCGCTGGTCATCGGCCCGCTCTTTGGCGTGGCCGCGCTCGCCTTCCCCGGCGTGGTGTACCTGGCCAACAAGCTCGGCAAGCGCCCCGTGATGGTGGGCGCGGCCCTGCTCCTCGCCGTCATGATGGGCGTGGGCGTGCCCCTCTTGCCCGCCATGCCGGCGCTGGCGCTGCCGTTGTTCGCGCTGGCCGGCCTGCCCATCGCGTGCTTCCTGGCGGTGCCGAACGCCATGCTCGCCGACATCTGCGACGCTGACGCCCGCCGCACGGGCGAGCGGCGCGAGGCCATGTTCTTTGGCGCTCAGGGCTTCCAGCAGAAGATCGCGCTCGGCATCGCCGCGGGCCTGTTCCAGTGGGTGGCCTCGAGCTTCGGCCGCTCGGTCGAGAGCCCCCTCGGGGTGCAGCTCTCGGGCCCCTTGGCTGCCGTGGCGCTGGTGGCGAGCGCGCTGTGCTTCCTGCGGTTCCGCGAGCAGGACCTCCACCGGCCGGGGTGAGCGCCCGAGCGGTTGCCGTGCGCCGCGGCCCTGCTATCTCGCGGGCATGAGCCGCCACGACCACGACGTCCGCGCCGCCACCCCCGCCCTCGAGCGCGCCCGCAACCGCGACCACGCGCGCCGCCGCCAGCACGCCCAGGTCACGGGCGTGCCCCCCTCGCTCGACGTGCACGTCGACGACCTGGCCGAGGGCGAGCTGGAGGTCGACACGGTGCTCCCCGCCGCCACGCTCTCCGAGCTGCTCGACGAGGGCAAGGAGATCGAGTGGACCGCCACCGGCGACGCCAAGGTCGCGCTGCGGCTCGAGCGCGAGGCCGGCTTCGTGCGCGTGCGCGGGCGCGCCTCGTTCGCGCTGCGCCACCCGTGCGTGCGCTGCCTCAGCCCCGTGCCCTTCGATGTGCCCCTCGACGTCGACCTGCGCCTGGTCCGCAAGGACGCGGCGGAGGCCAAGGCGCCCGAGGCGGACCACGGCGACGACGACCTCGAGGAGGCCGGCGCCAGCGGCGACCTCGACGACATCGGCATCGCGTCGTTCGCGGGCGACACCATCCACCTGGCCGAGGTGCTGCGCGAGCAGCTCTTCCTCGAGCTGCCCATGCACCCGGCGTGCGACTCACCGCGCGCGCGCCCCACCGCGCCCTGCGCGTACGACGAGGGCGGCGCGCTCAAGGCGGAGCAGGAGCGCTGGGTCGACCCGCGCTGGGCGGGCCTGGCCAAGCTCAAGGACCAGCTCGCCGGGGGCAAGGCGCCGGCCGCGAAACCGGCGGCGAAGCAGGCCGAGGTCGTCGCGCTGCCGGGGCGGCAGACCCCCGTGGCGCTGCCCGGGCGCACGGCGCAGGGCGGCGGCGCGCGTGCGACGAAGACGGCGCCGCCGACCCCCGCTCCCGCGACGTCGAGCGCGCCGAAGACCGCCGCAGCGCCCGCTCGGCCGGAGCCCACGCGGGCCCCGGCCGCGAAGGCAGCGGCCCCGGCCAAGCCCACGACGAACGCCGCCGCGAAGGCCGCGAAGAAGCCCGCCGCGAAGGCCGCGAAGAAGCCCGCCACCAAGGCCGCGAAGAAGCCCGCCACGAAGGCTGCAAAGAAGCCCGCCGCGAAGGCCGCGAAGAAGCCCGCCACGAAGGCCGCGAAGAAGCCCGCCACCAAGGCCGCGAAGAAGCCCGCCACCAAGGCCGCGAAGAAAGCCCCGAAGAAGCCCCGCGCCCGACGCTGAGGCGGGGCGGACCGGCTGGACAAGGCCAGATCGATCCCCTAAGCACGCGGCGTCTTTCTTGGTCCCGCCGGATGGCGGCGCTGGAGGTCTCCCATGGCGGTCCCCTATGGACGGAAGTCGCGTGCCAAGTCGCGTATGCACCGCGCGGCCACGATGAAGTACGCGCCCAAGGCGTGGAACGCGTGCCCCAACTGCGGTGAGCCGCGCATGCCCCACTACGCGTGCGGCTCGTGCGGCGCGTACAAGAATCGCCAGGCGCGCCCGATCGCCGCGGATTGACCTTGGAGCTGCCCGTCGCCGTCGACGCGATGGGGGGTGATCACGGCCCGGCCCCCGTCGTCGCGGGCGCCCTGGAGGCGATCCGCGCCGACGGCGCGCGCGTCACCTTGGTGGGCGACGAGCCCACGCTGCGCGAGCTCGCGGGCGCGCCCGAGCTGTTCGCCGACGCGCGCCTCACCATCCTCCACGCCACCGAGGTGGTGACCATGGACGACCAGCCGGCCATGGCGGCGCGCAAGAAGCGCGACTCGTCCATGCGCAAGGCGTGCGATCTGGTGAGCGACGGCCAGGCCGCGGCGGCGCTCTCGCCGGGGAATTCCGGGGCGCTCTTGGCCACCGCCCTCTTGTGCTTCGGTCGCATCGACGGCGTGCTGCGGCCGGCCTTCGGCACGCTCCTGCCCGCGCGCACCACCATCGGCTGCTCCCTGCTCGTCGACGCTGGCGCCAACACCGAGTGCGAGCCCGCGCACCTGGCGCAGTGGGGCGTGCTCGGCGCCACCTACCTGCAGCGCGCGTTCGGGCTCGAGCGCCCGGTGGTGGCCGTCATCTCGAACGGCGAGGAGGACATCAAGGGCACCGAGCTGACGCGCGGGGCCCTGGCGCTGCTCAAGCAAACCGACGTCGCGGTGCGCGGCTACGCCGAGGGGCGCGAGCTCAACCGCGGCGACGTGCACGTCTTCGTCACCGACGGCTTCACGGGCAACGTCATGCTCAAGACCGCCGAGGGCGTGTTCCGCTTCGTCAGCGAGGAGATCAAGCGCGGCTATCGCCAGGCGGGCGCGCTCGCCAAGCTCGGCGGGCTCTTGTCGCGCTCGATGTTCGCGCGCCTGCGCAACGACCTCGACCCGCGCGAGGTGGGCGCGGCGCCGTTGCTCGGGTTGGCGCGCGCCGTGTTCAAGGCGCATGGGAGCTCGGACGCACACGCGATCCGGCGCGGGATCGCGGCGGCGCGGCGCTATGTGGCCCACGACGTCGATGCGCACCTGGCGGCGGCGATCGCGCGGAACTCGGCGGTGTTTGGCTGATCGGGGCCGCCATCACGGCGGCGGGCGGTCACCGCGATCCCACAGCCGCGCAAGGTCCACCTCGGCCGCGTCGAACGGCGGCACGCGCACCTTCATGTCCGCGCCCCACGTTCCAGCAACGAGCCACCCGTCATCGGTGCGCCGGAGCGCCTCGAGGGACTCGGCGACGGGGTCGACGAGCCAGAGGTGCGAGACACCGGCGCGCAGGTACACGGGCAGCTTCAGCATGCGATCGAGGCGCGCGGTCGACGGCGACAGCACCTCGCACACCCAGTCGGGCGCGAGCGTGAAGGTCGGCGCGTCCGGCACGACGGGCATGCGCTCGCGGCGCCAGCCGGCGAGGTCGGGGACCAGCGTGTCATCGCCGAGCTCGAGCTCAGGCTCGTCGAGGATCCACCACCCGCCTCCGCCTCCTCCGGGGGGCCGATGGAATCCTCCGAACAGATCGGCGCCGAGCGCGCTGCTGGCGATGGCGTGGCGCGCCGCCGGGCGCGGCGACACGTGCAGTACGCCCGCGACGATCTCGCCCACGACGTTCTCCGGCAGCGCCTCGAGATCCCTGCGCGTCGCCGGGCGCCCTTTTGGTGCAGCAACCATGGCCGCATTGTCGCAGCCACCGCCAAGGCAGGCAACCGGCGCTCAGCCGCGCCCGGCGCTCGCCACCTGCGCCACCACGTCGAGGGCGAAGCCGCGCACCTCGGCGCGCTGCAGACGCTTGTCGCCGTTCTCGTCGAGCGCGTGCAGCAAGACCTTGGCGCCGATCTCGGCCTGCGTACCCGCGAAGCTCTTGCCGCGCCGCACCAGCTCGTCCTCGATGTGCTTGGAGAGCTCGTCGATGGTGAGGCCGCGGTCCTTGGGGTCGAGCTGCGTGAACAGCTTGTCGACCTCGGCCGAGACCGTGGCCGCGTCGGCCTTGGCGGCGAGCCCGGGCGGCAGCAGCGACATGCCCTTTCTGCAGAATGCGTCCCAGCTCAGGGTGCCGGCGCCGGCGTCGAACTTGTCCATGAACTTCGAGGCCGCCATCGACACCTTGGTGCCGCCGAGGAAGCCGGACCCCACGCCGGCGTCGGACAGGAACGTCTCGACGCGGCTGGTGGTGATGGCCGTGGCGGCCCCGGCGATGCGCGCAAACAGCTGACGCAGCGTGACAGGCATGGGCCCTCCAGCGGACGTGGAGGGAGTATCGTCACCTACATGTAGGAGTTGCCGGTCCGATCGCGCCGCCGGCGAAGCATCGCTACGGTGGCGCCCGCCAGCGCGAGCACGGCCAGGAGCGGGGTGCCGCGCGGGCTGCTCGCGCACGTGCAGCCCGCCTCGAGCGACAGGGCCACCTGCACCAGCGTGCCGCCGCGCGTCTGGATGACCAGCGTGCCCACGGGCTCTTCGCCCGTCTCCTCGTCCGGAGGCGTGAAGGTGACCGTCAGGCCGAGCGCCTCGCCCGGGTCGAGGGTGAGCGCGTCTTGCGCCACGGTCACCACGCCGAAGCCCTGCGACGCGCCCGCCTGCACCAGCGGGCGGATGAGCTCCACGGCGCACGGACTGCCGTTTTGGACCGTGAGCGCGGCCTCGGAGGCAGCGCCCGCGTTCGGCAGCACCACGCTCGTGGGCGTCACGGTCACGCTCTCGACGCACTCCTCGCCCTCGCCCTCGCCCTCGGCGGGCCCGCCGTCGCCGTTGTCGGTGATAGTGAAGGCGAGGTTGACGGCGGTGCCGAGGTTGTAACCGCAGTCGGCGCCGGCGCAGGCGACGGTCTGAAACGTGAAGGTCTCGTCGCCTTCGGCGTCGGCGTCGTTCACGCCCACCACGCGCAGCGCCGTCTGGCCCGCGCGCGTGTCGGCGGGCACCGTGCCGGCGACGTCGTTGACCACGCGCGCGCCGTTGCTGGCGAGCAGCACGTCGTAGTCGGTCACCACCTGCGCGCTGGCGGCGTCGACCTGGACGTCGATGAACAGGCGCGGGTAGCCGCCCTCGGGCGCGTCCTCGCACACGGCGGGTGGGGTGGTCGCGGGCGACGCCACCGTGACGCCGGTGATCAGATCGCCGTCGCCGCCCGGCGCGGGGCCCGTGGCGGCGCCAAACCAGGTGGCGGTCATGGTGACGTCGGTGGCCGCGGTGGCGTACAGCGCCGGCGCCCCGTTGCCGCGAAAGCACGTCTCGCTCACGTCGACGTCGGCGACGGTGGCGAGCGACAGCGCCGAGCCGTTGCCGAGCGCCGACAGCACGATGGCGCCCTCGTCGGCGCCGAGCTCGTCCACCGTGGTGTCGGACGACACGAGCCCGAGCGTGGGGCGCGCGATGTTCGATCGGAACGCCACGCGCTGGATGGTGAGCTGCGCCGAGGTGCCGTTGCGCTCGGCCGTGTTCTCGACGTGCACGGCGCCGCCGCGCAGGCGCGCCACGTTGTCGTCGAAGGCGGCGTCGAGGAGGATGAGCGGCACCACGCTCGCGAGCAGCGCGCCGCCGTTGCCGCTGGTGCTGTTGCGCGCGAACACGGCGCCGCTGACGTAGGCCACCGTGGTGCTCGCCGGCGCGTCGAGCAGCGCCACCGCGCCGCCGCCGCCCGCCGCGTAGTTGTCGCGGAAGGCGCCGCCCACGATGCGCAGGTTGCGCGCGAGCACGGCGCCGCCCTGGGCGCCGTTGTCGCTGGCGCGGTTGCCCGTGAAGGTGTCGCCGCCGAGGTTGGTGGTGGCGAGCGAGCGCACCGCGCCCGCGCTGCCGCCCGTGTTCCCGTCGAAGGTGGCGCCGCTGATGGCCAAGACCGCGTCCACCGTGGCTGCGGCGGCATCGACGTAGGTGGCGGCGGTGGCGTCGATGGAGCCCACGGCCCCGCGGCTGTCGGCGAAGGTGCCGCCGCTCACCACCGCGCCGCGGTCGACGACCAGGGCGCCGGCGAGCGCGCCCGAATTCCAGCGGAACGCGCAGTTGGTGAGGCGCGGTGCGTCGCCGTGGGTGACGATGGGCGCCGCGCCACCCGCCGAGCCGCGGATGGCCACGTCGTTGAGCGTCAGCGCGGGCACCAGGCCCGTGGTGGTGGCCGTGCCGTCCACGTGGATGACCGAGCCGCCGTCCACGGGAGACGCGGCGTTGAGCAGGGTGATGTCCCTGAGCGTGAGCGCCGCTTGCACGTCGAGCGTGGCGTCGTTCTTCAGGAGGAAGAACCGCACGGCGTCGGTGCCGTCGAGGGTGACGGTGGTGGTGGCGCCGGCCTCGATGGTGAGCGGCGCGATGACGATGGGGAAGGTGAACGACCCGAGCGCGGCGTCGGTGAAGCCGTTGGAGCTGAGCTCGCGGTAGATGTTCGCGCTCCCGGCGTCGACAGCGGCGTTGGCGTCACCGAGCACGATGACGTCGGCGGCGGCGTCGGTGTTGGCGGCGGTGATCGCGGCGCGCAGGTCATCGTTGAACGTGTCGCTGTCGAGCACCTGGAACACGCACGAACCGGTGGAGGTGCGGCACACCTGGCCCGAGGCCGTGGCGCACTCGGCGTCGGTGGTGCAGGCGGTGGCTTCGGCGCGCGCGGGCAGGGCGGCGAACGGGAGCGCGAGGGCGAGCAGCAGCGGGCGGCGCATGAGGCGACTGTACCGCGAGGCCAGCGCGGGCGCGCGCCGGGGGCTTCAGGCTCTGCGTGGGCGCGCCGATAGCTCGGGCAACTGCTTGGATCACCGCTCGAACCGCAACCGCACCACTCGGAGGATCCCGTGCTCACCACCATGACCGACGCCGTAGCCGACGCCATCATCGACGCGCTGTGCGACGTGGAGGACTGGGAGGCCGCGCGCTCGTTGGCGCGCGAGGCCGACGCGAAGCGGGTCGTCCAGCGTCGCGTCGACTGGCTGCGGCCCGAGCGCGCGTAGCGGCGCGGCCTACGGCCAGAGCCGCTCGAGCGTGCGCGCGAACGGGATGGTCTCGCGCACGTGGTGGAGCCCGCACACCCACGCGACGGTGCGCTCGACGCCGAGGCCGAAGCCGGCGTGTGGGCAACTGCCCCACTTCCTGAGGTCGAGGTACCAGAGGAACGACTCGGGGTTGAGCTCGTGGCGCGCGATCTCCTTGTTGAGCAGCTCGAGGTTGTCCTCGCGCTGCCCGCCGCCCACGATCTCGCCGTAGCCCTCGGGCGCGAGCACGTCGAAGCCGAGCGCCACCTCGGGCCGATTCGGGTCCTTCTTCATGTAGAAGGCCTTCACCGCGGCCGGGAAGCCGTACACCATGATGGGCTTGTCGTAGCGCTTGGTCAGCTCGGTCTCGTGGGGGCTGCCGAAGTCCATGCCCCAGTGGATGTCGAGGAGCTTCTTGTGCTCCTCGTCCTGCTGCTCGGCGCGGATGGCCTCGATCTGGCGCACCGCCTCGTCGTAGCTGATGCGCGGGAACGGCTTCTGCACGCCCTCGAGCACCTTGAGGTGCGCCTCCATCCACGCCTTCTCGTCGGCGTTGGTGGGCAGGATCTCGAGGAGCTCGGTCTTGTGCTTCTGGAGCGCGGTCTGCACCAGGTGCACGAGGAAGTCCTCGGCGAGGTCCATGTCCTGATGGACGTCCATGAAGGCGGCCTCGGGCTCCACCATCCAGAACTCGTTGAGGTGCCGGCGCGTCTTCGACTTCTCGGCGCGGAACGTGGGCCCGAAGCAGTAGGTCTTGCCGAAGGCCAGCGCCGTGGCCTCTTGATAGAGCTGACCGGATTGCGACAGATAGGCCTTGCTGCCGTCGAACCAGTCGGTGGCGAAGAGCGTGGTGGTGCCCTCGCACGCGTTGCCGGTGAAGATGGGGCTGTCGACGAGCAGGAAGCCATGGTCGTCGAGGTAGTCGCGGATGGCCTTGATGATGGTGGCGCGCACGCGCAGGATGAGCCACTGGCGCCGGTCGCGCATCCACAGGTGGCGGTGATCCATCAGGAAGCCCGGGTCGTGCTCGTCGCCGCCGCCCTTGCCCTTCTTCTGGATCGGGTAGTCGTGGCTCTCGGAGACGACGGTGAGCTTCTTCACCGCCAGCTCCATCTTGCAGTAGGGCGCGCGCTCGTCGGCCTTGAGCGAGCCCTCGACGATGACGGCGCTCTCGGCGCCCAGGTGCTTGGCGCGCTCGAAGGTGGCCTCGTCGACGTCCTGGATGCCCATCACGCACTGCATGAAGCCCGAGCCGTCACGCAGGTGGAGGAACTGCACCTTGCCGGAGCCGCGGCGGTTGGCGAGCCAGCCCTTGAGGACGATGTCGGTGCCCACGTGGGCGGCGGCTTCTCCGATGTGGACCCAGGGTGCCTGGCTCATGGCTGCTCCTCGACGTCACGGGGGCGTCACCACCGGCGAATCGCAAGGGCCGGGGCCGTCGTCAACGGCCCGGTGGATCGGTGGTCGGTCGTTGATCGGAGGCGCGCCGCCGCCAGGCGTTCTACCAAGAAGGGATGAAAACGATCGTTTTCTCGGGGGCGCTGACGCTGATGACGCTCGCCGCCGCCGCCTGCGCCCCGGAGGTGGCGGTGCAGTACGAGGAGGGCCTCGGCCCCGAGCTCGGCACGCGCGGCCCGGTCGCCGACGGCACCTTCACCACCGTGGCACCACCGGAGGAGCCGCCGGCCGAGGAGCCGCCGGTGGAGGAGCCGCCGGCCGAAGAGCCTCCCGTCGATCCCGTGGCCGACTGCCCTCAGGTGCGTGTGGTCGACACCGGTGGCGAGGTGCTGAACGTCCGGCCCGACCCGTCCACGGCCAACCCCGTGGTGGGGACCCTGGCGGCCGGCGCCGTGGTCGACGTCATCGACGTGGTGCACGGCCAAGAGATCAACGGCGACGACGCCTGGTACGAGATCGACGACGGTGCGCTCACGGGCTTCGTCGCTGGCGCCTTCGCCGAGTGTCACGACCCCGCCGACGAGCCGCCCCCGGACTCGCCGCCCGACGACAGCGGCTTCGCCGAGAGCATCTTCCTGTTGCCGCTCGCGTGCGGCGCCACGCGCACCGTCACGCAGGGGAACAACACGAGCTTCTCGCACAACGGCGGCTCGCGCTACGCCTTCGACTTCGGGCTGCCGCTCAATACGCCCATGATGGCGATGCGTCGGGGCACCGTGGCCTACGTGAACGAGAGCACCCAGCCCGGCGACGCCTGCTACGACGGCGGCGGCCAGGAGTGCAGCAACCGGGCGAACTACGTCGTCATCCGTCACGGCGACGACACCACCACGCTGTACGCGCACATCAACTCCGCCAGCGTGCGCGTGGGCGATCACGTCGACCGCGGCCAGGAGGTGGCGCGCTCGGGGAGCACCGGCTGGTCCACCGGCCCCCACGCGCACGTGCAGCGCCAGGGCGACTGCGGCATCTGGTGGTGCCAGTCCATCGCCATGCAGTTCGGCGACGTGGGCGGCGACCACGTGCCCGACAGCGGCCAGACCGTGACGAGCCAGAACTGCCCGTAGGCCGAGCACCTTGCCGCGGCGGACGGCGTCCCGCCGCGGCGGCACGATCGGTTGACCCCGAGGCTCCCGGCGCACATGCTGCGCCGCCATGAGCGATCCCGGCCCACGCCCCGACCTGCACCGCGGCCACGTCGAGGTCATCTGCGGGCCGATGTTCTCGGGCAAGACCGAGGAGCTGATTCGGCGCCTGCGCCGCGCGCAGATCGCGCGCCAGGGCGTGGTGGTGGTGAAGCCCAAGATCGACGATCGCTACGACGCCACCGACGTGGTCAGCCACTCGTCCTTGCGCATCAAGAGCGTGCCCCTCGAGCGGGCCGCGCAGATCGAGCCCGCGCTGCGCGAGCAGGGCGCCCGCATCGACGTGGTGGGCATCGACGAGGCGCAGTTCTTCGACGAGGGCCTGGTGGACGTGGTCGAGCGCATGGCCGATCGCGGCGTGCGCGTGGTGGTGGCCGGGCTCGATCAGGACTACCTCGGCCGCCCCTTCGGCCCCATGCCGCGCCTGCTCTGCACGGCGGAGCTGGTCACCAAGCAGCTGTCGGTGTGCATGGTGTGCGGCGGCCCGGCCTCGAAGAGCCAGCGCGTGCACCCCGAGGCCGCGCGCATCTCGCGCGCCGGCCCGGCCACCGCCGAGCAGGTCTTGGTGGGCGGCGGCGACTCCTACGAGGCGCGCTGCCGAGGGTGCTACGTCCAAGGCATCGACGTGCCGAGCCGCCCGCCGAGTCGGGAGGAACGATGAGCGAGCAGCGCTACCCCTTCGCCGACGCCGCCTACCGCCACCTGACCACGCGCGAGGGCGAGCTCGAGCATGCCTACGGGCCCCAGGTCCACATCCTCGCCGACCCGTTCCTGCTCACGCACCTGGCGTTCTTGTGCGCCGAGGGCACGCAGCAGCCGGCCATCAACGAGGTAGTGCGCGATCAGTACCGCTACCTCATCAAGGCGGTGCTGAACGGGGAATTCCCGCGGGTGGTCAAGCCCGTGGTCACGCGCATGGCGGCCGCCTCCGAGCGCGGCACCTGGGTGGGCGAGGTGCTCGACACCCAGCAGCGCGCCGTCACCGTCAACATCATGCGCGCCGGCACGCTGCCGAGCCAGGTCTGCTACGACTTCCTGAACAAGACGCTCGATCCCAAGTTGGTGCGCCAAGACCACGTGGTGATGAGCCGCATGACCGACGACGCGGGCCACGTCACCGGATCGCGCTTCGGCGACTCCAAGATCGGCGGCGACGTCGACGGCGCCATGGTGCTGTTCCCCGACCCCATGGGTGCCACCGGCGGCTCGCTCGCCGAGGCCATCCGCTACTACAAGGACAAGGTGCCCGGGCGCGCGCGCCGCTACGTGTGCGTGAACCTCATCGTCACGCCCGAATACCTGCGGCGCATCACGCGCGAGCACCCCGACGTCGTCATCTACGCCGTGCGCCTGGACCGCGGCGCGTCGGCGCCCGCGGTGCTGCAGGAGAAGCCGGGCGCGCGCTGGGACGAGGAGAGCGGGCTCACCGAGAAGCAGTACATCGTCCCCGGGGGCGGTGGCTTCGGCGAGATCATGAACAACGCGTACTGCTGAGCACGGGCACGAGGCGGGGAGCGAGCGGAGCGACGATGGGCTTTTTCGATCAGAAGAACTTGAGCGTGATGTTGTCGGCGGAGCAGGTGGCAGCGCGCGTGGCCGCGCTGGGTGAGCAGATCACGCGCGACTACGCGGCCAAGCTCGGCGCCGACGAGCTCGTGTGCATCGGCATCCTCAAGGGCAGCTTCGTGTTCCTGGCCGATCTGGTGCGACGCATCGACCTGCCGCTGGTGGTCGACTTCATTGCGCTCTCGTCGTACGGCGACGCCACCGAGTCCTCGGGCGTGGTGCAGCTCACGCAAGACCTGAGCCGCCCCATCGCCGGCAAGCACGTGCTCATCGTCGAGGACATCGTCGACACGGGGCTGACCATGAAGTACCTGCTCGAGAATCTGCACACGCGACACCCGGCGTCGATCAAGCTGGCGTCGCTGCTCGAGAAGCCCACCAAGAACCAGGCCGGGGTCAAGGTCGACTACCTGGGGTTCTCCATCGAGGACAGATTCGTCGTGGGCTACGGCCTCGACGCCGCCAGCCGGTACCGCAACCTGCCGTACATCGGCCTGGTCACCTCCTGAGCGCGGCCGCGCGCCGTTTCACACCGCACCATCAGCGAGCACGACGTGGGACGAAACGCCGACAAGAAGAAGCAACGCCGCCAGGGGCACTCGCAAGAGGACGCCCCGACGGGGCTGGTGTCGGCCGAGCGCGCACCGGTCGAGGGGCCGGACGGGGCCCGTGAGCTGGCGCCGGGCATCGAGGTCCCGCCCGGCCTCGACGAGGACGGCAGCCTCACGCGGGCGCTCTTCCGCGTCACGTGCCTCTTGTCGGTGCGCGATCGGCACGGCGTGGTGCCGGCCAACATGCACCGGGTGGCGGCGGAGCTCGCCGCCATCGTGCAGGCCGACACGCTGACGCTCCTGCGGCTCGACCGGGGCGACGACCTGCTGCCGGCGCGGCTGACGCTCATCGGCGCCGAGGGCTTGGCCCAGATCGATCAGGGCCTGGTCACCTTCGAGGTCGGCGACGGCGTGGCCGGGCAGGTGGCGCTCCACGGCGCCGCCATCAGTATCGAGGACGCGCCGCGCGATCCGCGCTTCGCGCGGCTCTACGGTCAGCGCACCGAGATCGGCTCGCTGTTGGCGGTGCCCCTGCGCTACGGCGGCAGGGTCGTCGGCGTGGTGACGGCGTCGCGCAGGGAGATCCGCGCGTTCTCGGCCGCCGATCAGGAGCGCCTGGTCGTTGCCGCCGAGTCGGTGGCGCAGGACCTCGAGCAGGCGCGCCTGCTCATCGACGCCACCACCGACCCCCTGACGGGGCTCGGCAGCCGCCTCGCGCTGCTGCTCGCGTTGCCCCGCGAGGTGGAGGTGGCGCGGCGCTATGGCACCGACCTCTCCATCGTCATCCTCGACATCGACGGGCTGGCCACCATCAACGGGACGCGCGGGCGGGCGGCCGGCGACCGGGTCTTGGTGGAGTGCGGCCGGCGCCTGCGGGGGCTCGTCCGCGCCGCCGACCTGCCAGTGCGCCTGGGGGCCGACGAGCTCGCCGTGGTGCTGCCCATGACCCCCGCCAACAACGCTCGCGCACTCGCCAAGCGGCTGGTGCGCGCGCTGCAAGAGCCCGTCCCCGGGCTCGACGGGGTCGCCCTGTCGCTGTCGGTGGGCGTGGCCACCTTGGCGGGGGCAGACGAGGATCCGCTCGCCTTCCTGTGGCGGTGCGACGCCGCCGTGGAGCAGGCCAAGCGGGAGGGGGGCGACCGCATCGTGGGGGCGGTGGTGCCCCGTCGCACCATCGAGTGAGGGTGGCGCGGCCCCGGGGTGGCCCCAAAGGCGCCCCGAGCTTTCGCCACGGCGGGCCTCTTGCTATCCACGGCGGTCGTGGGTCGCTTCGACCTTTTCCGAGAGGGCGCCCGGCTTCCCGAGGAGCTCGCGCGGCTCCTTTTTTTGGAGCCCGTCGTCAGCGGTCGCCGTGTGCTCGAGGTGGGCGCGCGCTCCGACAGCGTGGCGGCGTTCCTCATCGAGCTCGGCGCCACCCGCGTGGTGTGCGCGCACGAGGACAAGGACCTCGTCGAGGGCCTGCGCACGGCCAATCGCATCGAGCGCGTCGACTATCGCGTCATCCGGCCCGGCGTGCTTCCCGGCGACGACGGCGCCTTCGATCTGGTGATCGACTTCACCCTGCCGGCCGCGCTGGCCGCCGGGCAGACCTTCCGCCTGACCGACATCGCGCGGCTGCTCTCCGACGACGGCTTCGCCGTCACCGCGCTGCGGGTCGATCAGGTGCACGGGCTGCACGCGCTCCTGGGCGGCGCCGTCGACGAGGCGCCGGTGGGCGGCGAGCGCTCGGCCGCGGGCCTGGGCGCGGGGCCCGTGGGCTACCGCGGCCTGGTGGAGGCGCTCAAGCTCCAGTTCGACGTGGTGCAGGTGTACTTCCAGAGCCTCCTGCTCGGGTACCTGTTCGGCTCGTTCGACGTCGAGCCGAGCGGCGACGGCGTGTCGCCCAACACCTCGCTCATGGGCGGCAGCGCCGAGCCCGCGGGCCATTACCTGTTCTCCTTCGGCACCGCCGTGCCCGTCATCGAGGACGTGGCGCTGGTGCAGGTGCCCTTCCACGCGCTGTTGGCGCGCGCCCGCGCCGGCGGCGAGGCGCCCGCGCCCGCTACCCTGCC
>CAZONM010000048.1:0-21476 GCA_964580865.1 uncultured Myxococcales bacterium | reverse complement strand
CTCGAGCGCCCGGTGCAGATCGCGCCGCCGCCCACGGGCGCGGCCAAGGGCCCCGGCGGCGCGCCGCTGTCGGCGGCGGTGGTCGACATCATCCGGCGCGCCATCGTCGAGGCCGCCGCCAAAGACTCGCTCGCCGGCGCGCTCGAGGTGGGCTACCGCGCCTTTGGCGCCAGCGCCTGCACGGCGGGCGCACGCGAGGGGATCACGGCGTTCCTCGAGAAGAGGAAGCCCGACTTCGAGAGGACGGGGTGACGCGATGAAGCTCGAGAACGCCTGGCTCGCCTACGGCCGCTACTGGTCCACGCCGTTTGCCCGCTGGCAGGGGGCCCTGGCCGAGGAGCACGCGCTCGCCCTCGCCGCCAGCTGCGCGCGCCGCTTCCTCGACGACGCCACGCTCCCTGCCGAGGCCATCGACGGCTTCGCGCTCGGCGTCACGGTGCCGCAGCGCCAGGGCTTCTACGGCGCGCCCTGGGTGGCGGGCATGGCGGGCCTACCGCACCTCGACGGGCCCACCATCTCGCAGGCCTGCGCCACCTCGGTGGCCACGCTCGCCTTCGCCGCGCGCGCGGTGGAGCTCGGCGAGCGCGCCTGCTTCCTCGCGGTCACCGCCGATCGCACGAGCAACGGCCCGCACGTGTACTACCCGAGCCGCACGGGCCCGGGCGGCAAGGGCGCGGCCGAGGACCCGGTGCTCGACAGCTTTGGCCACGACCCGTTCGCCAAGCTGTCGATGACGGAGACGGCCGAGAACGTGGCGCGCGCCGC
The DNA here is from genome assembly GCA_964580865.1 of uncultured Myxococcales bacterium. Classification (GTDB taxonomy): domain Bacteria; phylum Myxococcota; class UBA727; order UBA727; family VGSZ01; genus JACOUT01. Next base: position 20,711 of record CAZONM010000048.1, on the reverse strand, counting down.
CGGCATCACGCGCGCGGAGCAAGACGACGTGGCGCTCCTGCGGCACGCGCAGTACGCCAAGGCCCTCGAGGGCGAGCGCGCGTTTCAGCGCCGGTTCGTTCTGCCCGTGGAGGGCAAGGCGGGCAAGAAGACCTGGCGCCTCGACGCCGACGAGGGCGTGCACCCGGCCACGCGCGAGGGCATGGCCGCGCTCAAGCCCGTGCTCGACGGCGGCACGGTCACCTACGGCGCGCAGACGCACCCGGCCGACGGCAACGCCGGCATGATCGTGACCACCAAGGAGCGCGCGCTCGAGCTCTCGAAGGACAAGAAGCTCGCCGTGCGCGTGGTGTCGTTCGGCGCCGCCCGCGTGGAGAAGGGCTTCATGCCGAAGGCGCCGGTGCCCGCGGCGCGCCAGGCGCTCGTGCGCGCGGGCATCGGCGTGGGCGACCTCGGGGCCGTGAAGACGCACAACCCGTTCGCGGTCAACGACGTGTACTTCGCGCGCGAGCTCGGGTTGCCCGTGGAAAAGATGAACAACTTCGGTTGCTCGCTCGTGTACGGCCACCCGCAGGGACCGACGGGCATGCGCGGGATCATCGAGCTCGTCGAGGAGCTGGCGCTGTGCGGCGGCGGCTACGGGCTGTTCTCGGGCTGCGCCGCCGGCGACACGGCCATGGCGGTGGTGCTGAAGGTCGGCTGATCAGCCGCCGGCGGGCGCGGGCTCGGCGGGATCGATGGGCGCCGGCGGCCCCGTGCGGCTCGGCGCCGCGCGTACCGGCGACGACACGCCGGCCACCGCGGGCTCGTCGAGGCGCTTGGGCAAGCCGAGCCGCGTGCGCAGCGCGCGGTCGTAGGTGAGGAACGCGGTCTCGCGCTCGCGCTGGGCGTCGATGGCGGCGCGCACGCCCACGCCGAGCGCCGCGCCCCCGGCGGCGAGCACGGCCAGGCCGGCCATGGAGATGCCGAGCCCGGTCACCATCGCGGTATCGCTCGGCTGTCCCGGCAGGTCGCCGACGACCAGGAGCGGGATGGCGAGGGGCGCGAACGCCCCCACCGCCATGGCCGTGGTGCCTGCGGTGGTCCACCAGAAGGCCGCCTCTTCCTGGGCGCGCGAGCGCTGCGCCGCCAGCGCCGTCGGCGACGTGGGCTCCACCACGGGCAAGAGGTCCACCGGGTGCTCGATGCGCGTGCCGTCCTCGATGATGAGGAACGACGCCGGCTCGGACCACGTGCTCGGGTAGCTCACCGAGCGCAGCGCCGTGGGCGCGTGGTCGACGTAGTAGGCGCGCCGCTCGGCCTCCGGCGCGGTCTTCGGCGGCGGCGCCTCGAGCACCACGTGCGACGGGCTGGCACAGGACGAGGCCAACGCCGTCGCGACGGCGACGGCAGCAATGCTGGCGAGACGCATGACGACTCCGCGAAAGGTGCTGCGGGACGACGCGATCCCGGCCCGTATTCACCGGCCGACGCGCTGCGGTCCGTCACCCGCCGATGCGCAGGCAGATGCCATCGTCCAGGCACAGCGAGCCCGGGCAGCAATCGGCGTCGTCCTGGCAGGGTCCGCAGGTGCCGGTGTCCTCACCGGGATCGATCAGGCACGCCTCGTTGCCGCAGTCGTTGTCGCAGCGATCCGTGCAGCCCCCGGGCGGGCCGGCGTCGGCCGGCGGCGGCCCCGCGTCGTCGAGCGGCACGCCGGCGTCGGGCTCGGGCGGCCCTTCGATGGGGCAGCCGAACACGATGGTGAGATCGGTCACCGCGCCGCTCTGCAGCGCCAGGCACGCGTTGCCGGCGAAGCGCAGGCGCTCGTCGGGCGCGAAGTAGTCCCAGCCGGTCTGCCCGGTCGGGTCGCGCGGCACCGGCTGGCCATTGAAATAGATCGCCAGCGCGTCGGGATCGTCGCCCGCACCCTCGACGACGTAGTCGCACGACAGCACGCTGCCGAGGATGTCGGCCAGCGCCGCCTCCAGCGCGGCGGCGTCGTCGGCTTGATAGTAGGCCTGTCCCCCCGCGCGCGGCCGCCCGCCGGCGTTGGCCATGGCCTCGAGCTCGTCGGGATCGACGCCGTCACCGAAGCCGATGACGAAGGTAGGCACGCTGGGCGTCTGCGCGAACAGCTGCGCCACCACCGGCGCGGGCTCGCCGCATGACGACTGCCCGTCGGTGATGAGCAGCACGAAGTTGCCGCGCGCGGCGTCTTGCAGTGCGCCGTGGCCCACGAGGATCTGGAGGTCCTCCGCCGTGGGCGTCGAGAGGCGGCAGGTGCCCGAGTCGTCGAGGAACTCGGAGATGGCGGCCTCGTTGCCGTCGCCCACGTCGATGGGGATGTAGCCCGGCCCGCACTGCACGCCCTCGCTGCACGACTGATTGGTGCCCGGGTACACGTTGAGGCCGAAGCGAATCCGGCCTTGGTACGCCGTCAACACCGTGTCGACCGCGTCGCGCGCCACGTCCCACTTGCTGCCGTCGCTGCCGAGGTCCTCGAGCATCGAGCTCGAGCGATCGATGGTGATCATCAGGTTCGCGGGCACGGGCTCGGCGGCGAACGCCTGGCCCTGGCAGTCCTCGGGGATGCACACCACGCCGACGCAGCGCTCGCCGGCCACGCACTGGCGATCATCGTCGCAGATGGTGGCCGTGGTGCTCGGCAGGCACAGACCGTCGGGCCCGCAGTACGAGGCCGCGCCGCAGTCGTCGTGGTCGGTGCACCCCACGTCCTCCGCGCACGTGTCGGTGCCCGGATCGCAGGTGAGCGGCGCCGCGCACTCCTGGCTGGTGGCGCACTCGTCGCCCTCGCTGCCCTGCTCGAAGCAGGTGCCGTCGCGGCACTCCTCGGGCGCCAGGCAGTTGTCGTCGACGTCGCAGGGGCCGCCGCGCTCATTGTCGGCGCACGCACCGTCGTCGCCGCAGAAGGCGCCTACCCCGCACTCGGTGTGCGTGGTGCACTCGGCGCCGTCTTCGCACGTTCCGCTCGCGAGGTCGCACACCAACGCGCCATCGCACTCTTGCGCGTTGTCGCACGGCGAGCCCTCGGGCTTCGCGGGCGCGCTGTCGCAATCGCACCGAGCGAGCAGGGCGACGAGCGCGGCGGGCGCGAGCGCGACGAGGAGAGCTTTGCGCGTCATGGCGCCATTGTGGCGCGCGCGACGCCCGGGGGCGAGCATTGGGTCACCTCGGCACAGGGCGCGCGGCGGTGGTAGTGAGTGGGATACGGCGGAGCGCACCGTGCCCGAGCTGCCCGATCTCACCGTCTACCTCGAGCACCTCGACGCGCTCGCCACGGGGGGCCGCCTGGTCGGCGTGCGCGTGGCGTCGCCCTTCCTCCTGCGCAGCGTCGAGCCGCCCTTGTCGGCGTGCGCGGGCGCGCGCGTGCTCGGGTTCTCACGCCTCGGCAAGCGCATCGTGTGGGCTCTCGAGGGCGAGCTGTTCCTGGTGCTGCACCTGATGATCGCGGGGCGCCTGCGCTATCGCGCCGAACCGCAGGCGCCCATCCCGGCGAAGGTAGGGCTCTGCGCCTTCGATCTCGAGGGAAAGGACGGCGCGCGCGGCACCGTGGTGCTCACCGAGGCGAGCCCCAAGAAGCGCGCCTCGCTCCACGTAGTGCGCGGTCCTGGTGCCCTGGCGGCTCACGATCCCGGGGGCCTGGAGGTGGCCACCCTCGACGACACGGCGCTTCGCGCCGCGCTCACCCGCGAGCGCCACACGCTCAAGCGCGCGCTCACCGATCCCCGCGTCCTCGCCGGCATCGGCAACGCCTACTCCGACGAGATCCTGCACCGCGCGCGCCTCTCGCCCGTGGCCATGACCACCGCCCTCGATGACGCGGAGCTCGCTCGCCTGCTCGAGGCCACGCGCGCCGTGCTCGAGCAGTGGACGACGAGGCTGCGGGCGGCCGCGACGGGTCAGGCGCTGCCCGAGCGCGTGACCGCGTTTCACGACGAGATGGCGGTGCACGGGCGCGCCGGTAAGCCCTGCCCCGTGTGCCAGACCCCCGTGCAGAAGATCGCGTACGCGAGCCACGAGACCAACTACTGCCCCACGTGCCAAACGGGCGGACGCTTGCTCGCCGACCGATCGCTGTCGCGGCTGCTCAACATGGACTGGCCCCGCACCGTGGACGAGCTCGAGGCCATGAAGCGACAGCATCGAGGGCAATGCTGACGGCGCGGCATGCTCTTGGCTATCGTGATCCCATGGCACCGCCGCGCCGACGAGCGTTCACGCGTGTCGCTTTGGCCGCCCTTGCCATCGCGGCCGGCACCGGCGTCGCCACCTGCGTGGTGCCGCTGGCGCGCTTGGCCTGCGCCGACGACGCGGATTGCCCCGGTGACGACCGCTGCATCGCGGGCACGTGTGCGGTGGCCAGCGGTGAAGGCGAGGGTGAGGGCGAGGGCGAAAGCGAGGGCGAGGGCGAGGGCGAGGGCGAAGGTGCAGGCGAAGGTGAAGGTGAGGGTGAGGGTGAGGGTGAGGGTGACGGTGAGGGCGAGGGTGAAGGCGAGGGCGAAGGCGAGGGCGAGGGCGAAGGCGAAGGCGAAGGTGAGGGCGAGGGCGAGGGCGAGGGCGAGGGCGAGGGCGAGGGTGAGGGTGAGGGTGAGGGTGAGGGTGAGGGTGAGGGTGAGGGTGAGGGTGAGGGCGAAGGCGAAGGCGAAGGCGAGGTCCAGCCGGAGGAAGACGTCTTCCTTGACGACGCCGGCACGCTGGCGCGCCTGGAATTCAACGGCGACGCCGCCGATGCGAGCGTCAACCATCGCGACGCCACGCTCGCATCGAGCACGGCGACCTTTGCCGCCACGGCCTTCGGTCAGGGGCTCAACGTCGTCGACACCAACGCCGCCACCGGTTTCTCGTGGAGCGCGTATGCCAGCCTGCTGCGCGCGCCGTGGACCATGGAGCTGGTGCTGCAGCGCGCGCCGAACACCAGCTTCCAGAAGCTCTTCGGCTATCGCGACGACCGCGACGGCGGCTGGTACCTCGAGAGCTCCTCGCTGCGCTGCTTCTCGCAGGGCGCGCTGTCGTCCTCGACGGTGCCGGCGAATCGTCGGGTCTATCTGGCGCTGGTGGTGCGCGCCGACAATGACGTCGAGGTGTGGATCGATGGGGTGCGCACCAGCACCACCACGAACTGCTTCACGTCACCGCCCACGCAGGCCTGGTTCTTTCGCGACGACACGACCACCGGCCGAGCCGAGGACCTGAGCGGCGTGGTCGACGCCGTGCGCCTGTCGAGCGTGGCGCGCGGTGCGTCGGAGCTCGCGGCGGTGCAGGCCCGGCTCGCCGCCCGCCCGTGAGCGGACGCGAGCGGGCGCCGTGATCACGTGGGATCGATCGCCGCCTCGGTAGGTGCTCGGACCTGGTCACCGGTCGATCGCCCGAGCTCGCCCCCCGCCGCGCGCGACGCACTCGCCGCGGCAACGCTACCCCCGGCGCAACGCGGCTGAACTCCAGCACAATCGCGCGGCTCGCGCGCCGCGCTCGATGCGGGCCGCACGTGTGCGCGCGTCGGTGACATGTCCCACGACTCGTCGTCGGATGCGTCGTGAGGTGCCTGCCCCTCAAATGGACGCTGGGGTGTGCGCGCTTCGCACGCGCGGGAACGGAGGACGTATGAAGGCGAAACGAGCTTGGGCGGCGCTGGCCGCTTTCGTCGGCCCGGGGTGCATGACGGACCTCGCCGGGCCGCAGTACGACGAGCGGCCCATACCGACGTACGAGGAGTTTCTCGCCGAGACCTACCAGGAGCCCGACACGGGCATCTTCATCGTCGACGGCGACGTCCCGGTGGTGAGCGAGAAGCAGCTCGTGGAGTTCTACGAGGCCGTGGTGCTCGCCGAGCTCGACGCGCGCGCCGAGGCGCTCGATCCGCGAGCGCGTGACCCCGGCGAGAAGAGTCAAGGCCTGGCCGTGCACCGCTCCGGCGGCGCCGACGTCGTGTGGTCGGCCGCGCAGAAGCGCAACCTCACCTATTGCGTCAGCGGTGCGTTCGGATCGCGGCAGAGCACGGTCATCGCCGCCATGGCCGACGCGACCGCGGCGTGGGAGCAGGTGGCAGACGTCGACTTCATCCACGTCGCCGCGCAAGACGGCGCGTGCACCGCCAGCAACGGCAACGTCGTCTTCGACGTGAACCCGGTGAACGCCGGCGGTCAGTACTTGGCGCGCGCGTTCTTCCCCAACAACCCGCGCTCGGCGCGCAACGTGCTCATCGACGGCAGCGCGTTCACCACCACGCGGCCGTCGCTCACGGGCATCCTGCGTCACGAGCTCGGCCACACCATCGGGTTTCGCCACGAGCACACGCGTCCGGAGGCGGGCACGTGCTTCGAGGACTCGAGCTGGCGCGCGCTCACACCCTATGATGGCGCCTCGGTGATGCACTACCCGCAGTGCAACGGCACCGGTGACTCCACGCTCGCGCTCACGAGCCTCGACGCCCAAGGAGCGGCGTCGGTGTACGGCGCGCCCGGCGCCACTGATCCGGGCCAGGACCCTGGCCAGGATCCCGGCCAGGACCCGGGCTCCGACCCCGGCGACGTCGTCACCGACACCTTCAGCGGAACGGTGGCGCGCAACCAGAACCGACAGTTCGGCCCGTTCGCGGTGGCGTCCGGCACGACGTTCGCGGCCACGCTCTCGGGCGCCGGCGACCCCGACCTTTACGTCCAGTTCGGCCAGGCGCCCACCACGCGCTCGTTCGCGTGCCGCCCGTATCTCGACGGCGCCAATGAGCGGTGCGAGCTGACCGTGCCTGCCGGCGTGGCCGAGGCGTTCGTGATGGTGCGTGGCTACACGCAGGCCACCTTCAGCCTCGTCGTCGAGCGCACCGCGCCTGCGGACGCCGGCGGCAGCGACCCGCCGCCGCAGGGTGCGCCCGTCACCGAGAGCTTCAACGGCACGCTGACGCAGGGCGCGACCACGGGCTACGGTCCCTTCGCGGTCGCCGCGGGCACCAGCTTCGTCGCCGTCATGGCGGGTAGCGGCGATCCGGACCTCTACGTGCGGTTCGGCGCGGCGCCCACCACGAGCGCCTTCGACTGCCGCCCCTACCTCAACGGCGCGGCCGAGACGTGCAACCTCGCCGTGCCCGCCGGCGCGACCGCGGCCTTCGTGATGGTGCGCGGCTACACCGCGTCGACGTTCAGCCTGAGCGTGACGCACACGGCGCCGTAGGCGACGCGCGCCGCGGGCGACGCCTGCGTCAGCGCGTGAGCTTGCGCGCGGCCTCGATGGCGGCGCTGACCCGCTCGGGCGTCATGGGCAACGTGGTCATGCGCGCGCCGAGCGCGTCGCGGATCGCGTTGCCGATGGCGGGCGCCGTGGGCACGAGGCCGGGCTCGCCCACGCCCTTGCTGCCGAAGGGCCCGTTGGGATCGACGGTCTCGATGAACACGAGGTCGATGGGGAAGCGCATCTCCACGGCGGTGGGGATCTTGTAGTCGGTGAAGCCGGGGTTGAGGCAGCGACCTTGATCGCTCTGGATCTCCTCGTAGAGCGCGTAGCCGAGGCCCTGCGCGATGCCGCCATAGACCTGGCCCTTGAGGGGCTGGGGGCTCAAGACGCGCCCCACGTCGAGGGCGTTGACCAGGTGCAGCACCTCCACCTCGCCGGTGGCCTCGTCGACGGCCACCTCCACCCCCTGGGCGCCCCAGGTGTAGGCGGCGGACATGTTGCCGATGCCCACGGCCCAGTCGGGCAAGTCGCTCGGGGGCTCGTAGAACACCTCCGCCGAGAGCATGGTGCCCGCCTGGCGGAAGTGCACCGCGCGCAAGACCTTCGCGAGCTCGACGCGCGCCCACGGCTCGTCGGGAAGGCCGCGCTTGGTGACGACGGCGTGCTTCAGCTCGTAGTCCTCCGCCTTGCCGGGCGGGCCCACGAGCTGCGCCACCTCGTCATTGCTCTTGCCCTTCCCGAGCGCCTTGCCCGCGAGCTCCTCGAAGACGCCGGGGCACAGGGCGAAGAGCTTCGCGCGAAGCTGCGCCGTGGCGCGCACGGCTGCGTTGCACGCCATGAAGGCGCCGCGGCTCGCGTGCGTGCCCACGTCCCAAGGGCAGGCGGCCGTGTCGGTCTGGTTCAAGTGCACCTGCTCCGGCAGGATGCCGAGGCTCTCGGCCACCGCCAGGCTCAGCGACGACACGAGGCCCTGCCCCATCTCCACGCCGCCGTAGGCCACGTGCGCGTGGCCGAAGTCGTCGAGGCGGATGGCGATGCCGCTGCCGTCGGAGCGATAGATGCGCCCGGAGCCGCCCACATGGACCAGCGAGGCCACGCCCACGCCGAGCGCGCGCCCGCGCGCGTCCTTGCGCGGCCGGCCCTGCTTCTCGCTCCAGTGGAGCTTCTGGCCCACGGCCTTCAGGCAGTCGTCGAGGCCGCACGTGCTGATCTGGAACTTCATCGGCGAGGTGTCGCCGGGCTGGTTGGCGTTCTTTCGGCGCAGCTCCAACGGATCGATGCCCGCCTCGCGCGCGAGCTCGTCGAGGTTCGACTCGATGGGGAAGGTCACCTCGGGGTTGCCGTAGCCGCGCATGGCCTGGCAGTAGGTGTTGTTGGTGTAGACGATCTTCGCGTCGAAGCTCACCGCCGGCACCCGGTAGAGCGAGGTCACCGGCAACATCATCACCGACGGATACGTGGCCCCCCACGAGGTGTACGCCCCGTTGTCCTGCAACACTTCGACGATTCTGAAGGTGAGCTTGCCCTGCTCATCGCAGCCCTGGACCACGCGGGTCTCGGCGGACTGGCGCGGCGACAGGTAGGCGAACTCCTCCATGCGGTCGTAGAGGATCTTCACCGGCAGCCCGGTCTGGTGTGCGAGCAGGATGGCGATGTGCTCGTAGCAGTGGGTGTCGAGCCCCGTGCCGAAGCCGCCGCCGAGCGCGGGGACGACGACGCGCGCGCCGCGACCCTCGAGGCCCATGGCCTCGAGCGCCTTGGTGAAGTCGCGCTGCGCCAGGAACGGGATCTGCGTCTTCGCGTAGATGGTCAGGTTGCCGTGGCCGTCGAGCTCCGCGATGCAGCCGGCGGTACCCATGCAGGCCTGCTGGATGCGCGGCGTGGCGTAGGTGCCCTCGACGACGTGCTTGGACGCGCGCTTCATCGCCTCGAGGTCGCCGGTGTGGTGCCCGTACTTCAGATCGACGACGTTGCTCGTGCGGGGGCGCCCGCGTGCGTCCACCTCGTGCACCAGCGGGGCGCCGGGCAGCAGCGCGTCTTGCGGCGAGAACACACCGGGGAGCGGCTCGTACTCCACGCGGATGAGCTCGACCGCCTCGCGCGCGATGTCTGGGTCGATGGCCGCGACGGCCGCCACCTCGTCGCGCAGCTGGCGCACCTTGCCCTTCTTGAGCGCGAAGTTGTCGGCGAGGAAGCCCACGCGCACCTCGGGCGTGTCATACGCGGTGATGACCGCGCGCACGCCCGGCAGGCGCTTGGCCCTCGAGGTGTCGATGCTCACGATGCGCGCGTGCGCGTGCTCGCTGAACTTGATCTTGCCGTGGAGCATGCCTGGGCGAACGAGGTCATGGATGTAGGCGGTTCGCCCAGCCACCTTGTCGCCCGCGTCGGGGCGGACGTGCTCTTTGCCGATGAAGGAGAAGTCGGTCATGGGCGCCCCTTGCTCACGGCGGACGCGGCCTGCTTCACGGCGTCGATGATCTGCACGTAGCCCGTGCAGCGGCACAGGTTACCCACCAGCCCCGCGCGGATCTCGTCGTCGGTGGGCGTAGGGTTCTCGCGCAGGAGCGCGGTGGTCGCCATCACCATCCCGGGCGTGCAGAAGCCGCACTGCACCCCGCCCTTGTCGATGAACGCGCGCTGCACGGCCGAGGGCTCGCCGTTGCTCTCGCGCAGGCCCTCCACGGTCTGCACCGTCGCGCCCTGCGCCTCGAGCGCGGGCAAGAGGCACGACGCGACCGCGCGCCCGTCGAGCAGCACGGTGCATGCGCCGCACTCGCCCTCGCCGCAGCCCTCCTTGGTGCCGGTGGCGCCGAGCTGGTCGCGCAACACGTCGATGAGCCGGGCTTGTGGGCGCACGGCGACCTCGACGGCGGCGCCGTTGAGCGAGAAGCGAAGCTCAACCCTCATGGTGGATCTCCTTGTCGCCCAGAGCCAGGCGCAGCGCGCGCTCGCAGAGGACGCGCACGAGGCGGCGCCGATAGGCGGCGCTGGCGCGCAGGTCGGTGATGGGCGCGACCTCGGCGGCGGCGACCTCGGCGGCCGCCACGAGCGCTGCGGCGTCGAGCGGACGGCCCACGAGCGCGGCCTCGGCGTTCGGCAGACGCATGGGCACGGGGCCCACCGCGCCGGCTGCCAGGCGCACCACCGGCGGCCGCCGGTCGTCGTCGATGCCCACGAGCGCGGCCACGCTCACGAGCGAGAGGTCCATGGCCACGCGCCCCTGGCGCAAGAACGCGCTGCGCGTGCCGCGCGTGGGGCGCGGCACGACGACGGCCGTGACCACCTCGCCGGGCGACAGCGCGGTCTTGCCCGGGCCCACCAGGAAGCTCGTCAACGGCAGCGCCCGCGTCCCCGCCGTGCTTGAGAGCTCCACGCGCGCGTCGTGGACCAACAGCGGCGGCGCCGTGTCGGCGGCGGGCGAGGCGTTGCACAGGTTGCCGGCCACGGTGGCGACGTTGCGGATCTGCTGGCTCGCCAGCGTGGTGAGCGCCATGGCGAGCGCTGGCAGCTCCGCGCGTACCACCTCGTGGCGCAGGAGGTCGGCGAGCGGCGTGGTGGCGCCGATGCGCACGCTCGCGTCGTCGACGGTCACGCCGCGCAGCTCGGGGATGTTGCGCAAGGAGATGAGCGGCGCGGGGGCGGCCTTGCGCTTGCGCAGCTGCACGACGAGGTCGGTGCCGCCCGCGATGAAGCGCGCCGCGGGCTCGCTCGCCTTGAGCGCGAGCGCGGCCTCGAGCGTGGCGGGGCGGTGATAGGCAGCGTCGGTCACGCGATCACCTCGTCCTTGCGCATGGTTGCGATCTCCTCGTCGCTCGCCCCGGCCTCGCGCAGCACGGCGTCCGTGTGCTCACCGTAACGAGGCGCGAACGGCAGCGCACGGCCGCGCTCCTCGAGGAACGCGCTGTCGACGGCGGCCGGCGGCAGGCGCACGGTGCGCCCGTCGGGCGCGGTGGTGGTGAGCAAGCGCTCCTTGACGAACGGCAGCTCGAGCACGCCCTCGATGGACGTGATCGGCGCGTGCGGGATCTCGGCGGTCGCCAGCGCCGCTGACGCCGCCGCCAACGTCATCGTCCGGGTGAGCGCGCCGATGCGCCGGTGCAGGTTCTCGCGATCCGCGCGGCGACCCTCGTTGGTGCGGTAGCGCTCGTCGTCGAGCGCGGCGAACGCCGGGTGCTGGCACAGCCGCGCCCACTGCACGTCGCTGCCAATGGCCATGAACACGTAGCCGTCGGCCGTGGGGTAGGAGTTGGTGGGGATGAACTGCCGGTGCTCGTTGCCGTTGCGCTTGATCTCGGCGGGCGCGCTGCCCATGTCGAGCATCGGCAAGAACGTGAGCAACCACGACACCGCGCCGTTCCCCATGGCAACGTCGATGCACTTGCCCTTGCCGCTCTGGGTGCGCTCGAACAGCGCCAGCAGCACCTGCGCGAACACCTCGTCGCCGGCCTTGAGGTCGGTGATGGGCGGCCCGCACTGCAACGGCGGCCCGTCCTTCTCGCCGGTCAGGTCCATGTAGCCGCACAGCGCCTGCATCATGGGGTCGTAGCCGGGCACGTCGGGGTACTTGAGGCCGAGCGCCGAGATGCCCGCCCAGATGAGCGAGGGCCTCACCGCCGACAGCGCCGCGTAGTCGATGCCGAGCGCCGCGTGCCTCGCCGGCATGGTGTTCGTGCAGAACACGTCGACGTCGAGGGACGTGATCAGCCGGCGCAGCTGCGCCTGCCCGGCCTGCGACTTGAGGTCGAGCGCGATGGCCTCCTTGCCCACGTTCGGCGCCACGAAGTAGCTGTGCCGATCGGCGCCCGCGAACGGCCGCCCCACGGAGCGGTTGGGATCGCCACTGGTCTTCGCGCCCGGCCGCGCCGTGGGCTCCACCCGGATGACGCGCCACCCGAGCTGCACGAAGCGCAGCGTGGCGTAGGGCATGGAGAGCGCCTGCTCCACCGAGAGGACGACGGGGCGCTTGGTGGAGCTCACCGCCAGCTCCCCACGGGCTCCTGGAACTCGCCGTAGACCTGGCGGAGCACGCCGCACAGCTCACCGACCGTGGCGTACGCCTCCACGGCTGCGATGGTGGCCGGCATGACGTTCTCCTTGGCCGCCGCCGCGGTGCGCAGCGCGGCGAGCGCTGCCGCCACCGCCTTCGGGTCGCGCGTCTCCTTGACGCGACGCAGGCGCTGCACCTGCTTGGCCGCCTCCTCCTCGCGGTAGGGGTGGAGCTCGACGGCGCGCTCCTCCTCCTCCTCGACGAAGCAGTTGACCCCGACCTTCTTCACGTCGCCGCGCTCGATGGCCCGCTCGCGCTCCCAGGCGCCGCGGTTCACCGCGGCCTGCACGCGGCCGTCGCGCACGGCGGCGACGATGCCCGAGCCGCCCTCGAGCGTCGCCAGGATCTTCTGGATCTCGCGCTCCATTTCGTTGGTCATGGATTCGACGAACCAAGATCCGCCCAGGGGATCCACGGTGTCGCACAGCCCCATCTCGGTCATGAGGATCTGCATGGTGCGCAGCGAGAGCTTGGCCGCGCGCTCGCTCGGGATGGTGTAGGCCTCATCGAAGCAGCACAGCGCCATGGTCTGCGTGCCCGACAGCGCCGAGATGAGCGCGTAGTACGCGCCGCGCATGATGTTGTTCTCGGGTTGCTGCACCGTGAGCCCGCCGCCGCCGCCGCCGGCGATCATGCGCAGCTGCATCGAGCGCGGGTCCTTGGCGCCGTAGCGGTCCTTGAGGATGCTCGCGAACAGGCGGCGCCCGGCGCGGAACTTGGCCACCTGCTCCCAGATGTTGCCATGGATGTCGAAGTTGAACGACAGCCCGGGCGCCACCTCGTCGACGGACAGGCCCCGCGCCATGGCGTGCTCGAGGTACGCGCAGGCGATGGCCAGGCCGTAGGCCATCTCTTGCGCCGGGTTCGCGCCGCTCTCGCGCACGTGGTAGCCGCACACGCTCACGGGGCTGTACTTGGGCGCGTGCTTCGCGCAGAACTCCATGGTGTCGCCCACCAGGCGCACCGAGTCGTCGACGGGGAAGATCCAGGTGCCGCGGCCGATGAACTCCTTGAGGATGTCGTTCTGCGCCGTGCCGCGCAGGTCCTTGAGGGCGTAGCCGCGCTTCTTCGCCATGGCGAAGTACATGGCCATGATGGGCACGGCGGAGCCGTTGATGGTCAAGGACGTCGAGATGGTAGCGAGGTCGATGCCCTCGAAGGCGATCTCCATGTCGGCCAGCGTGTCGACCGCCATGCCCACGCGGCCCACCTCACCCTGCGCCATGGGGTGGTCGGAGTCGTAGCCGTTCTGTGTGGGGAGATCGAAGGCGACGTTGAGCCCGGTCTGGCCGTTCTTGATGAGGAACAGGAAGCGCTCGCGCGTCTCCTCGGCGGTGCCGAACCCTGAGTACTGCCGCATGGTCCACGGGCGCCCGCGGTACATGGTGGGGTGGATGCCGCGCGTGTACGGGTGCTCGCCGGGCGCGCCCACGCGGCCGTAACCGCCGCTGGCCTCGACGTCGGCGGGCCCGTACACGGGCTTCACCTCGAAGCCCGACTCCCAGACCACGCGGGAGATGTCGCTCTTGCTCCTGCTCATCGCGCGGCCCTCCGGGCGGCGCCCACGGCCACCAGCTGCTCGATGCCCTTGACCACGTCGTCGAAGGGCGTGCCCACGGGGAACACCGCGGCAACGCCGAGCGCCAGCAGCGGGTCGCGGTCCTGCTCAGGGATGACGCCGCCCACCACCAGCGGCACGTGGCCGAGCCCGCGCGCCTTGAGCGCGTCGAGCGCGCTCTTGGCGAGCGGCAGGTGCGCGCCCGACATGACGCTGAGGCCCACCACATCGACGGCCTCGGCGGCCGCGCGCTCGGCGATCTGCTCCGGCGAGCGCTTGAGGCCCGAGTAGCTCACGGTCATGCCCGCCTCGGCGAGGGCGCGCCCCACCAGCTTGGCGCCCACGTCGTGGCCGTCGAGGCCGGGCTTGGCGATCAGCACCTTGATCGGGGTGGTCATCGCAGCATTCCTTTGGCGATGTTGGTCATCAGGATCTCCGAGGTGCCGCCGCCGATGAGCGTGAAGCGCACGTCGCGCAGGTAGCGCTCGACGTCGTAGTCGGTGGCGTAGCCGTACGAGGCGAACACGCGCGCCGCGTGGTCGCACACGCGCAGCGCCGCCTCGGAGGCGAACAGCTTCGCCATGGCGGCCTCGTCGGCGTTCTCGAGCTTGTCGTCGCTGCGTCGGGCCGCCCAATGCACCAGCTGCCGCGCGGCCTCGAGCTCGGTGCGCATCTGCGCAAGGTGCAGCTGCACGGCCTGAAACTCGCCGATGGGCTTGCCGAACTGCACCCGCTCCTTGGCGTAGCGCACCGCGTCCTCGAGCGCGGCGCGCGCCACGCCGAGGGCGAGCGCGCCGGTCATCACGCGGATCTCGGCCAGGATCTCGCGCAGCGACGTCATGCCCGACCCCGCGGGCCCGAGCATGGTGGCGGGCGTGGCGTCGAGCGCGAGCTCCGAGGTGAGCGAGCCGCGCACGCCCGGCTTGTGGATGGCGCGCCCGACAGACAAGCCCGGCGCGCCGCGCTCCACCAGGAAGACCGACAGCTCCTTGTCGCCGGTGCGCGCCAGCACCGTGAACACCTCGGCCACGGGCGCCGACGTCACCCAGGTCTTCTGCCCCGTGAGCCGCCAGCCGTCGGCGGTCTTCTCGGCGCGCGTCTGCATGGAGAACAGATCGCTGCCAGCGCCCGGCTCGGTCATGCAGATGCCGGCCACCGCCGCGCCCGAGAACACGCGCGGCAAGAGCGCCGCGCGCCGTGCGCCCTCGAGGTGGCGATGGAGGAAGAAGCTGCCCATCAAGGACTGCATGGTGCAGGTGGCGGCGAGCGACAGGCTGCCCCAGGCCAGCTCCTCCACCGCGAGCACGTACGACAGCACGTCGGCGCCGGCGCCGTCGGGCTCGGGGTAGCGCATGGCGAAGAAGCCGGTCTTGCCCACCTCGAGGAACAGCTCGCGATCGAAGCTGGCGCTCTCGTCGATGGCGCGGGCGCGCGGGCGAATGGCCCGCACGGCGAGGTCGTGGAAGGCGCGCCGCACCTCAACCTGCTCGGGGGTGAGGGCGCCGCTCACGAGCGTCCGCCCCGCAAGCGCGCGGTGGTGGCCTCGTCGATCGCCAGCGCGTCATCGAGCGCCACGCCGTAGAGCTCGAGGGCCGCGCCGCGCGAGATCACGCCGGCGCGCACCTCCTCGTGCACCTTGGCGGCCGACCGCTCACGCGCGTCACCCCATCCGCCGCCGCCACCCGCGATCTGCAGGTACTCGGTGCCCGCGGGCACGCCGCGCACGATGTCCTTGGTGCGCGGCACCACGGTGGTGCCGTCGGGCAGCCGCAGCTCGATCTTGTTGAGCGCGCCCTCCTTGCCACCCTGCAGCCCGAAGGCCGGCTCCACGTCGCCGTCGCCGAACGTGACGATCTGCGTGCCCTCGCCGCCCACGCGATAGCGCGTGCGCACGCCCAAACCTCCGCGGAACTTGCCCGCGCCCGCCGAGTCGCACAGCAGCTCGTGCTCGAGGAGCAGGTGCGGCGTTTGCTGCTCGAACATCTCGTAGTCCTGGTCGAGCACGCCGCCCGACGCGTCGATCATGCCGATGTGGTCGTAGCCGTCGCAGGTGGGCATGGCACCCGAGCCGCCCTTGAGCCCCATGAACATGATGTCGACGTACGGCTCGCCCTTCGTGGTGTCGGTGCCCGTCGACAGCGAGCACAGCAGCTGGTTCCAGCCCGCGCCCACGCGGTCGGGGATGACGGGCGCCAACGCGCGGATGATGGCGTCCGCGTTGTTGGGGCACAGGTGGTTGCCGTAAGTGGTGGCCGCGGGGAACGCCGCGTTCAGGATGGTGCCCTCGGGGATGATGATGTCGATGGGCTCGAGCATGCCCTCGTTGTGCGGGATGTCGGGGTTCACCATCTGCAGGAACGTGAGCACCGTGGCCGACGCGCTCGACGTGTAGGTGCCGTTGACGAACGCGTTGGTCTGCTTGGCGGTGCCCGTGTAGTCGAACGTGATGCGCTCGCCGTCGACGGTGATGGTGACCTTGATCCGGTACTTCGAGCCGACGTTCTTGCCGTCGTAGTAGGCCCAGGCCTCGCCCGTGTAGCTGCCGTTCGGGATGGCGCGGATCTCTGCCTGCATCAGCTTCTTGGCGGCGTCGAACAGCGCCAGCTTGTGCGCCTCGAAGACCTCGAGCCCGTACTTCTCGATGAGCGCCAACAGGCGGCGCTCGCCCACGGTGCAGGCGCCGATCTCCGCCTGCATGTCGGCCTCGACGATGTCGAGCCGGATGTTGGCGAAGATCAGCTCCCAGACGTCTTTGCGTACCTGCCCGCGCTCCACCACCTTGACGGCGGGGATGCGCAGCGCCTCTTGCCAGATCTCGGTGGCGTCGGGGTTGTAGCCGCCGCGCACGTTGCCGCCGATGTCGGCCTGGTGCCCCTTGGTGGCCGACCACGCCACCAGCCTGTCGCCGACGAAGATGGGCTTGAACGCGGCCACGTCGTTGTTCTGGTTGCCGAGCGAGAACACGTCGTTGTGAAAGAACACGTCGCCCGGGAAGATGTTGCCCTTGAACTTCTCGGCGATGTGCTTGCACACGGGCGCCAACGAGAACGAGAGGATCGGCAGGTTCTCGGTCTGCTCGAGCATCCGTCCCTCGGCGTCGTACAGGCCGGTGACGTAGTCGCGCGCCTCGCACAGGATGGGTGAGCGCGTGGTCCGCTCCATGGAGACGCTCATCTCCTCGGTGATGGCCTTGAGCGCGCGGCCGATGATGGCGACCAGGACCGGGTCGACCTTAATGTCCGCTGGCGTGGCCTTGCTGGTCTCGGTCATGGCTCAGCCCTTCCTCGCGGCGGTGCGCGTGAGGCGCGCGCTGCCGAGCGCGTCGATGGTGGCGGCAAACGAGCGCGTCACCACGATGGTGGTGTCGACGCGCTCGATGAGCGCGGGCCCCGCGATGACGTCACCCGCCATGAGCTTCGACGCCTGGTAGATGGGCGTGAGCTCAAAGTCGTTGTCCTCGGGCACGAACGCGCGCCGCGCGCCCGAAAGCGCGCGCTTGACCTCGTCGGTGGCGGGGGGCACGCGCGGCAACACCGGCTTGTCCGTGGCGCCCACCGCCTTGAGGCGCACGGTGATGAGCTCGATGTCGGTGCCGTCCTTCTCGAGGTCGTAGCCGAACAGGCGGTTGTGCTCGGCGTGGAACGCGCGCTTGGCCGCCGTCAGGTCGCCGCGCGCGAGGTCGTCGCGCGCGACGGGTACCGTGACCTCGTGGTACTGCTTCACGTAGCGCAGATCGAACGCCGGCTCGAGGCGCCGCTTGCTCGACGCCACGCCCTCGGCCTGAAGCTGCGCCTCGGCCTCCGCCACCAGCTCGGCGACCAGCGCGTTCAGCTCCTTGAAGTCGAGGCGTGACAGGCGGCGCATGTGCGAGCGCGCCACGTCGTGGCGCAGGTCCGAGAGCACCATGCCGGTGGCGCACAGGACCGACGCCGTGGGCGGTACCACCACGTTCTCGATCTCGAGCTCGTCGGCGATCATGCACGCGTGCAGCGGCCCGGCGCCGCCGGCGACGACGAGCGGCAGCTCGCGCGGATCGATGCCGCGCCGCACCGTCACCTCGCGCACACCGTGCGCCATGTTGGCGTTGACCACGCGGTACATGCCCGCGGCTGCCTGGTGCAGTGTGAGGCCGAGCGGCTTCGCGACGCGCTCGGTGATGGCGCGCTTGGCCGCCTCCACGTCGAGCGCGAGGCGCCCGCCGGCGAAGTTGTGCGGGTCGAGGTAGCCGAGCACCACGTTCGCGTCGGTGACGCAGGGCCGCTCGCCGCCGCGCCCGTAGCACGCGGGGCCCGGCATGGCGCCGGCCGACTGCGGCCCCATGCGCAACAGGCCGCCCTCGTCGATCCAGGCGATGCTGCCGCCGCCCGCGCCGATGGTGGTGATCTCGAGCATCGGCAGCGCGATGCGCAGACGCTCGATGTCGCCCTCGTTCTTCATGGCGGCCTCGCCGCCCCGCACCAGCGAGGCGTCGAAGCTGGTACCGCCCATGTCGACGACGACGCAGTCACCGTTGCCGATGTCCTGGGTGTAGGCCGCCGCCGCCGCGGGCGCGCCCGCCGGGCCGCTCAAGAGCGTGGCCGCCGGCCGCCCCATGGTCACCGACGGCAGCGCCACGCCGCCCGACGACTGCATGATGAGCAAGACGCCACCGAAGCCCACGTCGGCCAGGCGCTTGGTCAGGCGATCGAGGTAGCCCTTGAGGATGGGTCCGACGTACGCGTTCATCACCGTCGTCGACACGCGGTTGTAGAAGCGCACCGTGGGCAGCACCTCGAACGAGGCGCTGACGAACGCCTCGGGCATGGCCGCGCGCACCACCTCGGCCGCGGCGCGCTCGTGCGCGGGGTTGGCGAAGGAGTTCATGAAGCACACGGCGACCGCGCCGACGCCAGCCTGCTTCATGGCCTCCACGCCGCGCCGCACATCGTCGAGATCGAGGGCGGCGAGCTCGCGGCCGTCACGATCGAGGCGACCCTTCACCGGACGGCGCAGCGCGCGCGGCACCAGCGGGGTCACGTTCTGGTAGCGGTTGTCGTACTGCGCCTCGCGGATGCCTCGGCGCATCTCGAGGGCGTCGCGCACGCCCTCGGTGGTGAGCAGCCCGGTGACGGCGCCGTTGCGGGTCAGCGTGGCGTTGGTGGTGACGGTGGTGCCGTGCACGATGGTGCCGATGGAGCGCAGGAACGCGCCGTGCTCCATGCCCAGCCGATCGGCCAAGGCGCGCAGCCCGTCCACCAACCCGATGGACGGATCGGCGGGCGTCGACAGCGTCTTGTGCGTCTCGATGCGGCCGTCGGACGACCACAGGAACAGGTCAGTGAAGGTGCCACCGACGTCAATGCCGAGCTTGAAGGCCATCGCGGGTCCCTTGCGAGGAGTTCCAATCGAAGAACGCGGCGTCGGCGCCAAGGGCGAACGCGCGGCGCGCCTCGGCGCTGTCGCCGAGGGCGCGCACGAGCACGTCGGCGGGCACGCCGAGCGCGCCGAACGCGGGCTGGCGCGAGAGCGCGCCCAGCATCGCCACGCCCACGGCGCGCGCGAGGCCGAGGGGCACGAGCGCGCTCGTGAGGTCGGCCGTCAGCACGCGTCCGGCGCGCGCAGCCACGGGCGCGAGCAGCTCGTCGAGCACGGGGTAGCCCTGGCCGCGCCGCGTGCGCTCGTACGGCACCACGGGCGCGGTGTTGACGAGCACCACGGTGCGCGCGTCGACGCCGGGGGCCGCACGCGCAGCCTCGAGCGGCTCGAGCGCGACCACGACGTCGGGCGCGCCCTGCAAGAGCGCCGCCTCGCCCGCGCCCACGATGACGAAGCTCGACACGCTGCCGCCCCGCTGCGACATGCCGTGAAGCTGGCCGATGTTGACGCGCTTGCCCGCCGAGAACAGCGCGCGGCCGAAGACCTCGGCCGCGCGCAGCACGCCCTGCCCGCCGACGCCGCAGAAGAGCACCTGGAGCTCGGCGACGCGGCTCATGCGATGGCCCCGTTGGGACATGTCGAGACACACAGCCGGCAGTCGATGCACAAGGCGCGGTCGATGTGAATGCCGCCCTCGACGTAGAAGGCCGGGCAGCCCACCACCTCGGTGCACACGGCGCAATTGCCGCACGTGCCGCACACCAGGCAGCGCTCGGCCTCGCGCCGGGCATCGGCTTCTGCGACGCGGCCCTCCACCTCGTCGAAGCCGTGGGCGCGCATGGACGGCGCCAGCATGGGCGGTCGTACGCGCGCCACGGGGTCGATGCGACGCGGCGCGAACGACGACGCGCCCGACGCGGGGCGCGGCGGCGGCGGGCGTCGGTTGGCCTGCTCGGCGCCACGCAGCGCCCGATCCACGCCCCAGGCGGCGCGCCGACCCGACGCGATGGCGCCGGTGACCGTGCGGTCCCGCTCCACGAGGTCGCCCGCCGCGAACACGCGCGCGTGGCTCGTGCCATTCCCGTCGTCGACGACCAGGCCGCCCTCGGGGCTCGCGGCGAGGCCGGCGCCCTCGAGCATCGACAGGTCCGGACGCTGCCCGATGGCGAGCACGATGAGCTCCACGGGCAGCGCGCGCTCGGTGCCCGTGCGCGCGGCGTACGCGCCGGCGTCCGTGCGCTGCGCATCGAGCTTGTCGACGTCACACAGCAGCACACCGCCGTTTCGCTTGGCGAGCACCTTGGTGCGGCAGGCGAGCTGCACGCCCTCGTCGAGCGCCGCCTCGATCTCGCCGGCGATGGCGGGCATCTCGTCTCGCGCCTCGAGGCACGCGATGGTCACGGCGCGCGCGCCTCGGCGCAGCGCCGTGCGCGCGGCGTCGATGGCGGAGTTGCCGCCGCCCACCACCAGCACGCTCGCCGCCGTGCCCTGGCCCTCGCCGTCGAGATACGCGAGCGCGTCGATCACGCGGGCGTCGCCCTCGCCGGCGAGCGGCAGCGCCACGGGCCGCGCGGCGCCGTGCGCCAGCACCACCGCGTCGTG
>CAZONM010000047.1:2714-21998 GCA_964580865.1 uncultured Myxococcales bacterium | reverse complement strand
GCCCTCGCCACCAAGCGCGCACCGTTCGCGCGCCTGCCGCTCGGCGAGCGCCTCGCGCTCGTGCAGAGCTGGGCCGACGGCGGCATCACGCGCCACCTGGCGCGCGGGCTGCTCGCGCCCCTCAAGCTCGCCCTGTTCGACGACGAGCGCGCCTACGCCGCGCTCGGGCTGCGCTTCGTGCCCGACGCGCCGCAGGGCCAGGAGCGCGCCCGCTGGGCCGAGCGCATTGCGGACGCGAGCACGGTGCCCGACGGCGAGGTGCTCGAGTGCGACGTGGTGGTGGTGGGCACGGGTGCTGGCGGCGGGCCCGTGGCCAAGGAGCTGGCCGAGCGCGGCCTCGCCGTCATCGTCCTCGAGGAGGGCAAGCACCACGGCCGCAAAGACTTCGCCGGCCGCCCGCTGTCGCTGATGGCGAGCATGTACCGCGCCGCGGGCTTCACGGCCGCGCTCGGCAACACCGTCATCCCCATCCCCACGGGCAAGACCGTGGGCGGCACCACCACCATCAACTCGGGCACCGCGCTGCGCCCGCCCGAGCGCGTGCTCCAAGCGTGGGCCGCGCGCCACGGCGCCGACGTCACGCTGCGCACATTGGGGCCCTATTACGAGCGCGTCGAGGAGGCCTTGGGCGTGGGGCCGAGCAGCGCCGCCGCGCTCGGCCAGCCCGCCGAGCTCGTGGCCCGCGGCGCCGACGCGCTCGGCTGGTCGCACCACGCGCTCTTGCGCAACGCGCCGGGGTGCGACGGGCAGGGGCTGTGCTGCTTTGGCTGCCCCACGGAGGCCAAGCGCTCCACCAACGTGAGCTTCATCCCCGCGGCGCTGCGCGCGGGCGCGCAGCTCTTCACCGGCGCGCGCGTGGAGCGCGTGCTCGTCGACGACGGCACCGCCACCGGCGTGCAGGTGGCGCGCGCCGACGGCTCCGGCTCGTTCACGGTGCGCGCGCGCGCCGTGGTGCTCGCGTGCGGCGCGCTGCACACGCCCGCGCTCTTGTTGCGGCAAGGGCTCGCCAACACCTCGGGCCAGCTCGGGAAGAACCTCACCATCCACCCGGCCACGTCCGCGCTCGCGTTCTTCGATCACGTCGTCGACGGGCACCGCGCCGTGCCCCAGGGCTACGCCGTCGACGAGTTCGCCGCCGACGGCATCATGATGGAGGGCTCCACCGCACCCCTCGAGCTGACGTCGGTGGCGCTGACGTCGTTTGGCCCCGGGTTCATGGACGCCATGGACCGCTACCGGCACCACTTCGGCTTCGGCTTCATGATCGCGGACTCGTCGACGGGCCGGGTGCGCCCGGGCCGGGGCGGCGAGCCCTTCATCACCTACTCGCTCGCGAGCGCCGACGTGGCGCGCCTGCGCCGCGGCATGGCATTGCTCGCGCGCGTGCTCCTCGCCGCTGGGGCCACCGAGGTGCACGCGGCCGTGCACGGCTTCGAGCGGCTGCGCTCCCTCGCCGACGTCGAGCGCATGCAAGGCGCGGCGCTGTCGGCGCGCTCGTTCGACCTCACGGCCTATCACCCGCTCGGCACCGCGCGCGTGGGCGTCGATCCTGCGACCTCGGTGGTGGCGAACACTCACGAGTGCCACGACGTGCTCAATCTGTATGTCGTCGACGGGTCCAACGTGTCGGGGCCGCTCTACGTGAACCCGCAGGTGACCATCATGGCGCTGGCCTTGCGTGCGGCCGAGCACATCGCGGCGCGGGTGGAGCGCCTGGGGGAGCTGGCGGCGGCGTGACCGCGGTCAGGCGCGTCGCGCGTGGTCACGACCGTTCCGACGGGCGCCCTCGAGATCGCCGGCAGCGGCGCGCCGCTCGACGATCGGCGCCCGGTCGTCGGCGCTCGTGAGGACGGGCCCTCGCGCCGCGCGGGAGGCTCGGCGCTGGCCGCCGATCGGCTCGGGATCGGTAGCGCACATGGGCGGCCGTCGGTCGTCGGATCTCCGTGATGGCGCGCATCTTCAGCGCGCCATGGCCTGCTCGAGCGTCGTCGCCACCTGTGCGCCGGTCGGCGTGGAGCGATTCCTGATGGCGTCGAGCAACGCGGGCCAGGTGTGCTCGAGATCCAGGTCGACGTTCACACCGTTCGGGCCGTCCTCATGGGCGTAGACGCCGAGGATGCCGGCGGCGATGACCCCCCCGAGCGCAGCCGTCGTCGACACCGAGACCTGCGGAGGAAAGCGGCTTGGGCGCCGATGGGCCTTGTCCGGTGGTGCGAATGGGTCGACCTCTCGCCACCCATCGGGTGCTCGCACCACGTGCACCGAGTAGCGATACGGCGTTCCGTCGAGATTGCGCCCCGACAGGGCCACCCACGCGTGATCCTCGCCGGCCATGGCCACCTCGTCGACACGCAGGCCCATCTTCATCGTCCGACGCAATCCGGCGATGTCGACCAGCGACACCTTGAGGCCCGTCCCCGTCGCGCCGCCGTCCGAGACGACGGCGCCCTCGCCGACCTTGCTCTCAATCTGGAGGCGGAGCTTGTCGCGAGGAACGCCGCGGGTCTTGGCCGGTTTCGGCGGGCCGGGAGGCGGGCGACCACCACGTGTCCCATCACAGATGTACGACAGGAACACGTCGGCAGCGAGCCCGGCCTCCACCGGGTCGTCGCTGAGCGTGACGGCGAGCGCGAATGGGCCGTAGCGCTGCACCCAGACCTCGGCGCGCCCGTCCCCCGCGTCGAGCCAGGTGCGCACGACGTCGCGCGCGTGACGTTTGGGTCCCCCGCGCAGGACTCGCGGAGGCTCGTCTGGGGTGAGCGAGACCTGGAAGTCTTGGATCGTGCCGCTCAACATCTGCTCGACGAGCTCGCGGAACAGCGTGTAGCTCGACCCCCAGTTAATGCACTGCGCATACGACGGGTCGCCGAGCTCGCGGGCGTGGTTGCAGTTCTCGACCGCCTTCTGCGGGGTCGATCGATCCATCGCCACCGGTGCTTGGACGGCGGCGAGCAGCTTGCCCGCGAGCCCGATCGGGCGCGCGTACGAGATCCCCTGCGCGCCCTTGAGGACCATCGTGTTGATGCCGATGACCTCGCCCTTGGCGTTGAGGAGCGGGCCGCCGGAGTTGCCTTTGTTGACGGCGGCGTCGTGCTGAATGAGGCCTTGGTGTGTGCCGCTGACCTGGCCGCGCGTCACGGTCCAGAAGTTCTGTTCCGGGTGACCGAGCGCCGCGACCGCGTCGCCGATGGCGGGTCCGGCCGCCGCGATGGGCATGGGGAGGACCCGCGCGGGCCGCTCGAGCCGCACCACGGCGAGGTCGAGGAGGGGATCGCCGCGCACCATGCGCACCGGGATCAGCTCCCGCTCGCGCTCGAACACCACGCGCGGCAGCCCACCGTCGATCGCGGCGTACGAGGGTCGGTCGGGGTCATAGACCAGGGCGCGCACCGCCTTGGCGCCCTCGAGCACGTGGAGGTTGGTCACTACGTCGCCCTGCTCGTCGACGACGACGCCGCTGCCATAGGAAGCCAGGCCGCCGCCGAGATCGGTGACCAGCAGTACGACGCCATGCAGCGACTGCCCCACGTCGAGCGCCTGGGCCGAGGGCGTCAGGCAGAGCAGCGCCGCGGGGAGGAGCATGGGGGGAGTCTACTTCCGAGCCCGGGTTCCGAGACCGCCCCCGCGCTCGCGGCGCGCCTGCCCGCGCGGAGCCCGGTCCGCCGCCGTGCCGTCGCGGTCGGTCATCAGCGCGAGGAGCTTGGTGGTGGTCGCCCAGCTCCGAACGGTCATGGCCCGGTACTCGGGGGCCGCCATGATCACGTTGAGGCGGCTCCTGGTCCGCTGGGCGCGCAGGCGCTGCGAGTAGATCACGCCTTTGCCCGGCCAGACCTTGTCGACGCCCTCGCGGGGAGAGAAGAGGGGCATCACCTTCGCCGCCGTGAGGCCCATGAGGAAGAGCACGTCGCTGTGGTGCTTCTTTGGGTCATCGCCGAAGCCCGCGGGCTTGAGATCGATCACCTCCTGGAGCTGCCGCCGGCTCAGCACCGCGACCTTGATGACGTCGCTGTCGAGGCGGAAGGCCTTCGGCAGCGCCGCCTCGATGATCGCCTTGACCTCGGCCGCGCTCTTGCCGGAGTCGAGGATGACGTTGCCGCTCGCGATGTACGTCGAGACGTTGGCGAAGCCGAGGCGCGTGAGGCACGCCTTCAAGGCCGCCATGGGCACGGTGTTCTTGCCGCCGACGTTGATGCCGCGCAGGAGGACGAGGTGCCTGCTCATGGTCCGCTCCTCGTGAGTCGCGGCGCCGGGCGACCGGGGCCAATGTGATCGGCGTTTTACCAAGCTGTTGGACATCGCAGGCGGTCAACGTGCCCGCGAAGCGCAGCAACCCGCTGCACGTGCCGAAGCGCGAGCTCGACACCGGGTTGGCCGCGAAGGGCCTTGGCACCGCTGCGTGCGGAATGGCTAGGCTGTCGGAGCCCGACAGCACCGGAGGGAGCCGCCGCTGGGCGGGCAGAGACTCAAGGAAGACCCCTTGCTTGCCGAAGGGGGATCAGCGGACAGGGGCATGCGAAGCGCCAGCCAATCCCAGGTACCGGACGTGGTGCCGACGGCCCTCGCGGTGATCGACCGCGAGGGAATCATCCGCTCGGTAAACGAGGAGTGGCGGCGCTTCGCCGCGCAGAACGACGCCGACCCGGCCACCCTCGCCGGCCTCGGCCTCGACTACCTGGCCGCGTGTGGGAGCGACCCCGCCGCGGACCGAATCCGCCGCTTCGTCGCGGGCGATGACGCGGCACTCCCGTGGGTCTACTCGTGCCACGCGCCGACGCAGCTGCGCTGGTTCCGCCTCTCGGGCCACCGCCTGCCAGACGGCCACGTGGCCCTGATCCACGCGGACATCTCCCGCGAGCACGTCTCGGCGCAGCTGCTCCGCGTGCAGGCGGAGCTGACCTCCGCCATGGTGGAGGTCCGCCCCCTCGAGGAGCTCCAGGACACCCTGCTGCACAGCCTCTGTGAGCGCTTGGAGTGGGACTGGGGCGCGCTGTGGCGCCGGGACGAGCGGGGCACCTGGTCGCGCGAGCGGCAGGTGTCGCGCACGGCGCAGGGGCAACGGTTCATGGTCGTGCCACCCGAACCCTGCGTCGGACACGGCTCCTGCCTCGTGTGCCGCGCGGCCCACTCTGGGCGCCCGGAGTGGCTAGCCGATCTCTCCGACGCCTGGGGCGAGCGCGCCGTCGCCGCCGGCGCCGCGGGGCTGCGCTCGGGCCTGGCGCTGCCCCTGCGCGAGTCCGGCAAGGTCGTGGCGGTGCTCGAGCTCTACGGGGTCGTGCGACGTGACGTCGAGCCCGTCGTGCTCGAGATGCTCGGCGTGGCCCTCCAGCATCTCGAGGAGTACGGAGCGCGACGGCGGGCCGAGCGCGCCGCGGACGAGGCCCGGGAGTTCTTGCGCGCGGTGCTGAAGGACGTCCCGCCCATGGTGGCGGTGCTCGATCGCGAGGGCCGCATCGTCTTCATCAACCGCCTGCAGAGGCGGCCGCTCGAGCAGGTGATCGGCAGCTCCTGGCTCGAGTACCTGCCCCCGGAGCACCACCCCAGGATGCGGGCCTCCCTCGAGGAGCTGTTCCGCACGGGGAGCCCGAGCTGCACCGAGGGCTCCGTCCAGCTGCCGAACGGCCAGCGCGTGTGGTTCTCGAACCAGCTCACGCTCTTGCGCTCCGGGGGCGCCGAGCCAAGGGCCATCCTCCTGAGCCAGGACGTCACCGAGAACAAGCGCCTGCAGCAGGACCTGATGTCGGCGGACCGCCTGGCGGCCATCGGCACCCTCGCCGCGGGTGTCGCTCACGAGATCAACACGCCGATCCAGTTCGTGAGCGACAGCATCCACTTCCTGCAAGAGTCCGCGGGCGCGGTCTTCGGCGTGCTCGACCCGCTCCTGCAAGCGCACCAGGCGTCCCCGGGTGGCGGCGACCCCGAGCGCGCCGCGCGGATCGACGCGGCCCTCGACGACGCCGACCTGGAGTACGTGCGCGAGGCCCTACCGCGGGCCTTCGATCGCAGCGTCGAGGGCCTGAAGCGCGTGGCGGAGATCGTGCGCTCCATGAAGGAGTTCTCGCGGGCCGATCAGCAGCAGATGGAGCCCGCCGATCTCAACCGCGCCATCGAGAACACGCTCGTCATCGCGCGCTCCGAGTACAAGGACGTCGCGGACGTGGAGACCGAGCTCTCCCCGCTCCCGCCGGTCGTGTGCCACCTCGGGGACATCAACCGCGTGGTGCTGAACCTCGTGGTCAACGCCTCCCATGCCATCGGTGACGTCGTGAAGGGCAGCGCCACCCGTGGGCGCATCCAGGTGAAGACCGCGCTCGAAGACGCAGCCGGCGGTGCACCCCTGGTGCGCATCTCCGTCTCCGACACCGGGACGGGCATCCCGGAGCACGTGCAGCCGCGCGTGTTCGAGCCCTTCTTCACCACCAAGGAGGTGGGGCGCGGCACGGGACAGGGGCTCGCGATGGCCTGGAGCATCGTGCAGGAGAAGCACATGGGCTCGATCGGCTTCGAGACGACCCTGGGCCGCGGCACCACCTTCCACGTACGGCTGCCGGTGCACGGCCCCCCGCGCACGCGCGAGGGCGACGCACCTGCGGGGCGCGCGTGAGCCTCCTGCCCGCCGATCCCTCGGCGTTCTTCCTCGAGCTGGCGCCGCTCTTCGCGGTGGCCCTACTCATCTCCGCCACGGGCTTCCTGCGCGTCTATTGGTTCGTGAGCCTCGGCTACGCCTTCTCCATCGTCGCCATGGGGGCGCTCACCGCGCTGCGCATGCGCGCGGAGCTCTCGGGAGGGGCGGCCCTGCAGCTCGCGCTCCTCATGGCCTATGGCCTGCGCCTCGGCAGCTTTCTCCTCCTGCGCGAGCGCTCGCCCGCGTACCGCACGGAGCTGGCCGAGGTGGAGGCGCGCAACCGCGCCATGCCCTTCGGCGTGAAGGTGGCCATCTGGATCGGCGTGGCGCTCCTGTACGTGGCGATGTTCTCGCCCGCGCTCTTCGTGCTCCGCGCGCCGGGAGCCGGCGCCTCCGCGTGGCTCTGGACCGGCGTCGTCATCATGGCGGGCGGCCTGACCCTCGAGTCGTGGGCCGACCGGCAGAAGTCCGCCGCCAAGCGCCACGCGCCCGCGCGCTTCTGCGATCGAGGCCTGTACCGGCTGGTCCGCTGCCCGAATTACCTTGGCGAGATGATCTTCTGGAGCGGGGCCTTCCTCTCGGGGGCGGCGGGCTACGGCACGCTGCTGCACTGGCTCATCGCCGCGGCCGGGCTCCTGTGCATCCAGCTCGTCATGCTCGGGTCCACCCGCCGCCTCGAGCTGAAGCAAGAGGCCCGCTACGGCGGAGACCCAGCGTTTCAGTGCTATGTGCGCGAGGTCCCGGTGCTCATCCCCTTCGTGCCGCTCTACTCGCTCAAGCGCCTGCGCATCTACCTGGGGTGAGGGCGGCCAAGCTGTTCGACAAGCCGGTCGCCGTCATTCACGTCGGCCTGGTGCTCGCGACGTGATGTGCCTCGTCAGCGACACCTTGCGCTGACGCTCACGGGCGAGCGGCGTCAGGCGAGCTCGCGCACGGGCTGCGTGGCGAGGCGGCCGCGAGCGCGCAACTCTCTCACCTGGTCGTCGACGTAGTCGGCGTAACCGCGCGCGGGTCGGCCGAGCAGCGCCTCCGTCTGCTTGAGCCGTCGGGCGCTCACCGGCACCCACGCGAACGGCATGGTCCGCAGCGTCTTGACGTAGTGATCGAGCTTGATCCCGCTGTAGTGGGCCTGCAGCACTTGCTTCCAGCGGCCGCTCCTGTGGCTCTCGTAGGCGACGGGGCGCGCGAGCGCGGCGGCCCAGAGCGCGGCGGCCTTGGGGCCCGTGATCGCGTCCCGCCCTTCGACGGCAAACACGCGCTGCTTCGCCGGGGGCTCGAGGGTCACGATCGCGAGCACCGCGCCGATGTCGTACGCGTCGACGCGCCCCATGCCAAGGCTGCCCGCGGGCTCGGTGTATCGGCCCTCGAGGATGTCCTCTACGAAGGGATCGGTGACCTGGCAGAACGCCACCGACCCGACAATGAGCGGCCTGGACGCGTGCGCGAACACGCGCTCGCCGAGCTTGAAGCGCGCCCAGTAGTGCGGAAAGAGCGGCGCCATCGCGTACCGCCAGAAGCGCCGCACCCAGAGGCTCTCCCCGGGCAGCCCCGCGCTGAAGTAGGTGAGGCGGACGTTCTTTGCCGCACACGCGCCGAGCACGTTGTCGGTCATCTCCTCTTCGCGCTCGTCGTGGGGCGCGATGAAGATCGCGGCGTCGACGCCATCGAGTGCGGCGTCGACGGACCCTCGATCGAGCAGATCGCCGGTCGCGCGCTCGACCCCCTCGGGCAGCGGCCGCTCGCTGCGGACGAGCGCGCGCACGGCGGCGCCGCGCGCACGGAGCTCGCGCACCACGTGCTTGCCGACCGTGCCCGTCGCTCCGAACACCAGCACCGTCCCGACTGCGCGCTCCACCGGTCACCTCCAGAGCAATAGGAACGGATCTCCACCGACGTGTCAATCGGATGTGAATGTCGCATCACATCCGGTCGCGATACAGTGGCGCCATGAAGAAGCAGCGCGGCCGCTACCACCACGGAGACCTGGCGCAGGCTGCCCTCGTAGCCGCGCGGCGCGAGCTCGACGCCCGTGGGCACGAGGGCTTCACGCTCGAAAGGGTCGCGAAGCGGCTCGGCGTGGGTCCGTCCGCGCTCTACCGGCACTACCCGAGCCGCGACGCTCTGCTGCGCGCCACCATGTGGGAGACCTTCCTGCGCTTTGTCGCGGCGGTGGACGCAGCAGTGCTCAAGGAGAAGGAGCCGCGCGCGGTGCTGCTCGCGCTCGCGCGCTCGTACACGGCGTTCGCGCTCGAAAATCCAGGCTGGTTCCGGTTGCAGTTTTCGCGCGCGGGCGCCGCGATGAAGCTGAAGCACGACGACGCGGCACCGAAGTACCCCGACGCGGTCTTCGCGGCGTTGCGGACGCTGCTCGGCGACGACCAGGCGACGCTCGACGCCTGGTACGTGTCGGTGTGGTCGCTCGCCCACGGTGTCGCGGGGCTCACGCTCGAGCGCATCTTGCCGTACGTGACGACCGACGCCGCGCGCCTCGCCGAAGCTGAGCGCGTGTTGCGCACGGTGATCGGCGCGCTGCCCGCGCGCGGTCGCGCGCGCTAAGACACAGAAGGGGAGGGGCTTTGGCGGGCGCCGGGCGTGCTCGGTCGTCAGGTGCGCGCGCGTGTGCGTCCATGGCGGGATGCGCACGCTCTGGCCTTTCCTCGTCGGCGACCTCGCGGCGCTACCTGCGGCCGCGACGCCGCGTGGCGTGCGGCTCGCGTCCGTGCGGATAGGAAGGTGTCGCCGCGGCGCTCGCCCGGGTCTGCCTTCGGCTCTTGGGCGAGTCGATCACCGTGCGAGAGACCGAGCTCGAGGTCCAGGGAAGGTGACCCGCTCTGGTGGACGGTGGACCTACGCCGCTCGGCTCATCCGCGCGGCTCTCTCTCCGTCTGCCGGGCCCTCATGGCCTAGTTCTACCCGATCACATGCGCGAGTCCCGTTTGGGCGCCGCATGGCGCGCTGTCGGCTCGAGGCCGCGGGAGATCGCGCAACACGCAGCCCACACCTGCCAACAATTCCCTCCAGACACGAGGAAGGGAACCACCATGCCGGTCGCCTTCGACGCCACGCTCAACGCTCAGCGCAAGAGCTTCGACAAGGGGATCAACGAGCGAGTCCTGGCGCTGCCTGCGAGCACCCGCGGCCAACAGGCCCTCGACCTGCCGGCCCGCGCTATCCGAGGCGTCGGCGATGGCGGGATGGCCTTGTTGGAGGCGGCGACCGGCGACCAGGACGTCACGATCCGCAAGCTCAACGCCTTCATGAGCCAACCGAACGCAGGCCAGGCGCTGGCGGCGCAGGTGCTGGGCAGCGGGACCGGCATGGTGCCCGTGGGCGGCAACGTCCCCGGCATCCTGATCCGCGCTTGGCAGCGCCTCGGCTGAATTTCTCGCGGCGACGGCCGCGGTGCGCGTGGGTGCCTTGGCCGATCGGCGAGCGACAGCGCGCGATCGGCAGCGCCGCGAGGGGCGCGCTCCGGGGACGGCGCCGAGGTTGGAGCACGCGGGCGCCGCCGGCGACGCCCGCGGTGAGTTCCGGAGCGCGACCACGATGGCGTCGAGCTCGGTACACCTCCGACGTCGCTGCCTCGGTAGGTGCGGCCCGCCGGTGCACGATTCGGGGGCGCCTGTGACGTCCTTCCCTTCGACGAGGGTACGACGGGAGCCGCAGGCTTGGGCGGGGGCGCGGGGAGAGACCGCGACCTCGGTCCACGTGGGCGGCACCCCGATCGCCTCGAACGCACGACGCCGCGGCTGGCGCGCGGCCGGGACGTCCGGGCAGGCAGGGAGGGAGAGCGGCTCAACCGTGGCCACGGGCGTCTCCCGGGCGTCGACTGCGACGAGCTCGTGCTGGGCGAGACCTCGCGCGCGGGCGTCGGTCCTACCCGCGGCGATGCGTAGGCCACGGAGCGGCGGACCGACGCGAGGATGAACCCGGGCTCCGCGGCCAGCTGGGCGCGGTGCAGGAGACCAATCAGCGCGACGGGCGCACGAGCGCGCGCTCACCCCGTGACGATGAAGGTCCACGGCGCGTAGTTGGTGTACTCGCGCAGATCGATGGTGCGCCCGTCGGCCACGGCCTGGTCGCGCAGGTCGCGCACCAGCGTCTGGATGCTGGTGTTCGAGCGGGTCGCCGTGGCCGTGTACAGCTTGTCGTCGATGCGCAGGCGGACGCTCTCGCCCGGCTGCAGCACTTCGTTTCGGTTGAGCACGAAGCGCAGCGGGCCGCGCAGCTCGAAGCTCTTGCCCTCGGCGTACAGGTAGGTGGGCGCGCCCGTGTGCCGCGGCGCGGTAGCGCCGTGCAGCGCGATGATGGTGCCGTTGCTGTCGTGCTGGCGAACCTCCAGGTCGTACGCCGGCGCCACCGCGCGACGGATGGCCTCGACCACGTCGGCAGTCGTGGCCACGTTGCCGAGCTGCCCGCTGCTGCGGTCGACGGTCGCGGTGAACGTCTGCCCAGCGACGTCGAGGGTGAAGGTGGAGGGCAACGCCGCGCCGCGCACGAGCTGCAGCGCGCCGTTCGGCAGCAGGACCGTGGGCCCGGCATAGGGCATCACGGGCGCGGGGGTCTGCGTGAACCCTTGGATCGGCACCACGCCCGGCGCCGGCGGCGGCGCGACGGGCGGCGGTACCGGCGTCGCCACGAGACCCGGCAAGTCGATGTGCTTACCCGTGATGAGCTCGTAGGCGCGCGCCACGCGCACACCGGCATCGGCATGGGCGCCATGGAGCGCGCGCACCTCGTCCTGCGACACGGCGCTCGGCCCGCGCGTGTTGACGCCGCCGAGCAGCGCCGTGAGCCGCTGATCCGCCTCGATCACGAGGCTGGCCACGCTGACGCGCCCATCGCGCGCGCGCACGGCGATGGCCGCGTCTTGCAGCACGCCCGGCGCGAGCGCCTCCTGCTCGCTCTTCGAGAGCTGGTTGTTGCCGGCGGCGGCGCGCGCGTCGGCGTCGAGCGCGGCGCGCGCGCGAGTGAGGACCTCGAGGGTGGCGGCGCGAACGGGCATGGTAGCTCCTGCAGACGGGCGTGCTCGGTGCCTGAGGTGGTTCAGTGCCCGCCGCCGACGACGAGGTGCGGGTAGAGCCGCGGATCGAGCGGCATGGGCACGTCGTTGTCGGTGTAGGCCTTGATGGCGTCCGTCGAGAACGGCTTGCCGTCCTTGGCGAACAGCTCGCCCTTCTCGCCGGTGTAGGCGACCAGCCGCTGCTTGAACTTCTTGTTGCCCACGTGCTCGACGTCGAGGAACTCGAACCTGATCTTGGGGAACAGCTTGGGCAAGAGGTCCATGGCGGCCTGCAGATTGTCGTCGCCGTCGTCGAGGAACTTGACGTGCTTGACGTGGTCTTGCCCGCCGTAGTTCATGAGGATGGCCGCCATCGTCACGGCCTTGCGCTGCGACGACGACAGCTTCCATGCAGGCGGCGCGCCGGGCGCGGCGCTCGGATCGGCGGGCGGGGTCATGCCGAGCTTGTTGACGGCGGTCGGGCCGTTCACCGCGAAGACGCCGTTGATGTCGATGCCCTTCTGCGTGAGCAGCAGATCGAGGGCGTCGATCATGATGTCGTCGGAGCGCGCGGTGATGATGAAGTCGCGGCTCTTGGCGTCGGCGTCACTCTTCCGCAGCAGGCGCACGTCCTCGGGGATGACGCTCGTGCGCAAGAGCTCGGCGACCGAGCCGAACTCGCGGAAGTCGGCCGCGTACTCGTCGAAGTTGAAGGTCGGGTACTTGAGCTTGAGGGCGTCGAGCTCCTTCTTCAGATCGTGGAAGAGCACGAGCTTGCCGGTGCCCGGGTCGCGCAGGTACGCGCCCGTCACCTTGTGCTTGAGGAGCGTTGGCGTGTCGGTCTTGAGCAGGGTCAGGTCGACGTCGGTGAAGATGACCTTGTCGGCCTTGCCGGCGCCGATGGTGGCGGCGGGCTCGCCCTGCGCGGTCAGCATCTCGAGCGCGCCGGCGCTCGCCTTGGCGAAGTCGAAGGCGGCCGGCAGCCAGCTCGGGGGCGCCGTGGTGTCGAGGCTCTCCTTGGCCAGGGTGCCGAGCGCCGCCGCGCCGTTGCCCGCCGTCAGGCCGGCGCAGAAGCGCTTGAACGCGTCCGAGGCGCGGCCCGTCATCTTGCCCGCGATGGGGGTCAGCTTGTCCGCCAGCGCCTGGGGGTTGGCGCGGGCCTCCGCCAGCTCGGCGACCTCGGCGAGCTCCCGGCGCGAGATGACGGCGTCGGCGGTGGCCCGGGCGATGGCGGTGTCGAGGCTGAGGCGCGGCATGGACGTCCCTCCAGGATGTGATGTCGGTCGCAGTCGTACATGTATGTCGGCGGAGCACACCTCCCGGGTGCGTGGAATCGTCTGGACGAATGACCGAGGCGGATCTGGGACCCGGTTTGGCATGTAACTCATTGAACTCGTTGCGTGATATGCGCATCGGCGGAACGGGCCGGGGCACCGCGGCCGCACCCGCAGCCTCAGCCCTCGCGAAGCGCGATGACCCGTGCGAGCGCATCGCGCAGCGTGTCCGACGAGATCGGCTTCTCGATCAGCGCCTCCATGCCCGCCTCCTGGCAGCGCTGCGTGGTCGAGCCGTCGTTGGCGGCGGTGATGGCGAGGACGGGCGTGGTGTCGCCGCGCGCGCGCAGCTCGCGCGTGGTCGCGAAGCCGTCCTTCTCGGGCATGTTGCAGTCCATCAGGATGGCGTCGTAGCGAACGGCGGCTGAGCGCGACAGCGCCTCGTCACCTCCCGCCGCCGCGTCGACGCCGACACCGAGGCCCTCGAGGTAGGCACACGCCACCGCGAGGTTCACCGGGTTGTCGTCGACCACGAGCACGCGACGGCCCGCGACGACGCCCGATGCGCCGGTGTGCGGCGCGAGGGGAACGCGCATGTGGAAACGCGCGCCGCGCCCGGGTCCGTCGCTGGTCGCGTCGATGGTCCCGCCCATCAGCCGCACGAGCTCGGCCGAGATGGAGAGCCCCAGGCCCGAGCCTCCGCCGGTGCGCGTGGTCAATTGCGAGTAGCGTTGAAACAGGCGCTCGCGATCCTCCGCCGAGAAACCGACGCCGGTGTCTTCGACGGCGACGGTGAGCTCGACGCCCGCGCCCGGCGAGGGCGCGGTGCGCGCGCGCACCGTGACCTGGCCGCGCTCCGTGAACTTCACGGCGTTGCCGACCAGGTTCTGCAG
Organism: uncultured Myxococcales bacterium; assembly: GCA_964580865.1. Classification (GTDB taxonomy): domain Bacteria; phylum Myxococcota; class UBA727; order UBA727; family VGSZ01; genus JACOUT01. The sequence continues at coordinate 8,207 of CAZONM010000047.1, read as the reverse complement.
CACCTGACGCAGGCGCTGCGCGTCGCCCATCGCGTGCGACGCGACGGCCATGTCGAGCACGACCAAAACGCCTTTGCCGCGCGCCTCGTCCATGAACAGATCGACGACGTCGCGCAGCAGCTCGGGGAGCGCGATGAGCTCCGAGCGGAGCTGCAGCTTCCCCGACTCGAGGCGCGTGGAGTCGAGCGCGTCATTCAGCGTTCCGAGCAGCGCGTGGCCGCAGCGCTGCAGCTGATCGACGGCGCTGCGCTGGGCGTCGTCGAGGTTCATGGCCTTGAGGCGCTCCGCGGTCCCGAGCAGGCCATGGAGCGGCGTGCGGATCTCGTGGCTCAGGTTGGCGAAGAACGCCTCCTTGGCCGCCGCCGCCGCGAGCGCCGCGTCGCGCGCCTCCTCGAGGCTGCGCGCGCGCGCCGAGAGCAGGAGCATCGACACCACGCCAGCGCGACGCTCGCGGGCGACGCGCGGCAGGTAGCTCACCAGCATGACGCAGAACAGCAAGGCGCCAGGGCCCGACGCGCGATCTGGGCCATCGCTCACCAGCACCGCGACGGCCGTGGGCACGATCATCGCGACGATGATGGCGGCGGCGAACCTCGGCGTCCCGGCATAGGACACCACGACCGCGGCGCTACAGAGGCACTGCGTCGCGACGATCACGGTGCACAGCGTGGTGCCGCGCGCCGCGGAACAGCCCCAGGCGGCAAACACCGCCCACGTCACGACCAAGGCGAGCATGGGCCCGAACACGAGGAGCGCGCGCGCTCGTGAACCCGGCGCGAGCTTGCGACCGCGCGCGAGGAGCAGCAGTCGCACGAGGGCGAGCGGTGTCACGATCGCGAACGCGTGCTCGAACACGCTGCGGGTTACCGACGCGCGATCGGCCGCCGCCGTCAGCAACGCGGCGAGGACCACGACCACGAACGTCGTGACGACGGAGCGCCGCTCGACCTCGAGCGCCGCGTCGATGCGCGCGCGCTCGTCCACGTCGCGCAGCAGGGCCGGCTCCACCGTGTCGTTCACGCGCGCCTCGCCCGTGCAGCGCCGACCGCGGGCCGCGCGGCGTCATCGGCACGGGTCCGTGCTCCGGGAGATCCCACCCGACGAGTCATCGCGCGACGAGGATACACCGCGAGCGAGCTCACCCACAGACGATGGTCCGCCCAGGGCCCGCTGCGCGCGCCTTGGCGACGAGCTGATGACGGGCGCTAGCGAGCCCGGCTCACCGCCGGCATGGGCTCTCGATAGATCGCGGTCCAGGCGTCGGCCGCCTTTTTCCGCAGCGCCGCGTCATCGAGCGCGCACAGCTGCGCGACCGCGCCGGCCACCGCCGACGTCGACGTCAACCACTCGCCACCTCCGAGGTGCTTGAACACGACGCGCGCCGCGTAGTGGTGCGGTGTACGCGGCGATCGTGCGCCGGCGAGGATGCGCGCGATGCGCCCGAGCGCCAGGCAGGGCGGCGCCTCGGCGTCGTGCAGCTCGCCCAGGTACGCGCGCAGCTCCCCGTCGGCGGCCACGCCGAACTGCAGGTCGTCGTCGCCGAGGGCCTCCATGACGTCCGCGGGCACCGCTGACGGATCGAGCGTGCCGTGCACGGCGTGGTGCACCTCGTGGGCCTCGGTGGCGCTGGCCTCGAGGTCGCGCAGCGCATGGAGCGCACGCAGCACGACGTCGTCGCCGAGCTCCCGATCGGCCGCGCGCAGCGCCTTCAGATCGGTGCGCATGAACAGCGGCCCGCCGCTGCGCTGCGGATCGGCGTACGGCGACAGGCGCTCGAAGTACGCCTCACCGAGCAGGAGCCGCTCGGGATAGGGCACGTGCACGCGCTTGCTTTGGAAGCTGTCCTCGAGCTTCTTGTGCAGCTCGTCGCGCCGCGCCAGCGCGTCGATGGCCCGCTGGAGCGTGGTCGGGTCGGTGGCGCGCTCGGCCAGCGCCCGCCAGCTCGTGCGGACCGCGGCGTCCACGACGTTGCCGTCGGTGGCGCGCTGTGCTCGCACGTTGTCGAGCAGCTCGAGCTCGAGCTTGTCGAGGAGCACCAGCGGCGCCTCGCGTCCCGCGTGGCCGAGCCACGCCGGTTCGATGTTGGTGTGGTCGAGGCGGTGAACGCGCACCACGGGCAGCGTCTTGTCGCCCATGCGCCACCGGTGCTTCGCCACCACCTCGTAGGCGAGGAGGAGCGTGGTGTCCTGCCACGGCTGCACGTCGATGAGCACGGGCACGCCGGCGGTCGCCAGCGCCTGGTCGAGCGCGGCCGCGGCCGCCGTCACCGCCGCGCGGTCGGGATACGCCGCGCCGACCGCGAGCACGTGCTCGGCGAGCGCGGGCGACAAACCGGCGCGCTCGGCGTCGGGCAGCGCACAGCGCTCGCCGCGTGAGCACGGGATCCAGTAGCCCGCGAAGCGATCGGCGAAGAACGACGTCGGCGTGGGAGCGCTCTTGCCGGAGCACGCGCACGCGACGAGGCCGATGACGAGGACGCTGCATGGGAGGGCACGCATGGGCGCGAAGGCTATCCGCACGCCTTACGCGCCGCGAGGGGGGCCGCGTGTCGCTCGCGCGCGCCGCGAGCCCGCGGTGCACTCGACGCACCGGGGCACCCGATGCGCAGCATGCGTCTGTTGATGCCGGTCGCGGGCCTGATGGTCCTCGTCTTCACCTCGTGGTTCACCGTTCCCTTCGCGGGGGCTCGTCGGGCCGGTGGCGCGGGGCCCGGCGGTTCTCGGTAGTGTGGCCGCCGAGGAGGGCTCGAGCATGGCGTGCGTCCTGGTGGCGATCACCGATCTGATGTTCCTCTCCAAGGTGAGCGCCACCGCGCGCGGCCTGGGCGTCCCCTGGGAGCGCGCCTCGCGCAAGGCGTCCCTGGTCGACGAGGTGGCGCGCACCGGCGCGCACCGCGTGCTGGTGGATCTCGCGGGCCTGCCGAGCGCGCTCGACGCCGTGGCGGCGGTGCGCGCGGCGCACCCCGACGTCGAGGTCATCGGCTACTGCAGCCACACGCAGGTCGAGCTGTTGCAGCGCGCGCAGGCGGCGGGCTGCACGCGGGTCATGTCCCAAGGCGAGCTCACGGCGGCGCTGCCGGCGCTGTTGGCGCACGGATGAGCGCGCATTGTGCTCGCCATTCGCGTCGGGCATGAACGGGGTCTCGCTGAAGTCACGAGGTCTCGTGAAGGTGCTGCCATTCTTCCTGCTCGCCGTCGCGCTCCCGTGCGCCTGCCCGGCGCCGCCCGTCACGTCGGGTGAAGGCGAAGGTGAGGGAAAAGGCGAGGGAGAAGGCGGGGGCGAGGGCGAAGGCGAGGGCGAGGGCGAGGGCGAAGGAGAAGGAGAAGGAGAAGGAGAAGGAGAAGGAGAAGGAGAGGGCGAGGGTGAAGGCGAGGGAGAGGGCGAAGGAGAGGGCGAAGGCGAGGGCGAGGGTGAGGGCGAGCCGTTCGAGCTACCGCCGCGCGAGCTGTGCGTGGGCGCGCTCGGCAGCGCCACCACCGTCGACTTCCTCGACGGTGCCGTGGCCGAGGCGTCGGGCATCGTGCCGTCACCCACCACGCCCGGCCTGCTGTGGCTGCACGCCGACTCGGGCGACAGCGCCCGTGTGATCGCCGTGTCCACCGACGGGCACGTGCTCGGTGAGCTGCGCCTGCCCGACGTGACCGCGGTGGACTTCGAGGATCTGGCGGCCGCGCCCTGCCCCGATGCGCAGACCGCGTGCCTGTGGCTGGCCGACACCGGCGACAACGAGTGGGACACCGGCGACGCGCGCGCCGCGCTCGCGGTGTACGCGGTGCGCGAGCCCGCCATCGACGCGAGCACCAGCTTTGCGCCCGTGGACGCAGCGCGCGTGTGGCGGTTCCCCTTCGCCACCGAAGACGGGCCGGTCAACGTGGAGGCGTTCGTGGTGCTGCCTGACGCCAGCGCCATGGTGTTCTACGAGAAGAAGAATGACGACGCGCGCATCCTACGGCTCGACGCGCCGTTCGTCGACGACGCCATGGCCGAGGCGCGCGTGGTCAGCCACTTCGACACGCCGGGCACGGGCTCGAGCCTGCGCGTGGCCACGGGCGCCGACCTGCACCCGAGCGGTACGCGCTTGTTGCTGCGCACGTACCAGGCGCTCTGGCAAGCCGACCTGAGCGCCGTCGCCCTCGACGACCTGGAGCAGAGCGACTTCGTCGAGGTGGCGCGCCCCTCGGAGCTGCAGGGCGAGGCAGCCTGCTACGACGAGAGCGGTGAGGGCGTGTGGACGGTCTCCGAGCAGGTGAGCGTCAGCGGCATCACCCTCGACAACCCGCTGCACCACTTCGCCTGCATTCCGTAGCTACTTCTTCTCGCCGCCCGCGTGGCGCTCGACGATCTTGTCCACCAGCCCGTAGGCGATGGCCTCCTCGGCGCTCAGGTAGAGGTCACGGTCGGTGTCTTGCTCCACCTGTGCCAGCGGCTTGCCGCATGCGTCGGCGATGATCTCGTTGAGCTGCCCGCGCAGCTTCACGATCTCCTTCGCCTGGATCTCGATGTCGCGCGACGTACCGCCGGCGCCGCCATGCGGCTGGTGGATCATCACGCGGCTGTTGGGCAGGATGTGGCGCTTGCCCTTGGTGCCCGCGCACAGCAGCACCGCGCCCATCGACGCGCACTGACCCACGCACACCGTCTGCACGTCGCAGCGGATGTACTTCATGGCGTCGTAGATGGCCAAGCCCGACGTCACCACGCCGCCGGGGGAGTTCAGGTACATGATGACGTCTTTGTCGGCGTCCTCGGCCTCGAGATACAGGAGCTGCGCCACGATCAGGTTGGCCACGTCGTCGTTGATGGGCGTGCCCAAAAACACGATGCGATCCTTCAACAGGCGCGACCAGATGTCGTAGGCGCGCTCGCCGCGCGCCGTCTGCTCGATGACGATGGTGGCCTGGGTGGGGTCGAGGGCGCTCATGCGTCGGTCTTCTTGACGTCGTTGCGCGACACGACCTTGTCCACCAGGCCGTACGCGATGGCCTCGTCGGCGCTCATGAAGTAGTCGCGGTCGGTGTCGCGCTCGACGATGTCGAAGGCCTTGCCCGTGTGCTTGGCGATGAGCTCGTTGAGGCGCCGCTTGAGCTTCATGATCTCCTTCGCCTGGATCTCGATGTCGGCCGACGTGCCGCCCGCGCCGCCGTGGGGCTGGTGGATCATCACGCGGCTGTGCGGCAGGATGTGTCGCTTGCCCTTGGTGCCCGCGCACAAGAGCACCGCCGCCATCGACGCGCACTGGCCCACGCACACCGTCTGCACCGGGCAGCGCACGTACTGCATGGCGTCGTAGATGGCCAACCCCGCGGTCACCGAGCCGCCGGGCGAATTCATGTACAGGATGACGTCCTTCTCGGCGTCCTCGGCCTCGAGATAGAGCAGCTGGGCCACGATCAGGTTGGCCAGGTTGTCGTCGATGCCGCGCCCGAGGAAGACGATGCGGTCCTTCAACAACCGCGACCAGATGTCATACTCGCGCTCGCCGCGCGCGGTCTG
>CAZONM010000047.1:0-2614 GCA_964580865.1 uncultured Myxococcales bacterium | reverse complement strand
TACTCGCGCTCGCCGCGCGCGGTCTGCTCGATGACGATGGGGCTGTAGCTCATGCTGGTCCTCTAACGATCAGTCCCACGAGCTGCACTCGTTGTCGGCGTCGCGCACGGCGTCCTCGAAGTCGTCGCGCTCGTCGTCGCACTTGCCGCCAAGGTCGCCCTCCTCGAAGTCGTCGCAGTCGAGCCCCGCGCGGCACGCGTCGTAGGCGAGCTGCGCCGCGGCCACCTCGTGGCACTCCTCTTCCTTGTTGGCGCGCAGGGCGGCGATGCCCGCGTTGTAGTCCTCCACGCACACGGCGTAGCTGTCGTCCTCGAGGCTGTCGTTGCACTCCTGGCGCTTGGCGCACAGGGCGTTGGCCACGCACCCGGAGGTGAGCGACGCGGTGAGCGCGAGCATGGCGGCGATGGTGACGATGGGCCTACGCATGGGTCACTCCTCCGCCGCGCTGCAGTCTTGGCCGTTGTCGGCGTCGCCCAAGGCATCGAAGTAGTCGTCGAGCTCGTTCTCACAGGGGTGGTCGTCCACCAGGAGCGTGTTCGACAGCGCGTCGCACGCCTCGTCGACGCCCTCGTTGGCGAACACCGTGGCCACACACGCCATGTAGGCGTCCCACGCCACGGCGGCCTCGTGGCACTCCTGCTCCTCGTTGGCGCGTAGGTGGCGCAGGTAGCCGTCCTGCTGCACCACGCACACCTCGATGGAGTCGTCGCTCGAGCCCACGCTGTCGAAGCCTCCGAGCATGGCGCGCTCTTCGTCGCACTCGCCGGCAGCCGCGCAGAAGCCGCGCGCGTTGGAGCACCCCACCAGCGCCACCAGCGCCAGCGCGATGCCCGCCGCGAGCGGCACGAACGAAGTCGTGCATCTCATGGGAGGGGACGCTACCAGGGGTTGGCGCCGGGCGCTCCGCCAAAACACGCGGCCAAAGCCAGCGGCTGGGCGCTAGAGTGCCCACATGGCGAACGTCACCGGCCCCAAGGGACCAGGCGAGCCCAAGACCAAGGGCACGCGGCCGGCGTCCGACGCACGCATCGGGCTGGAAAAGCTCGAAAAGGCGAAGGAAAAGCCATCCGAGCCGACGCCCGCGGTGGAGCCCGCGGGGGGCGACGCCGACCGCTTCGGGGACCTGCCCTCGATCCATGGGCAGGCCGCGCGCGAGCTGCCCGCCGGCCCCGGCGAGGCCCCGTCCGGCGGCTCGGTGAAGGCGCGCCTGCATGCGCTCGGGCTCAGTGCTCAGGGTGAACATGGCGGCGGCGGGCTGATCAAGAGCGCCAAGAGCGACGCCGTCCGCTACTCGAGCGTGCCCGGCGGGCGCATCTTGCACGGCTCCGTGGTCATCGAGAGCGCGCGCGCGCTCGCCAAGCTCGAGGGCGTGGTGCGTGTCACCGGCGACCTCACCATCCAAGAGAGCGGGCTCAAGAGCGCCGACCTGTTGGTGCTGAAGGCGCTCACCGAGGTGGGCGGCCGGCTCACGCTCGAGGGCAACCCCGCGCTGCAGCTGTTCGACGCATGCGAGAACCTCGAGCGCGCGCGCGGCCTGTACCTCGGCTTCAACCCGAGCCTCACGCGCGTGGCGCTGCCGAAGCTGCGTGAGATCGAGGCCGCGCTCATCTTCGAGGCCAACTCCGCGGTCACCGAGCTCAACCTGCCGGCCTTCACCAAGGGCGGCCTGTACGTGCACGTGCACGACAACCCCGCGCTCACCACCGTGCTGATGCCGTCGTTCGAGGCCACGCAGGGCGAGCTCTCGTTCCTCGACAACCCCCGCTTGCTCACCGTGCGCCTGGCGAGCAAGGCCAAGCCCGCCGCCGTGGGCGCGCTCGAGCTCGCCAAGAACGGCGCCGCGAGCTACCCGCTGCTGTTCGCCCACGTCACCAAAGGCTGACGCGGGGTCTGCGAGCACGCACGTCGACCGCGAGGGCGATCGACTTCCGCGTGCGCGGACCCTTACGCTCGGCCGCATGCTGAGCGCCGCCGCCCTCCTCCTCCTGATCCCCGCGCTGCCCGCGCCCGACGCCACGCTCGACGCGCCGGCGCCCTCGGGGCTGTGGCTCGGCGCCGACGTGGGCTTGGGCGTTATCGACGGCGATCCGGTGGCCGCGGCCTCGGCGGGCGTGGGCATCGAGCACGAGCTCTTGGCCCTGCACCTGAAGGTGCCGGTGGCCCTTCGCATCGTCGACCTCGAGCCGCGCGCGCCGGCGGACCCCGCGGTGTGCGCCGTGCTCCGCTGCGACGAGTGGCTGGACGACGGCGCGCTCTCGGCCGCCGCGCTCTCGCGCGTGCTCGACGAGGCCCGCGTGGGCCACGCCGGCGACCTCGTGCACGCACGCGCGGGCACGCTGTTCACGTCGCTCGGCGCCGGCCAGCTCGTCGACCACTACACCAACGCCGCCGAGTGGGATCGACGCCATACGGGCCTGTACGGCGAGCTGAACGCGGGCGTGCGCGGCGCGAGCGCGCAGGCGCTCGTGGGCAACCTGCTGGCGCCCGCGGAGCTGTTCGCCGCGCGCGTGGCCGCGCGACCGCTCCTCGACACGGCCGCCGAGGGGACGGGCGCGCGCCTGCTCGGCAGGATGGAGCTCGGCCTGGAGGTGGCGGGCGACGCCGTCGCGCCCGC
>CAZONM010000046.1:0-22002 GCA_964580865.1 uncultured Myxococcales bacterium | reverse complement strand
ACCCCCCCCTTTGATCGACCCAGCGCGGCTCCGGCCGACAACGGCATCAGCCACCGACCGGCGCCGCCGCGCGCAGCGCTTGCCACGATTCCCGAGCGCCCAGAGCCACCATGACGACCGACCCCGCCCTCCCCAGCGAACCGGCGCCCCTCACCATACCCGGGGCTCGGAGATCCATGCGCGCGCTGTTGCAGTCGCTGGTCACCATCGACATCGGCATCGATTTGGGGACCGCCAACACGCTGGTCCACGTGCGCGGCGAGGGGGTCGTCGTCGATGAGCCCTCCGTCGTCGCCGTGTTCGAAGGGGGCGGCGGGCGGCGCACGCTCGCGGTCGGCGGCGCCGCCAAGGAGATGATCGGCAAGACGCCGGGTAGCATCGTTGCTGTGCGGCCCCTTCGTGACGGCGTGATCGCCGACTTCACGGCGACGGCGGCCTTGATCCGCACGTTCATCCGGCGCGCCAAGGCGCGCAGGCCTTTCGCGCGCGGCCGCGTCGTCATCTCGGTGCCGGCGGGCATCACCAGCATCGAGCGAAAGGCGGTGCGCGACGCCGCCCTCGACGCTGGGATCCGTGAGGTGCACCTCATCGATCAGCCGATCGCCGCCGCCGTGGGGGCGGGCCTGCCGGTGCATGCCCCGCGCGGCTCGATGGTGATCGACATCGGCGGCGGCACGACGGACGTGGCCGTCATCGCCCTCGGCGCCCTGGTGTCGTCACGGACGCTGCGCGTGGCCGGCGACAAGATCGACGATGCCATCGTGAGCTTCGTCCGGCGGCGGCTCAACGTGCTGATCGGCGAGCGCACCGCTGAGCGTTTGAAGGTCGCCCTCGGCTCCGCTGAGTGCCTGGACGAGGAGCTCGAGGTGACCGTCAACGGTCGCGACCTTGTCACCGGCGCGCCGCGCGCCGTGGTGGTGACCTCCATGGACGTCCGGGAAGCCATGCACGACTGCGTGCACCAGATCATCGACGCGGTGAAGGCGACGCTCGAGATCGCCCCGCCGGAGCTCGCGGCGGATCTCATTGACGGCGGCATCGTGCTGCTCGGCGGCGGGGCCTTGATCAGAAACCTCGATGCACGCATCACCGCCGAGTGCGGCGTGCCGACCTTCGTCGGCGAGAACCCGCTGCGCGCCGTGGTGGAAGGCGTCGGCAGGGTGATCGCCGACCTGCCCCGCTATCAGCGGCTCCTCACGTGAGCACGTGATCGAACGCTGTTCGCCAAGACGGCATTCGGCGCACCAGTCGGGGCTTGCAATTGGTCTAGGCCGGTGAGACCTGGCGCCATGACCCAAGCACTTCGACCTTTCGTCGTTCCCATCGCCATTTCGCTGCTCGCGGTCTTGTTCGGCCACGGCCTCGGCATCGCTTTCGGCGCCGCGGAGGACTCGATCCACGCGGCCCTGCAATCGCGCGCCGACGCAGTGCTCGCCGACGTCTACGGCGGCGACGCCGACAAGGCGAAGGCGGTTGTAGCCAAGAGCTGGACCTACGTGAAGCGCGCGCACATGCACGCGGGGGCGCTCGGTACCGCCGGCCTGGTCGTGAGCCTCCTGATGGCCGCCCTCGGTGGCCCCTGGCTGCGAGCGCGTCAGGCGGCGGCGCTGGCAGCGTCCGTCGGCGGGCTCGGCTACGGGGTGTTCTGGTTGGTTGCGGCGTTCGCGGCCCCCGGTCGCGGCAGCACCGGCGCGGCCAAGGAGGCCCACGCATGGCTCGCGATGCCGTCGTCGGGGCTCGTGGTGCTCAGCGTCCTTGGCGCGCTCGGGCTCGTGGTCGCCGTCCTTGCGCGCCGCACCGCGGCCTCCGACCCCTGAACGGCAAGGCACCGCGGGTCGACGGTGGCGGGCGCGCGCGCGCCCGACAGCGAGCCGTTGCCCGCCAATGACGATGAGCGCCTCGAGCCCGAGCGCGCGGATGCGCGCGCGCCTCCCGAGCACCTCGTGGTCGCGGCCCACGCCGGCGCGCACGATGGAAACCCAGCAAGCGGTCATGCCGGGCGAGTCGCCGCCCGAGGCAAGGACCCCGATCTTCATTTCACGCAGGTACCGCGCCCTCCGGCGGCGTGGATGGGGGGCGGACGCGGGATCCGCTCAGCCCCAGCGCACGGCGCGCATCGACAGCGTGCCGAGATCGAAGCCCTCGACGGGGTAGCTAACCTTGTCGCCCTCGAGCGACGCGCCCGCGCCGTACAGCATCGGCAGCCAGTGATCGGGCGTCGGGTGCGCCATGCGTCCCTGCTCGCTGTCGTGCGCGCGCGCGAGGAACGCGTGGTCGCGCTGGCCGATCGCCCTCACGACATCGGCGTCGAAGCCGTCGGCCCACGACGTGCGCTGGGTGTTACCGCTGCGCATGCGCGAGAGCGCGTCGCGCAGGTTGTGCGTGACGTTTCCGCTTCCGACTACGAGCACGCCCTCGTCCCGCAAGTGCGCGAGGCGCTTGCCGAGCTCGACGTGCGCGGGCGCGGGCTTGTCGCCGTCGATCGACAGTTGAATCACAGGTACGTCGGCGTTTGGCAGCAGGTATTTCAGGACCGACCACGTGCCGTGATCGAGCCCCCAGTCGGTGCGCAGCGCGGACGCGTCCTTGCCCACGAGCTTCGCCACCTTCGCCGCGAGCGTGCGGTCGCCGGGTGCCGGGTACTGCTGCGCGAACAGTTCCTGCGGGAAGCCCCCGAAGTCATGGATGGTCTTTGGCTTGTCGTCGCCGGTCACCCACGTGCCGTGCGTGTACCAGTGCGCGGACACCGCGACGACCCCGCGCGGCTTAGGCAGCTCCTTGGCGAGCGAGGCGCCGAGCGCCGTGAACGCGCGCGACCACACGTTGTCCTCGATGGCGTTCATCGGCGAGCCGTGGCCGACGAACAGCACCGGCATGCGCGCCTTGTTGGGGGACGTTGACGTCTTGGTGGTCATCGGTTCCTCCGTGCGCGCGGGCTTGCACGCGGCGAGCGACGCGGCGCTGAGCAGAAACGTGCGTCGGTTGAGGGAGTTGCTCATGGGGAAACGGGGCGTGGCTGACGCGCGACGCTACGGGGCCGTCGCGCGGCCGGCCACGTGGCTCAGCCGGCCTTGCTCGTCGACAGCACGCTTGGCAGCACGGCCGCGAGGAACGCCGCGACGCTCTGAGGCTCCTTGCCGGTGAGGTCCTTCACCGCGCTCGAGCGCACGTCCATGCGTCCCTCGGCGACGGCGGCGTCGAAGCCCGCGACCAGGTCGATGATGGCCGGCGGCAGGCCCGCTTGCGCGAGGCCCGCGCGCAGCGAGGAGTCATCGAGCGCCACCACCGTCACGGGCTTGCCCGCGACGTGCGCCGCGACAGCCGCGATCTCCTCCTGCGTCACCGAGGCAGGGCCTGAGATGTCGAAGGTGCGCTTGCCGTCGAAGGTTGCCGCGAGCGCGGCGGCGGCGGCCTGGGCGCAGTCCTCGCGCGTGACGTACGCAGCGCCGCGCGTGCCGGCGGCGGTGTGAAGCGCGCCGCTTCCAATCGCCTGCGGCAGCGAGCCAAGCAGGTTCTCGGCGTACAGGTTGTTGCGGAGCACGGTGTAGCCCAGGCCGGACTTCTCGAGCGCGGCCTCGGTCTCTCTGTGGTCAAACGCCAGGCCGATCGGCGAGCTCGCGTCAGGTGCGGTGAGCGAGGTGTAGACCACGTGCTTCACGCCCGCCTTGACCATGGCGTCGAGCGCGCGCTTTTGCTGACGGAAGCGCTTGCCGCGCTCGGAGATGTCGTCGGTGCTCACGAGCAGCACACGCTGCACATCGGCAAACGCGCTCGAGAGCGAGGCGTCATCGTCGAAGTCGAGGCGGCGCAGCTCGGCGCCCTGCGCGGCGAGATCGGCGAGCTTGTCGGGCGTGCGCGAGGCGGCGATGACCTTGACGTCGCCGCGCAGCAGCAGCAGCTCCACGGCTCGGTGGCCGAGGTGGCCCGAGGCGCCGGTGACGAGGACGGTGTTCGCGTTGTGGGAGGTGGCTTGGCTCATGGTGCGCTCCTGGCCAGCGTCTGGGGCTGGCGTCTTGTGTAGCGATGAGATGAGCGTGCGCTGTTGCGGTTTCGCCGCCAAGGCGCCCGGTACGGGCTACACTGTTCCAAGAATGCGACAATCGCGCCCCCGCCCCCTTGAGCCATCGTCGCCCGTGGACCTCGAGGCGCTCGCGCGCTTCGCGGCGGTGGCGGAGGCGGGCGGCTTCTCGCTCGCCGCGCAGCGCCTCGGCGTGCCTAAGTCCACGCTGTCGCGCGCCGTCAGGCAACTCGAGGACGCGCTCGGCGTGCGCCTGCTGCAGCGCACCACGCGCAGCGTCGCGCTGTCGTCCGCGGGGCGCGCGCTGTTCGACAAGGCCAGCCCGCTGCTCGCGCAGCTCAAGGACGCCGTCTTGGACCTGCCGGAGCTCGAGGAGGCGCCGTCAGGTCACCTGGTGGTCACCGCGCCCGTCGATGTCGCGTCCGCGCTTCTGGCGGATCTGGTCGCGCGCTTCGTCGTGCGCACGCCGCACGTCACCGTGGAGGTGCGCTCGTCCAATCAGGTGCTCGATCTCGTGAAGGAGGGCATCGATGTCGCGCTGCGCGTCTCGATGGGACCCGCGCGTGACTCGTCGCTCGTCACGCGCCGGCTCGCGCCCGTCACGATCCAGCTGTACGCAGCGCCCACCTACCTCGCGCGGCGCGGTACCCCGCGCACGATCACGGACGCCGAGGTCCACACGTGGGTCGGCTACGCGGGCATGCGCGAGGTGCGCTTGACCGCCGAGGGAGAGACGCACCGGCTCACCCTCAAGCCGCGCGTGCTCGGCGACGACATGGCGTTTGTCGCGTCGGCGGTGCGCGGCGGCGCGGGCATCGGCGCGCTGCCGACCTTCCTCGCGGCGCCGCACGTGGAGAGCGGCGCGCTCGTGCGCGTGTTGCCGCGCCTGGCGGTGCCAGGCGGAACGCTCGCGATCGTAACGGCGTCGCGCGCCGGTGTGCCGCGCAAGGTCGCGGCGTTTCGCGACTTCGTGGTTGAGCACCTGCGCGTGTGAGCCGGTGCGTCGAGGCCCACGCTCGCGCGCTGGCGCCGGCGGCGGGGCGGGCTGCGTCCGTCGGCGACCTCGGCTACGGGGTTTTCTGGTTGCTTGCGGCGTCGCGCGCAGGAGTCAAGGCGTGGCACCAGCGGCGCGTCGTCGAAAGTGGTGTCCCGCGCGCACCACGCCCAGCGCTGACACGGAGATCGCGCAGGCGGCGTACAAGAGCCGAACCCAGGCAGGGCCCTCCGCCGACCCGGCGAGCAGACCGTGCACGATCGCCGCGACGAAGACCGCGAACGACAGGTAGTGCAGCTTGCGCCAGGCGCGCCCGCCGATGCGGTCGCGCCAGGAGTCGCTCGCGTGCACGGTGGCCGCACCCCAGGCAGCGAGCACCCCGAGCCCGACGGCGAGCGGCTTCCACGACGACAAGAACGGCACCAACGCATCGAGCAGGTCGAAGTGGACGGTGCCATCGAGGAGCAGCACGAGCGCATGCAGCGCGGTCAGCCCGAGCGCCGCCGACGACAGCCAGCGGTGCACATCGACCGCGCCTCGTGGGCTCAGCCATCGAGCGCCAAGGCGCGACGAGACGAGCAGGCCAAAGAGCGCGCTCAGGGTCAGCGCGAGCAGCGCGGTGACGCCGAGGGCCCGCGACAGCGCCACCAGCGAACCTCCTTCGAAGGTTGGCAGCACGCCCGGCGCGATGCCAAGGCGCACCGCCAGCGCGTCGAACGCCAGCAGCAGCACGACGCCGAGGATGAGACCGGTGCGGACGCGCTCAGCCACGGCGCACCTCCCGCACGTCGATGGCGCCGACGATGCGCACGTCGCCGTCGTCGCGCACCAGCACGGCGCCGACGCCGGGGTGGCGCGCGAGCAAGCGCGGGGCGCCGCGACTGCCGAGCAGGAACGAGGTCTTGGCGAGCACGTCGGCGAGCTCCACGTGCGGCGCCACCACGGTGGCCTGCAGCAGGTCGGTGTCCACCGGCGCGTGGGTCCGCGGGTCGATCAGGTGATGGGCGCGCGCGCCGCCGACGCGCCACACGCGGCGGTTGGCCGCGCTGGTGGCCACCGCGGAGTCGCGCAGCGCCAGCGTGGCAACGGAGCGCGTGGGATCGGTCGGGTCCTCGACGTCGACCAACCACGCCCCATCGTCGGGGCCCTCGCCGAGCGCGAGGGCATCGCCGCCCGCGTCGATGGCGCCATCGAGCTGAAGGTGCGCCGCCGCTGAATCGACGGTGGCGCCCTTGATCATGCCACCGAGGTCGAGGTGCAGGTGCGCGGGCCTCGTGACGGTGCGCGTCGACCGCTCGAGCGTCAACTCGGAGAAGCGGCCGGTGCGCGTCGGCAGCCGCGCGGCGGGGCGGTCGAGCTCACCGGGAGCGAAGGAGCGATCGTAGCCGAGCGCCTCGAGGGTGGCGCCGACGGCCGGATCGAAGAGCCCGTCGGTCGCCTCGTAGTAGCCGCGCGCGCGCTCGAGGGCCGAGAACAGCTCCGGCGACACCACCTGCGGGCCGCGCGCGCGGTTGACCTGCGACAGCTCGCTGTCCTCGCGGAAGCGGCTGAAGCGCTGCTCGGCCTCGGCGAAGGTGGCGGCGACCCGGGCGGTCACGCGCTCGAGGTCGCTCGGCCCGCACACCACCGTGATGTCGGTGCCCATGGCGCGAAAGCTCCACATCACGAGCTCCGCGTGCGCAAGCGCGGGGGGCGCTTTCGTTCGGCGCGCACCGCCGCTGGCGTCGCGGTGCGCAGCTGCGGCTCGGCGCCGGCCGCAGGTCGCTCCGAGATGCGCCACCCCGCGGGCAGGTTGACGGTGGGGCGCTCCGCGGCAGGGAGGTCCTCGTACCAGACGGGCCGTCGGCTCGGGGTGGGCGTCGGCGACAGCGCCGGTGAGGGCGAGGCCGCCGCAGACGCCGCTTTGGGCGGCGACGTCGTCGCGGGCGCCGCGGGCCTGCCGGCGAACGCCCACGCGGCGATCACGTAGGCGCCGGCGAGCAGCGCGATCAACCCGGCTCGCACCGCGCTCGGGCTCGCCCCGCGCGCCGCCTCAATCGTCGGAGTCGGAGTCTTCGTCATCACGTCCCTCGTCGCGCTGGCGTCCGCGCGCGCTGCGTTCGTCGTTGTCGTCGTCGCGCTCCTCCGCCTGGTAGGTGGCGAACAGGGCGTCGCCGCTGGGCGCAGGGGCCGCCGGGCGCGGCTCCCGCGTCACCGGCACCAGCACCACCGTCGGCGCGGCGGTCGGCGAGGCGTTCAGCGCAGGGCTTGGGGCGCTGGCCTCGACGGTCTGCGCGCCAGCAGGCGCAGCCTCCGCGGGCCTTTCGGGTGCCCTCAGATAGCCGGTGAGGGCGGCGGCGGTGACGCCGAGCGCCAGCGTGATGGACGCGGTCGCCACCATGGTGGCGAGGTGTCCGCGGGCAGGGGCTTGCTCATTGGTGCTCATGTCGATCTCTCGTTCCTCGGTTCGGTGAATGGACTGACCGCGCTGGCTCCGGCGATCCGGCCGCTCAGTCGTCGCTGTCCTTGTCGTTGTCGCGGCCGCGCTCAGGCCCCCCGGCTGTGCCTGGCGCTGCTGAAGCACCGTCGGGGGACGCGTAGGCCTGCGCGGCGCCGTGCTGGTAGACGAGCGCGCCGCCCTCCTGGCCGGTCCGGTAGCCGAGGCCGAAGACGCCGAGCGTCCCCACCGCGGCCGCCGCCGCCAGCGGCAGCCCCGCGCGCCGATTGGCCAGCACGCCCGCCGCCAGCATCAGGGCGAAGACGCCCGCGCCCGTCCAGACGAAGGCCTCGGCGGCCTCCTCGTGCTCTTCGATGAAGCGCTCGTCGACCACCTTCTCGACGCGCTCTTCGTCGTGCTCGCCGCTGCGCATGGCCATGAAGCCGGACAGCACGAGCGCGGCCTGCAGGCCGACCGCCATGAACCAGGCCTTGGGCGGCAGCCACTCGCGCCACCAGGCGAGGAGCAGGCCGCCGGCGATCAGCGGCATCAGCACGCCGAGCGCCATCGGGATGTGGACTACCTTCGGGTGAAAGAATATTTCGCTCATGTTAGGCCTCCGTGTCTGGGCGGTCCGTCGCCGCGTTAACTCGTGCAGCCAACATGCGGCCGAGCCAGCGATCGGGCCATCCGCTTGATGTGATATCCGAGGAGTTTCAGGGGTTTGGAACACGAGAATCCCACGTCCGAAGGACGGCTCCTGACGGGCGTGCTGCTCACGTTCGTGGGGATCGCCCTGTTGGCCGGCCTCGACATCGCCTCGGATCTGGCCGAGGGGACCACCCTCGGGCATGTGCTCGCCGAGGGCGGCGTCTTCCTGGCAGGGCTGACCGGCGCCGCGGTGATGGCCCGGCTGCTGCTGCGCGCCGCGCGGCAGGCGCGCGCCGCCCGCCTCGAGGCCTCCGGGCTCGCCGCGCAGCTCAAGGTGAGCGAGGCCGAAGCGACGCGTTGGCGGGAGGAGACCCGCGACGTCATGCAGGGCCTGAGCGCCGCCATCGACCGCCAGTTCCAGCGCTGGGCGCTCTCGCCCGCCGAGAAGGAGGTCGCCTTCCTCCTGCTCAAGGGCCTGAGCCACAAGGAGATCGGCGACGTCCGCTCCATCAGCGAGGCGACGGCCCGCCAGCAGGCGCGCGCCGTCTACAAGAAGGCGGGCCTCACCGGGCGCAACGACCTCGCGGCATTCTTCCTCGAGGACCTGCTGCCGGGAGTACCGGCGGGTCGCGAGCCCCAAGCGCCCTGAACGAGGCACCAGCCGGACCGTGCGCTCGCCGCCTCACGCGCTTTGCACATCCACGTGGCCGACTCGATCAGCGCGCTTCGCTGCTGGAGGACACGATGACCAGAGCTGGGCGGACGAGCCGGCCGTAGAGCACGATCCCCCGACGCACCTCTTCGACCACGGTGCCGGACGGCACCCCCTCAGCTGCCCGCATGCCGAACGCCTCGGCGCGCGTCGGATCGAAGGGCTCGCCGAGCGTCGAGAACACGGCGACGCCAAAGCGCTGCAGCACCGCGAGGAGTTGGTGCTCCATCATGCGCACGCCGTCGACGTAGGGCTGCGCGGCGGCGCCGAGCGCCGCGGCGGCGCCGCCAGCGCGCTCCAGGTCATCGAGGAGGGGCGCCAGCGCACCGACCAGCTGCTCGTTCGCGTACTTGACGGCGTCGTCGCGCTCGCGCTCGATGCGTCGCCGCTGGCGCGCCGCCTCTACCATGGTCGCCTCGAGGCGATCGGCGAGCTCGTGCCTGCTCTGCTCCGTGAGCTGCAGGGCAGCCTTGAGCGCGGTGCTCCGCGCCAAGGCCATGGTCAGCGCGTCGACGGGCGGCGCGGTCGCCTCCTCGTCGCCTGGATCCGGGTTCGCCGAAGCGGCGGCGTCACGTCGTGATGCGGCGTCGGTGCCGGCCTCGGTGTCGATGGGGGTCATGGAGACAACCTCGCTCTCAGTGGACGGGGTCGGTCGGCTCCGCGCCGGGAGCCGACCGAAGCGACGCGTGACGGCGCGCTCGTCACCGCTCTGGCTGCACCAGCGCGATGACGACGAGCCTGGCGTGCCGCCGGTTCGGCAGCTCGCAGTCGATGGCGTGGCCCACGCGCAGCCCGATCAAGGCGGCGCCGATCGGCGCGAGCGCGGAGACGCGCCCCTCGCTGGCGTTGGCCTCCTCCGGGTAGACAAGCGTCACCACCCGGCGGACCCCGGAGCGAGCGTCCTCGAAGGTGACCCTCGATCCCATCCTGACGACGTCGGATGGAAGGTGATCGACACTGACGACCTCCGCGCGCGCGAGCTCCTCCTCGAGCGGGGCCACCTCGCCGTCGGCCAGCTCGAGGCAGCGCGACAGTAGGGCGTGGTCGCGGTCGCTGATGGTGATGGGGGGTGAGGCCCGCTCGGGCGCGGCGGTAGGGGCAGCGTTCTCGGTGGTCATGGCAGGCTCCCGGGGGCGCTCGGGTCAAAGGACCGGAGCAGCGCCTCGGACGAGGTGTGTTGGCGTGACGTACGTGAGCGCGAGCTGCGAGACAGCGCGCGCGGGCTCTCAGGCCCCGAGCGTCAACGAAGCGCGCTCGGGGCGAGAGGAGCGAGCGGCGGTCGCGCGCCCGTGCGCGAGGCAAACGCGCCTCGCGACTGAACCTCGAACGACACCGCTGAGCATCATGAACGGAGCATAGCCACACGCCCCGAAACGGACAACTCGCAGGTCGTCGCGAGCCTGAGCTTCTCGATGGCGTGCCCACCGTGTGGCGCACGCTCATCGACGTAGGTCACCGCCCGTCCCCGAACGGAAGGCGTGCGCGAAGGGCCGAAGATCTCGTCGAGGTCTGCCTATAGAGTTGGGGCGGGCCCATCGACGCCCTCGTCAGCATCGATGGTCATGGGGACATCGGCGGGAGCTGCGGCCCGAAGCTGAGCCGCTTGATCACCACGGCGCGCGACGAGAAAGACACGCCCTGGCCGGACACTGTCTGCAGGTTCACGGTCTCCACCAGCGGTGCGGACACGTCTGCCGCATCGGACACCCACTCGACCACGAAGTTCGCGCCGGAGCCGCCGCTTAGGTCCGTCAAATCCACCACGTACTCGAAGGTGGCCAGCGGCGGCAGCGCGCGCGGATGGGTCACTACTTCCTTCAGCAACTTGCCCCCTGTGTCGAAGTACTTCGCGGAGCGCAACACGAGCGTATGGGCCGGGTCGGTGTTGCGCACGCTCAACGTGACCGCCAGCGCCAAGGAGCGGCGCGCGCTGGCGTTGTAGATGCTCGAGTACGCCGGCACGTACAGAAGCTCTCCAGTCACTGGCTTGAAAGCCGCCAGGGTGCCGGGCGCCAACACCGGCGCCACAGCGTCCATCTCGGGTGGGTGCCCGGTGGCGGGAGCTTCGGGCGTGCAGGCGAAAGCGAGGAGCAACAAGGGAAGGGCACGCATAGGTGCATGGTCGCAATTCGAGCCCCGGCAGGCAATCACGGACCTCAGCGAGGAGATCGGGTCGGGGCCAGTCGACCGGCGACGGCAGCACGGCGTCAATCGGCGTGCCGTGGTCCTCGACCAGCACCAGCTGGCGAACCCAGCACACCACCTTCGCTTGGCCGCGTTGCCTCGCGAAGCGTGCGCGCGCGGAAGGTCCCAGCAACGCACGCGGGTGGGCGTCGGCCGCCGGCGTCAAATCGAGCCCGCGGACGGTGGCGCGCATGTGGCACTCATCCCGCGGCAGCAGCGGACCGGACCACGCGGCGGGCACAGGCCCGAACAGGCGACTGAGCAGATCGATGATGGCATTGTGCGGCAAACCCAGGGCGAGGGTCGCCACCGAATCGGGCGAGCAGCCGCCAAGCCAGGTGTCCTGAGGCGCGTGCGCGAACGGGCTCTGCGGCACGCGGCTGGTGTGGCGCCCAGAGGAGTGGGACGAGCGTTGCGTGGACGACGTCGAGCGTCATACAGCGGGAATCACTTGGGCTGATGGTCGCCAGGCTTGACTTTCCGGCGATCTCTGCGTTGCGTCCTCGGCATGTGGCTATGGCCACGCGCCTGCGGTGCTCCTTGGGCTCATCGGAATTCCCGGCGCCGGGCTCGATCAATCCAAGTGTTCCCTGCTGTATTTGCGGCGCCTGTGCCGAATATAATGAAATCATTCGCCAGCCACCTCCCACCGGCCGTCGCAACTGCGACACGCGGCTCTGCCGTGTGCGGTGAGCGATCGGCGAGGGCGCAATGCGCACGAAGCCGTCGCGTGCCGGCCCGTCGCGCTCCGCGCGATACGCCCTTGGGCGTGCCGGCCGGTGAGGGGCCTTCATGGCCTCGAGCCGGGAGGTGGCTGGCGCCTTGGCGGCTCGCCCATTGCGAGCGATTACTGGCGGTTGATCCCGAAAACTCGCGGACCATCGCTCTAGCGTCATAGTCCGGAATGCAATTGCTTTAATAGGCGAGCCACCAGTGGCCGATTTCGAGGGCTCGCCTGTCGGCGATCGCACGTTGCGCGACGAGGACGGCGCGCGGGTGCGCTCCACCGCGCGCCCGCGTCGCGCCTCACGGCGTGATCGTGATGCTCTTGAACTTGTAGCGGGCGAGCGTCTCCGTGAGCTGCGCCGCGAGCTGCACGCGCTCGCTCGCGGAGAGGGAATCCGCCCGCCGCAGGTTCAAGATGCAGCGCTCATTGCTGACGATGATGGGCCGCGCCGGCTCCGCGTGATCATCGGAGCGCGGACGCGGCGTCGGGTCCTTGGCGCGCTTCACCTCGGCACGGAGCTTCGCCACCGTCCATCCCTCCGCCGCGCACAGCAGGCCCAGGCGCTTCGTCGCTCGTTCGGCCTGCGGTCTGAAGTGCTCGCCGCCGACCTCCTCGAGCTGGAGGGCGTCGGCGTCCCGCAGCACGTTGTAGAGCATGAGCAGCTCGTTGAGGTAGGTCGCTGCGAGGCCCGGGTGTCGGTCGGTCTGGATGACGGGCTTGCCGGTTTTCTGGTCAATGACAGCCTGGCCCTGGTCATCGACGGCCCTGCGGCTCACCTTCACCTCCTTCGCGAAGTCGCGCAGCCAACCCGGGGCCTCGGCGAGCTGGAGCGAGCGGTTCAGCGTGCGGCGACTCCAGCCGAGGCTGTCGGCGATCTGCTGCGGCTCAAGGCCGCTCCCGACGGCGCGGGAGATGCCGTCGGCGACCTCGATGGCGGTGAGGTCGCTCCGGTTGAGGTTCTCGGCGAGTTGCACAACCGGGACCATCGCGTCGGGCACGTCGACGACCACCACGGCGATGCGCGTGAACCGCTTGTCGCTCTTGTGCTGCTGCGCGAGGTCTTTCAGCGCGAAGTAGCGACGGTGCCCCCCGATGATCTCGTACACCTCGCCCTTGGGGCGGACGACGATCGGCTGCAGCAGGCCGTTCGCGAAGATGCTCTTCTTCAGCTCCTCGAACGGCTCCTTCTCCAGGTTGAGCCGGGGGTTCGTGTCGGAGGGGACCACCTGCTTGAGCGGGAGGTGGAGCAGCTCACGGGCGAGCTGCGGGATGTTGGACTTGCCGGTGGTGCTCTCTTCCGTCATCGGTCGCCTCCAGTTGGTGCATGAACGCGAGGTGCTCCCTCCTCGCTTGGGGACCGAGCGCCATCGCTGGCGTCGGTACGATCGTGTGCGGGTCGAGCGCGATGCCCGCGAGGCGCAGCTCGTAGTGGACGTGCGGTCCGGTCGACCGGCCGGTGTTGCCGCTCAGGGCGATGACCTGGTCGGCGCGAACGATCGCGCCACGAGCGACCACGATCCGGTCGAGGTGCAGATACCTGGACTCATAGCCGCCCGCGTGCGCGAGCTTCAGGAACCTGCCCGCTGCCGGTGAGGCGCCGACCTCCTTCACGCGCCCGGCGCCGGCGGCGATGACCGGCGTGCCGCGCGGGACCGCGTAGTCCACGCCGTTGTGTCGTGCGTAGCGGCCGGCCAACGCGTCGAACCGATCGCCGAACCGGGAGCTGACGTGGCCGAGCGCGACAGGTCGCGCGCGAAGGGCGCTCGCCAGCGCCGCGCCGCTCGCGTCGTAGAAGGCGCGCGGCGCGTGCGCGCCCTCGTAGAGCGCCGCGAAGAACTGCTTGCCGTGGACGGGGACGCGTGCGGCGACCAGCGTGCCGCCGCGCAGCCAGAGCGTGAAGCGCGTCTCGGGGGTAAGGAACGCGAGCAGGTCGACGCGAGAGACGAAGGCGTCATCGAGCTGGTCCAGCGCGGCCTGCTCGACGCCCTCGTCGCTGAAGGTGGCGGCAAGGCCTGCGCGGCCAACCACCAGGTCGTAGCGCCGGATGGCGCCGCTCGCGGGCCGCAGCGACGCCCACGGAGCGGGTGGCGACGGCGGAGGCGAACCTGCGACGCGCGCAACCGCGAGCGCTGGCAACGACGGCGGGAGCGCAGCTTCGCCGCCGCACGCCGCGCCCACCACGACGACGGCGAGCAGCGGACGCGCCCGGCACGACGCGCCCGCGAAGCGGCATCGGCCCCCGTTCAACGGAGCTCCCGCTCAAGCTCCTCGGCGACGCTCTGCCACTGGAGCCGCTTCGGGTCCGCGACGCACTCGAGCTCCTCACGAGCGTGCGCGAGCACGAGCGCCTCGCGCCTGGCATGCGCCGAGGGCGCGATGGCGTCGCGGACCGCGGCCTCGACAGCGTCCTTCCGCACGTCGCTGACGCCGGTCTCGAGCGGCGGGTAGCGCTCGAGGCGCGCTCGCGCGTCCACCTCGATCTCCTTTCGCTGTTCGCGCGGGAGGTCGTCGACCTCGCGCAGCAGCGCCTTGTGCTCCGCGGTCCGCGCGATGACCGCGAGGGTCAGGGTGTGCACGGTGTTCCGCTCGCTGCGATCCGCCTGGAACTCGCGGACGGCGCCCGGCAGCGCCTCCCGAGCGGAGGCCGGTGTGTGGTGCCCCTCAACGAGCAGCTCGCGGGCCGAGGCCTCGATGGTGCCGCGGAGCTGCGGGGACAGGTCCCGCAGCAGAGAGAGGGAGGCGTCCACCTGCCGCTCAAACGGGGGCCGTGGCTGCTCGAGGAGGTTCTGCTGCCGCGGCGCCGGTGCTGACGGAGCCCGGCCGTCCTGCCTGGGTGCGGTCTGGCCGCCCTCCGCCGGCGTCATGGCCAGCGCGCCGATCCGGCCGCGAAGCTCGTCGGCCTTCGCAGCGGGGGCGTCCCGGACGGTGGAGAAGAGCACCGCGTACGCGAGGTGCTGTCGGTCGCGCTCGTCGCCCTTGCCGCGGCCGGTCTTGAATTCCTCGATGGCCTTCTTCGTGAAGCGCTCCCAGGAGCCCATGACGTGCCGGGCCTCGAGGGGGTAGTGCTTGATCTTCTCGGCCATGCCGAGCGCGCCGCGGCGGGCGTCGTCGGTCACGCCCCGCTGCTCGAGCTCCTTGAGGAAGCGATACTGGATCTTCGGCACGCGGATGCGGCCTGACTGCTCGCGCTGCTGCGAGCGCTCGGCTTGTCGCGGGTCTCGTTCCTCTGGGCGGGCGCGGTCACGCATGGTGAACCTCCTGTCCGCTTGTTGCGGTTCGCGGCCGCGCGACTCAGCGGGCGAGGGTGCGGGCATCACACCCGGGGTCCGCAGCCACGGTGCGACCGCTCACGCCGGTTGGCTGCGATGCGCGGCGTTCAACCGCAACAGGTGAGAGACGGAGGTCCCACATGATGCAAGGTGATGTCCCGTCGGGCGGCGTGATTGGCTCGGCGCGGAGCGCGACCGGCAAGGGCAGCGGGACGGGCTTGCAGGCCGCTGTTGTGCGGCCGCGGTCTGTCTCGAGAGGGTCCGTCGTGCCGGCGCTGATGACCATCGATGACGCCGCGAGGCGTCTCGCGTTGAGCCCTTCGATGGTGCGCAAGATGATCGCCGGTGACCAGCTCGAAGCGATCCGTATCGGCCGCGCTGTGCGGATTCGCGTCGACGACGTGGAGGCGATCGTCGTCGCTGGTGGACAGTAGACGGATCGATCGTCGAGGACGATGATACCCGATCCCCCAGCGGCACCGCGCGTCGTCGACGACGGCGCCGCGCTGGCGGCAACCAGCGAGGTGACGCATGCGGACCAGCAAGAGAGGGAACGGCGACGGCAGCATCTACCAGCGGGAGTCCGACGGCCGGTGGGTCGGCGCCGTCAGCCTCGGCGTCGTCGGTAGCAAGCCGATCCGGCGGACCGTCTACGGCGACACCCAGCGCGAGGTGGTCGCGAAGATGACCAAGCTGAAGGAGGACCATCGGCAGCACCTGCCGGTGGCGGCGGACCGGCAGACGATGGCCGACTATCTCGACCACTGGATCGAGAACGTCGCTCGCCTCCGGCTGCGCTTCAACACGTTCGGCGCCTACCGCGAGATCGTCAAGCTGCACCTCAAGCCCGCGCTCGGGAAGACCAAGCTGATCGACCTCACCGTCGACCACTGCGACGCGCTCTGGCGTCAGAAGTTGAAGGAGAACCTCTCTCCGCGGCGCGTGCAGTACGTCCGCGCCGTCTTGCGGACGGCGCTGCAGTCGGCGGTGAAGAAGGGGAAGATCGCGCGCAACGTCGCCGCGCTGTCCGATTGCCCGCGGATCGAGCGCCAGGAGGTCGAGCCGCTCACCGTGGCGGAGACGCGCAAGCTCATCGAGAAGGTCCGCGGCAACAAGTACGAGACCGTCTTCCTGCTCGCCATCTTCCTCGGGCTGCGGCGCGGCGAGATCCTCGGGCTCACCTGGTCAAACGTGAAGCTCGACGAGGGCATCATCCACATCAAGCGGCAGCTCCAGACGCTCAAGAAGGAGGACATGGAAGGGCTCATCGGGGCCAAGGACATGATCTTCGTCGGCAAGAACAACGCGCTGGTGCCGCTCAAGACCAAGAAGAGCCACCGCACGCTGGAGCTGACCCCGCTCCTGGCCGCGAAGCTGAAGGGGATCAAGGCGCGCCAGGCGTCGTTCCGCATCGCCGCCGAGGAGTGGCCGGAGCACGACCTCGTCTTCACGCACGAGGACGGCCGCGCCATCTGCGGGAGGATGATCACGCTTGCGTGGCACAACGCCCTGAGCGCCGCGAAGCTCCCCAAGAAGCGCTTCCACGACGCGCGGCACGGCGCGGGCTCGACGCTGCTCGAGCTCGGCGTGGACTTGAAGACGGTGTCGTCGTGGCTCGGGCACAGCACGGTGCAGCTCACCGCGGACGTCTATCTGCACAGCCGCAGGGTCACGCTCGGCGAGGCGGGGGCGAAGCTCGACAAGGTCTACTCATGAGGAAATTCCGTTGCTACACTGTGCGGGGCCGGCGGACGGTCCCTCGTCGAGGAACGCGGGTTGAAAATGTAGCAACCCGTGTAGCAACGCCGGTGGCACGCAGTGCGCCCGGTGCGGAGGGTGCGCGCGCAAGTCGCTGAATTGTCGAAGCCATGAGACAGTGGGACACTCCATGCGTCTCGGTTCTGTCCCCTTAAAATCCGCGGAAGCGCGAGCTTCGTGGGGGTTCGAGTCCCCCCTCCGGCACCGCCGCGACGCCGGCGCGGTCCACGCGTCCACGGTAACCTGCCGTGGTCACAGCGAGATCGGATCGGGCGCTGAATGGCGCGCGGGCCGCCGCCGTCTGTGTGCTCAGGTGACGCCATGAAGCATCCATCCCTGCCCTTGCTCTCCCTGGCCGCGGTCGCGCTCTCGTCGGCCTGCATCTTCGTGGCACCGCCGCCGCACGACCCCTACGGTGATCTGTTGTTCGACTGGAGCTTCGCCGGCCTGTCGTCGTGCGACGAGGCCGGCGTCGACGAAGTGGACCTGGCGCTGTTGCAGGGCGGCGAGGTGGTGCTGGTCATCGAGCGCGAGCCCTGCGTGGGCGGAGGCTTGACCATCACCGACCTGCGCGAGGGCACCTACGAGGTGGCCATCGACGCCTACTCGCGCGAGAGCGTGCCGCTCTACGCCGGCTCGTTCGTGGCGCGCGTGGTGGGCGGCGAGAACACGTACGCGGGCGTGGTGGAGCTCGACGCGCTGGTGGAGCCACCACCGGCCGCGGGCGCGCTGGGGCTCTTCTGGGGCTTCAACTACCCCACCGACGGCGCGCTCACCTTCGACTGCGCCATCGCCGGCGTCGACGGGGTCGAGGTGCGCGTGGAACCGCTGGGCGCCGGCGGCGCCGCCTACGACGACACCTTCGCGTGCCGCGACGAGGGCGTGCTGGTGCAAGACCTGCCGCCCGGCCGCTACACGGTGCAGCTCATGGCGTTCGGCGCCTACCACAGCGACGATCTGCTGTTGTACGACTCGGGGCCCATCACCGTCGACGTGCTCGACGGCAGCACCGTGGACCTTGAGGACGTGGAGCTCGGCCGCGTGCCGCAGGTGTTCTCGGACTTCGACGTGGCGTGGACGTTCGCGGCCGACAGCTGCGCCAGCACCGGCGTCGACGAGGTGGTCATCGCGTTCACGCGCTTCGGCTTCGCCGCGCCCGAGGACACCTTCGGCGTCGACTGCGCGGCCACCAGCGTGCTGCGCCGCACCTTCGTGCCCGGCAGCTACACCGTGAGCGCGAGCGCGCACGGCGCCAGCGACGACTACCTGGCGCAGGTCACCGTGGACCTGGCGCCCGACAGCGTGGCGCAGATCGACCTGGTGCTGGCGCCCTGACGAGCCGATAGACTGCCGCGACCATGTGGCCGCGGTGCGCCCCGGTGCTCGCGTTGTTGGGCGCGCTCGTCGTGAGCGCGCCCTTGGCGTCTGCCCCCGACGCGCCCGCGCCGCACCCGTGGCTGCAGGCGCCCCACGTGGGCGACGTGCTCGAGGAGCGCTTCGCACCCCCCGAGGGCTTCGCGCGCGTGCCCGTGGCGGCCGGGAGCTTCGGCGCCTTCCTGCGCCGACTGCCGCTTCTGCCCAAGGGCGAGCCCGTGCGCGCCTTCGACGGGCGCGCGCTGACGACGCCCCACGTGGCCGTGGTGGCGCTCGACGTGGGCGCGCGCGACCTGCAGCAGTGCGCCGACAGCGCGCTGCGCCTGTACGCCGAGTACCGCTGGGCGCGCGGCGCGCAAGAGCGCCTGGCCTTTCACGCCACCAGCGGCGACCTCTTGCCGTTTGCGCGCTACGCCGGTGGCGAGCAGATCGCAGTGCGCGGCAACAAGGTGCGCTGGCGCGCCGCCGACCCCGGCGCGGCCGCCGGCGTGCACGACCGCGCCGCCTTCGCGCGCTGGCTCGACGACGTGTTCATGTACGCGGGCTCGCGGTCGCTGGCGAAGGACACGGTGGCCGCCACCGACGACGTCGCGCCCGGCGACCTGTTCGTGCTCGGCGGCTCGCCCGGCCACGTGCTGGTGGTGCTCGACGTGGCCGCGCGCGGCGCCGAGCGCCGGCTCGTGATCGGCGAGGGCTTCATGCCGGCGCAGAGCTTCCATGTGGTGCCCGCGCCCGACGGCGGCGCGTGGATCGCGCCGGCGCCCGACGGCTCGGTCACGGTGCCCACGTGGCCGGCGCCGTTCCCACGCTCGGCGCGCGTCCGCTTCACGGAGCCGTGATGGTCCAGGACGCGTGGGACCCGCGGCAGTACGCGCGCTTTCGGGCCGAGCGCGAGCGGCCGTTCTTCGACCTGCTGGCGCTCGTGGAGCGGCGGCCCGCCATGCGCGTGCTCGACCTCGGCTGCGGTACCGGCGCGCTCACCGCCGAGGCGCACCGCGCGCTCGGCGCCGCGCGCACGCTCGGCGTCGATCGATCGGCGGCCATGCTGGCGCAGGCCCCCGCCGTCGACGGGCTCGAGCTCGCGCAGCGCACCATCGAGGACGTCCTGGGCGACGCCGCGCACGCGAGCGCTCACGACCTGGTGCTGGCCAACGCGTCGCTGCAGTGGGTCGACGACCACGAGGCGCTCTTCCCGCGCCTGCTCGCGCTGCTGGCGCCGGGCGGGCAGCTGGCGGTGCAGATGCCGGCGAACTTCGCGCACCCGAGCCACGCGGTGGCGGCGCGCCTCGCGCGCGACGACGAGTTCGCCGGTGTCCTCGGCCCCGCGCGCGCGACTGCCGTGCTGGCGCCCGAGCGCTACGCCGAGCTCCTGGTCGCGCTCGGCGCCGCGCGCCAGCGCGTGCTCGTGGAGGTGTACGCGCACGCGCTGCCCGGGCGCGACGACGTGGTGGAGTGGGTGAAGGGCACGCTGCTCACCTGGTACCAAGAGCGGCTGCCGCCGGCGCTGTTCGCGCGCTTCCTCGAGCGCTACCGCGCCGCGCTTGTGGCAGTGCTGCCCGACGCGCGGCCCTACCTCTACACGTTCCCGCGCGTCTTTCTGTGGGCCCAGCGCTGAAGATGTGGCAGGAAATCGTCGCGAGCGGCCCGATGGCAAGGCGCGGGAGGGGCCGCGAGGCGAGCGTACTACCGTACGTGACGCCGAAGCGGAGGGACCCGCAACGCAGCCAGCGGGTTGCGCAGCAGATTTCCTGCCACATCTTGAGCCCGCCATGACGACGACCCAGCTGGTGGTGACCGCGGTGGTGCTGGCGCTGAGCGCGCTCGCGTCGGGGCATGCGCTGGTGTTCAAGCGCGACCCGCGCTCGGCCATCGCGTGGATCGTGTTCATCTGGCTGTTGCCCACGGTGGGCCCGCTCGCCTACCTGCTCTTGGGCATCAACCGTGTGCGCCGCCGCGCGTTGGCGCTGCGCACCCACGGGCGCGCCCACGACCACGCCGCGCTGCCGCCGCACGAGGACGACGTGCCGCCCGCGCTCGCGGCGGCGCTCGGGGACGACGCGCACCTCGTGGCCTTGGCGCGCGCCACCGCGCGGCTCACCGACGCGCCGCTCACCGCGAAGAACCTCGTCACGCCGCTCGACAACGGTGACGCGACCTACCCAGCCATGCTCGGCGCCATCGACGGCGCCGCGCGCAGCGTGGTGCTGTGCAGCTACATCTTCGACGTCGACGAGGTGGGGCGCGCGTTCGTCGACGCGCTGGCGCGCGCGGTCGCGCGCGGCGTGGCGGTGCGCGTGTTGGTCGACGACGTGGGCCGACGCTACTCGTGGCCCTCCGTGGTGCGATCGCTGCGCCAAGGCGGCGTGCGCGTGGCGGCGTTCTTGCCCACGCTGTCGCCGCTGCGCGCGCCGCTCGCCAACCTGCGCAACCACCGCAAGATCTGCGTGGTCGACGGGCGCGTGGCGTTCACCGGCGGGCTCAACATCCGCGACGAGCACGTGCTGGCGCGCGCGCAGCACGACGCCACCGCCGATCTGCACTGCCGCATCGAGGGCCCGCTGGTGGGCGAGCTGTTCGCCGTGGTGGCCGACGACTGGCGCTTCACCACCGGCGAGGCCCTCGAGGGCCCCGCGTGGGCGCCGGCCCCCGACGCGCGGGGCGCGACCTGGGGGCGCGTGCTCGCCGACGGCCCCGAGAGCCGGCACGATCCGATCCGCTGGACGCTGCTGGCCGCGCTGGCGGTGGCGCGACGCTCGGTGCGCATCGCCACGCCCTACTTCGTGCCCGATCAGGGGCTCATCACTGCGCTCGGCGCCGCTGCCCTCCGCGGCGTCGACGTCGACGTGGTGCTACCCGCGCGCGGCAACATCCGGCTCGCGCAGTGGGCGCAGCAGGCGCTGTTGTGGCAGACGCTCGAGCACGGCTGCCGCGTGCACGTGCAGCCCGCGCCGTTCGATCACACCAAGCTCATGGTGGTCGACGACGCGTGGGCGCTGGTGGGCTCGGCCAATTGGGACGCGCGCAGCCTGCGCCTCAACTTCGAGGTCGACGTCGAGTGCTACGACCGCGCGCTGGCCGCCGCGCTCGCGCGCCGCTTCGACGACAAGCGCGCGCGCAGCCGACTTGTGACGCTGGCCGAGGTCGACGGGCGCTCGCTCCCCGTGAAGCTGCGCGACGGGGTCGCGCGCCTGTTCGCCCCCTACCTGTGACCGCCAGCGGCGGACCTGTGACGCGAGTCCCCTTCCCCGCGGTCGCGCGACGTCCCTAGGATGCCGCGTGCCCCTCGAGGACGAGCTGCAAGCCCTGATCACGCAGCGGCGCGAGATCGATCGCGCGCTGCTCGAGCGGCACGCCTCCGAGATGGCGGTGCTGTTCACCGACATCGTGGGCTCCACGGCCTTCTTCGAGCAGCGCGGCGACATCGAGGGCTTCGCGCTGGTGCGTCGCCACAACGAGCTGTTGTTCCCGGTGGTCGCGGCCAGCGGCGGCCGCGTGGTCAAGACCATCGGCGACTCGATCATGGCCGTGTTCCCCACCGCCATCGACGGCGTGCGCTGCGCCGTGGCCATGCAAGAGACCCTGGCCAAGGAGACGGGCACCGCCGCCGTGGAGCGCATCAAGGTGCGCATCGGCGTGCACTGGGGCCGCGTCTTGAGAGACGGCGACGACGTGTTCGGCGACACCGTCAACACCGCCGCGCGCATCAACGGCGCCGCCGAGGGCGACGAGGTGCTGGTGTCGCGCGCGCTCGTGGACGCGCTGGCGCCCGGGCACGGCTTCGTCACGGCGCCGCGCCGCGCGCTCGCGGCCAAGGGCAAGAGCGCGCCCGTCGACGTGGTGGCGGTGGCGTGGAGCGCCGCGCAGCGTGATGCTCGGGCGTTGCATGAGCGCCATGAGCC
>CAZONM010000045.1:0-22009 GCA_964580865.1 uncultured Myxococcales bacterium | reverse complement strand
CGGCGCTCGCGTCGACGTGGCCGCGCGTCCGGCACACACGCCGGCGCCGGCCCCCGCGCGCCCCTGGGCCGCGGTCGGCGTGACGGTGCTCGGCACCGGTGCGCTCGTGGCCGCGGGTGGCGCCGTGGGCGCGTGGCTGGTCGCACCCTCGGAGGATCGCCGCGCCGAGGTCACGGCGCGTCAGTACAACGACGCGGTGCTGATGGGTCGCGCGCTGATGGTGGTGAGCGCCGCGGGCGTGGCGGTCGCCGGCGCGGGCGCCACGCTGTGGTTGCTCGACGTGGATGATCCCTCGTGACGACGGTGCCGCGTTTCCTGCAGCCCGCGAACCCACCGGCGCCCTTCGTCGGGCGCGTCGCCGAACGCGCGCGCCTCGCGCAGGCCATCGAGCGAGCGCCGGTGGTGGTGGTGTGGGGCTTCTCGGGGATCGGCAAGTCGACGCTGGTGGCCGCGGTGCTCGCCGAGCACTACCCGGCCATGCGCGAGCGCACGTGCGTTGTCGACGCGACAGCGCCGCGCGACGCGCTCACGGCGGTGTGCGATGCGCTCGCGGACGTGCCGATGACGATGGTTCCCTCGAGCGCCGGCGACCCTGGCGCGGTCCTGGATGCGCTCGAGCGCGCAAGGATTTGGCTCGTCGTCGACGGTATCGAGCGGCTCGCCGACAGCCCGGCGCTCCTCGCGCTCATCGAGCTGGCACAGCGCTTCGCGCGCCACACCCGCGTCATGTGTGTGTGCCGCGAGGACCCGCGCATGCCCGCCTTGCGCACCCAGACGCTACCGCTGGCGCCCCTGCAGGCGGCAGAGCTGCGAGCGCTGCTGCACGACGTGCAGCCCGAGCTGAGCGCCGACGAGGCCGCGGCCATCGTGAGCCGAGCCCAGGGGTCGCCCTGGCGGCTGTTGCAGCTCTCCTTGGGCACCGACGACGGCGGCGGCCCCGACGCTTCCCTGCTCGCGCTCTCGCCGGTGGCGCAGGGCCTGCTGCGTACGCTGGCGCTGCTCCCCACGAGCGTCCCGGTCGCGGCGTTGGCCGGCGCCACCCGGCTGCCGACACCCGAGGCGCTCGAGTCGCTGGCGCGGCGTGGCTACCTCGAGCTGAGCGCGCGCGGCGTGCGCCTGCACGACGCCGCGCGCTCCTTGGTGCTCGGCTCTCTCGAGCCCGGCGAGCGCGCGCAGCGCCTCGCCCGCCTGCGCGCGGCGCTCGCTGCGGCGCGCGATCCCGCCGCCACCGCCGCCGCTCGCGCGCTGGAGCTGGCTCAGACCGCAAGTCTGGTGCGCGAGGGTCAGGGGCCCGAGTGGGTGGTCGACGGCGCGCGCCGGTGCATCTCGTTGGCCGACGGCACCGTCGTGGATCTGTCGGCGAAGCAGGTGCTGTTCGACCTGCTGGCGACGCTGTGCCGTTACGGGGGTCGGGCGACCAAGGAGCAGCTCCTCGCGGTGGCGTGGGGCGTGCGGGACTATCACCCCCTCCGCCACGACAACCGGCTCAAGGTCGCCGTACGCAAGCTGCGGCGCCTGCTGGAAGACGTGCTCGGCGACGACCCTCTCGAGGCCGACCACGACGGGTACCGTCTGCGCGGTCGCGTTCGGTTCATCGAGCCGCGCTGACGACGGCGCCTCGCACGCCAAGCGCCGTCGAGCTCTGGTGACGGCGCTGACCACGGCGCGCGCCGCGGCACCACCTTGCCCTCGCCGCGGTACGCCAGCGCACTTGCGCGTCTCCGTGGGGTGCGATACCGCATGCTGGACAGTCGGTCAGTCCGAACGGCCTGTACGGTCGCTCAGGGTGTCGCCGCCGGCGCACGGGAAGGGGCTCGGGTCAGCCATGGTGATTGCGCAGGTCCTTTCGCTGCCGCGCTTCGAGGGCGTCATCGATCACGACAGCGACCCGGTGCGCCGCATCCTCGACGCCGCCGAGATCTGCGTCGCGCGCGCAGGCTACGGCGGCATGTCGGTGCGCGACGTCGCCGACGAGGCCGGTGTTTCGAAGAGCCTGGTGCACTACCACTTCCACTCCAAGGAGCACCTGTTCCTCGAGGTGCAGGTGCGCGCGTACAACCGCCTGGCGCGCGCAGTGGTCGAGGCGGTGGCGACGCTCGAGACGCGCTCGCGGCGCACCGTGGCCGCGCTCGACGCCGTGTTCGACGCGCTGCGCACCCACGACGACCTGCCGGTGTTGGCCGAGATCTGGGTGCGTTCGCTCACCAACGAGCGCCTGCGCGTGCGGGCAGTGGCGCTCGGCGAGTTCCTGCGCAGCGTCATCGCCGACGCGCTCACCACCATGTGGGGCGACGACGCGGCGCGCCTGCCGTTCTCGGTCGCCACGGCGGCGGAGTTGCTCCTGTCGGCGCTCATCGGCATCGGGTTGCACGCCGGCGTCGATCGTGATCCGCGCCGCGTCCAGCGCGCGCTCGACGGGCTGCGCACCATCGTCGGCCTCGCGTTGGAGTCCACCGACGCACGGCCGCGGCAGGGCACGACCAAACGGGGAAGACGATGACCACTCGAGCATTGCAGGTGAGCCCGCGCGCGAGCGCGGCCAATCGCACCGTCGAGCGCACGCTGAACGGCGTGGTGCGCGGCTACGACGCCATCATGGGCGCCATCGGCCTGGGTGGCCGCAAGGCGCCGTACGACGACCTGGCATACGAGTTCCAGGGAGGCGCGCGCGACGAGCTGCGCGCCAAGCACTACGACAAGAGCCTGCGCCTCTTGTGGAAGGCCGAGCGCGAGGCGCCATGGTCGACGTTCCACGATTGCTCCTCCGAGGAGCAGTCGCTCATGCAGCTGGCGGACGGCGCGCTCACCAGCGCCGAGCGAGCCGAGGTGCAGCGCATCGGCAGCGCCGAGTACAAGGCCATGCTCAACCGCAGCTACACGCTCGAGCAGAAGCAGGCCATCGTGCAGGTGCTCTCGGCCATCGGGCACGGCGAGGCCTACGCCTGGCTCGTCTCCACCGAGGTGCTGATGACGGTGAAGAGCACGGGCGCCAAGGCGGCGTTGACCATGCAGGTGCTGGAGGAGGCCAAGCACTTCGTGGTGCTGCGCGAGCTGCTGCTCGCCTTCGACGTCCCGGTGCCGCGCCAGAGCGTCTGGGAGTACGTGCTGCTCGAGCAGGTGTACAAGGCGCGTGGCCTCGAGAAGCTCTTCGGCATGAACGTGCTCGTCGAGGGCATCGCGCTCTCGCTGTTCGGCATGCTCGGGGATCGCCCGGGCCTCGAGGTGCTCGGGCAATTCCACCTCGACGAGTCGCGCCACACCGCGCTGCCCATCAACTACCTCAAGGAGTTCCCGCTCACGCGGTGGCAGAGCCGCAACCCGCTGGCGCGCCTGCATCGCTTGGGCCTGATCCTGCCCACGCTGCCCCTGGTATTCCTGCTCGAGGAGCCGCTCGCGCGCCTGGGCATCGACACGTTTGCGCTGGGTGGATCGGTGATCCGCAAGGTCGGGCACCTGGCCGAGCGCGCCGGCTTCGACCTCGCCATCGACGCCCAGCAGCTCGCGACCTCCATCAACTGGCTGTTCAACGCCTACGCCGCGCGCACCCGGGACGGGCACGTGTGGACCGACTATCACCTCGCCGACACCACCGTGGGCAGCGAGCTCAAAGAGGTCGAGCGCGAGATCTTCGCCGCGTAACCAGCGTGTGCACGACCGGGCGCGCGGAGCCGCGCACGGGGCGTTGGCGCTATCGTGCGAGCGGTCCGCGCGCATCAGCGGCGCGCGGCACCTGGCCGCTCACCCGCGATTCGGGCGAAGCTCGCGCCACCATGTACACGTTCAACGGCTTCTCCAGTTGGGTCGACAGCACCGGCGCCGCCGCCGCCGGCGATCGCGCGTTGCTCGACCGCGTGCGCGCGCGGCGCGATCGCGTCCTCGTCACGGAGCTCCTGGCCGACAAGAGCGTGCAGCTCGCGCAGCAGCGCCTCGAGGAGCAGACCAACGGCTACGGCATGTGGGGGCGTCGTCGCCTGTTGGTGGGCGCGCTACGCCTGCGGCGCGGCATGGTGCCGCGCCTGGTGACCGCCTTCGACGCGTGCCGTGCGCTCGTCGGCTTCACGGTGCCCGTGGAGCTCTTCGTGAAGCCCGATCCCATGTTCGGTGCCTTCATGATGAAGAGCCCCACGGGCCCGCTGGCGCTCGCCGTGACGTCGCGGACCATCGAGGCCTTCTCCGACGCTGAGCTGCGGCACGTGGTGGGTCACGAGCTGGCGCACGCGCTCTACGACCACACGCGCCTGCCCATGCCGCTCACGGCCATGGTGGAGGACCTGGCTGGTCCCATCGTGGGCCGCGCCAAGGCCATGGAGCTGTACCTGTGGTCGCGGGCCGCCGAGCTCTCCGCCGATCGCGTGGGGCTGTTGTGCGCGGGCGACGTGGACGCGGCGGCGCGCGCGTTCCTGAAGCTCGCCTCAGGGCTCGAGGATCGCGACCTGGGCGACATCGACGCCGAGGCCTACGCCTCGCAGGCCGACTCCTTGGCAGCGGCGCCCGTGGCGCGCCTCAAGCCTCGCGAGGACGACGACACGGTGGAGGCCTACAGTACCCACCCCTATCCGCCGCTGCGCCTGCGCGCGCTGCGCCTGTTCGCCGGCTCCGACGTCTGGTTTGCGGCGCGCAACGCGACCGCACCCACGGGGGCCCGCCCCCTTGCGTCGGTGGAGGACGAGATCGAGGGCGCGCTTGAGGCCATGGAGGCGAGCTACCTCGAGGAGAAAGGCGAGCTCGCCGACCTCATGCGGCGCCTCTTGTTCTGCGCGGGCCACGCGCTGGCCGCCGCCGACGGCGCGCTCGACGAGCGCGAGCGCAAGGCGTTGGTGAGCCTGCTCGGCACCGAGATCTTCTGGCCCAAGCGCAAGCTCGACGAGCTGCGCGCCGAGCTGGCCGAGAAGCTCCCGCGGGCGCGGGCCGAGGCGCCGCGCACCTGGCGCACGCAGCTCGTACAGCACCTGGCGGTCATCGTGGCCGCCGACGCGCACGTGGACGAGCGCGAGCTGGCGCTGCTCGACGACGTGTGTGCCAAGCTCGAGGTATCGCGCGGCGTGGTCGACGCGACGCTGCGGACCTCCGCGCACCCGCTTGACTGAGCGCGGCTCGACATGTCGCCGCTGCCGGTACGGAGACGGCTATCCCGTTTGCTCGCGCGCCTTGAGGCGCTCGGCCACCAGCGAGGAGGCGCGCGCGTTCTGGTCGTACACCAGCGCGTAGGGCACCCACGCGTCCGCGAGGCGCGCGAAGTCGTCGAGCGCGGTCTTCAGTGCGTCGGCGAGGCGCGCGGCCACGTCCTGCTTGCCGTCGGGTGCCGGGTGAAACTTCCGTTGCACCGCCTCGTCGAAGGTGACCGCGAGGTTGCCGGCAGGCTCGCCGTGGACGCCGCGCAGCACGAAGAGGTCGCGTGGGCGTTGACCGCTCACGAGCTGCGTGGGGCGGCCACCGATCGCTCCACGCAGCGTGGGCTCGTCGAGGTGATCGAGGACGAGCATGGCCCGAAGGCCGGCGTAGGCGAGCGCGATGAGCGACATCTTCGGCTCGAAGGCGAAGATCGATCCCACCGGCACCATGCGCGCCTCGTACTCGGGGCCCGAGACCGGCACGCCGCCGGCGAGCACCGTCGGCGCGGGCTGACCCTTGCGCTGCAGATCCTCCACGACGCCCGCGATGGTGCGCGAGGCGCGCTGGAAGAATGCCGCATGGGCACGCGCGTCGCGCACGCCGTACAGGTCGGCAAAGCGTGGGTGCGCGAACAGCGCGTCGAGCTTCTTCATGAGGTCAGCGACGTTGACGTGTTGGAGCTCGACCTCCTCGAGGAACTCCGGCGGTCGCGGATTTGACTTCACGGCGTCCGAGCGCGTGAACACGATACGCAAGTCAGCCTCACGCGCATTGGCGGCGCCGCGCGTGGCGATGGGCGAGATGACGGCCATGGGCACGTTGAGCACCGGCTGCGCGATGGCCAACAAGGCGCGCGCCTCCTGGGCGACGCCGCTGCCGCCGGGATCGGTGAGCCAGGCGCGCGGCGTGACCTCGAACAGGTCCGCTTCGGTGAGTTGGTGCGCGCCGGCGAGATCGTGCGCCACCTCGTGTGCGGCGGCCTCGATCGCCTCGGGCGTGCGCGCGGCCCCCGAGTTGATGATGGTGGCCAGCGCGGTGAGGTACTGATCGCGCGCGGTTCCGGTGACGGGCATGGCGCACGATAGCGCAGGCATGTCCCGAGCACCTCGGCGCGCGCGAGCGACCGGTGTGACCGTGCGCAAGGCCGCGCGCGGCCGGTTCGGGGCGCCGGCGCCGCACGTGGGAGCGCACGAGGGCCATGGTCAGGGGCCGCGGCATGACCACAGCGGGGAGCGAGCACGCTATAGGAGCCGCACCGCACCAAACGCGCCCAACGCACCTACCCGCAGGAGTCATCGATGCTCGTCCTCGCCGTCACCGCCGTGCTCGTGGCCGGAGCCCCCGAGGCGCCCAAGCCCCCGTCGCCGCCAGCTGCGACACCAACGACGCAGGTCGAGCGCGCGCGCGCCGCCGTGGGCAAGCTCAAGGGCGCGCTGGTGGGAGCGCTGACCAAGAGCATCGAGGCCGGCGGGCCCGCCAGCGCCATCGGCGTGTGCGGCGACATTGTGCCCCGCGTTCGCGGCGAGGTGAGCACCGCCGACCTGAAGATCGGGCGCACGTCGTCGAAGTTGCGCAACCCGACCAACACGGCCCCCACGTGGGTGGCGCCGCACTTGGCCGACCTCGAGGCTGCTGCCGCCGACAAGCGCGGCCCACGCGAGGTCAAGCTGCCCGACGGGGGCCTCGGCTACGTGGAGCCCCTGGTGACCGCCCCGCTCTGCTTGGCGTGCCACGGCCCCACGTTGGCGCCCGACGTCAAGGCGGCCATCGCCGCCAAGTACCCGCAGGACAAGGCGGTGGGCTTCAAGGAGGGCGACCTGCGCGGCGTCGTGTGGGTCGAGATCACGGGGGCCGCGCCCGTGAAGCCCTGAGGGCAGTCCTGGCGGCGCATGACGGCGCTGTGGGTGCGGCGCGCCGGGCGCGCGGAAGCGGCGCGCGTTGCAGGCACGCGCGCTTCGGCGCGCGGACGAATTCGCGCCGTCGAGCGCGTCGCGCGATGATGCCGCGGTGACGAAGGCCGCCGAGCCCGAGGACGCGCGCGCCGCCATGGTCGCGGTGCTCACGCCCTATCTCGGCCGCACCATGGCGGAGTCGGCGGCCAAGCTCCACCTGGAGCGGCTGGGGACGTGTCGCGCGGTCGGTGCTGGCGAGGTGGAGCAGCTGCTCACGGGGATGCGTCCGGGGTTGCGGGTGTTCGCCGGCGAGCAGCGCGCGGCCGCGGTGCTCGCGGAGCTGCGCACGGCGTTGGTCAAGCTGGTGGAGGGCTCATGACCACGCGGTCACGCGTCGATCCCTACCTCGCCGTCCTGGTGGTGGCGGTGCTCGCGCTGTTCCTCCCGAAGCTCGCGTTCGCCGAGACGCCGCTGTACCGCCAGGTGCTCACGCCGCGCGTGCTCCTGGCCGTGGGCTGCGCCATGAAGATCGCCGCGCTCGTCGGTGCCGCGGGCCTCGCGTCGCGCGTCGCGCTCACGTTTGCCGCCGGGGACACGATGCGCCGCGGGTGGTGGCTCGCGATGGCGTGGCTCGCCGCTTGGGCGGTGGCGCAGAGCTACCTCGGCGTCTTTCAGATCGGGCTCGGCACGTCGGCGCCCTTCCCTTCGGGGGCCGACGTGTTCTTCATGCTCGGCTACCCCGCCATGATCACGGCGTTCGTGCTGTTCGTGCGCGCCGTGGACTCGACCGGGCTGGTGGGCCCGCTGCGCGCGCAGCTCGGCGTGGCGCTGCTCGCGGCGCTGCCCGCGGCGGCGGTCCTGGTGGCGGTGCTGCGTCCGGTGCTCGCGGCCGACGCCCCGCCGCTCGAGCGCGCGCTCAACGTCGCGTACCCGGCGCTGGACGTGGTGGCGCTGATCCCCGCGCTCGTGCTCGCGCGCTTCGCCCTCCGCCTGGCGGGCGGCGCGCTGTTCGTCGTGTGGATGTCCCTCTCGAGCGGCATCGTCTGCATGGTGGCGGGCGACCTGCTGTATGCCTGGTTCTCGTCGCTGGGGTTTGCGGCGCTCGACCCGTTGCTCGACGTCGCGTTCATCATGGCCTACCTGCTCGTGGCCCGCGCCGTCTATCAGCAGCACCGCATCAGCGTGCTGGCGCGCGGGCGTGGCGATGCGGCGCCGGAGCACCGCCCATCAACGTCGCCGCCGGCCTGAGCCGGGCCGCCGCGTGGCTCCTGCCACGAGGAGGGCGGCCCGGGGTCGTTGACACCGGCCCGCGTGCGCGGCGGCGTCAGAGGATCTCGTCAGGTCGCGATGCACGTCGCCGGACAGCTCAGCCCGTTCGCGACGTCGCCGTCGTCGCAGGTCTCGTTGGCGTTCACCACACCGTTGCCACAGCGCTCGAGCGTGCAGTTGGTGGAGCAGCCGTCGTTCTGATCGCCGTTGCCGTCGTCGCACTCCTCGAGCCCTTCGAGCACGCCGTTGCCGCAGACGGTGCCGATGGCGCAGCCCGTGAGGTCGATGAGGCAGGCGCCGGTGCAGCGCAGCACGCCGCCGACGTCGGTGAAGTCGCGACCGGGGAACTCCGGGGGGTTGTTGCCTAGGCTTGCGCAGTGAGCGGCGCCCGTGCTGAAGGCGACGCCATCGGGGTCGCACTGCTCAGAGCCGTCGACGATGCCATTGATCAGGCACTCGCTGCCGCCCTGTGCTTGGCACGCGTCACGGTTGAACGTGCAGGTCACGGGATCGCAGAACATCGTCCCCGTGTGCGGCGCGGGGCATGGCGCCGAGCCGCCGTTGGTCTCGCACTGGGGCTCCTCGCCGTGCTGCACCACGCCGTCGCCGCAGGTGGCCACGGGCTCGGGGGCCGCCGCCGCGTGGATGCGGTAGTTGGTGTTGCCCTCGGTGACGTTCTGCGCCTCGACGATGTACTCGCCGGCGGGCAACGATAGGGGCGGGTCGATCGCGCTCACGCCGAGGCCCGGGCAGTGGTTGCCCGACTCCACCGTCGAGCGGGCCAGGATGGCCGCGCGCCCGCGCTCGCGCACCACGAGCTCGATGCTGTCGGTGCCGCCGCACGTGACGGGCTGGGTGGTGCGCACCGTGGCGACGCGCAGGAGCCCATCCACGGGCAGCGTGACGAAGAAGCGATCGCGATCGCCGCCCGATACCGTGGCCTGCGTGGTGCCGTTGATGGTGGGCGTGACGCCGATGCCGTTCGGGTTGACGTCGGTGTTGTTGGGCTCGAGCTCGATGCCGGGCGCCCGGATCACCACCGGCTCGGCGCCGCAGCCAAAGGCTTGGCCGGTGGGCGTCTGCAGGCAAACGGACCACTGGCCAGGCGCCAGCGGGATGACGCTGGCGTCGAGGTTCGCGACGCCCGAGGTGGCGAGCGTGCGTTGCACCAGCGCGCTCGCGTCGTGGACCGCGGCGACGAGCGCGTGGTCGAGGTCGCCGCCGAGCTGGACCTGCAGCGCGTTCGGCGTGAGCGACCAGGGCACCTCCACCACGCCGGCGCCGGGCTCGAGGTTCGCCACGGCGGGCACGAAGAGCGGGATGGAGAACGGCTGCGTGACCTGCCGCGTGTCGGACCGCAGCGTCACCTGCACGTCGCCGTCCAAGGGCAGTGCGCCGCTGGTGAGCTCCACGACGACGAAGCCGGGGTTGATCGCGAGGTTCGAGCTCACCGGTGTCAGGGTGGGGAGCACGACGGCGTTCGGCGTGCCGCCGGCGAAGGACGCGACGT
This sequence comes from uncultured Myxococcales bacterium, assembly GCA_964580865.1. Lineage (GTDB taxonomy): Bacteria > Myxococcota > UBA727 > UBA727 > VGSZ01 > JACOUT01. Next base: position 12,226 of record CAZONM010000045.1, on the reverse strand, counting down.
CGACGTCGGGGATGTCGAGCCGCACCTGCCGCTTCACGAGCGGCTGCGCCTCGTAGGCCACGCCGCGCGGCATGGCGCCCGGATACCCCGGGTTCTCGGGCTGTGCGCCAACCACCGCGACCGGCGGCACCTTCGCGCGCGCCGCGTTCGCCACCGACGTCGCATTGAGATAGTGCAGCGTGACGTCATAGGTCTCGCCGGGCAGGAGATCGCTGGCCGTGATGGCGGCGCACAGCAGCGTGGTCTCGGTGGCGGGGCTCGGGGCGCAGGTGGCTGCGTCCGCCGTGTCGACGCCGAGGAGCGCGATGCTCGCCAGGTCGTCGGCGCCGAGCATGTCGCCCGCCAGGTGCAGGCTCATGGTGCCGTTGGCGCGAGGACGGACCTCGGCGAACGTGACGGTCGGCCGAATGGCCACGACGTCGCCGACCGACACCTGGCGGAGCCCGTAGTGGATGGTGAGGGGGTGCGTGCCGGGCGGCAGCCCGATCGGCACCGCCACCCGCAGCGCGCTCTCGCCGACGACGATGATGGCGCCGGAGAAGAGGCCGATGGTGACGTCCGTTGGTGGCGCGAACGCCAGGTTCGTGCCCGAGATGACGAGCTCGTCGCCGCCGACGTCGGCGTGCACGAATTGCGGCGTCACGCCCGCGGCCGCGGGCGCGGGCGCGAGCTCGAAGCCGATGGCGTCGCTGCGCGGGCCGTCCACCAGCTGCAACTGCAACGGGCCCACCGGGAGTGTGTCGGTGTCGACGTCGACCTGCAGCACGGTGGCGCTCGAGAACGTGGTGGCGGCGGGCGCGCCGTCGATGAACGCCGTGGTGGTCGGCGTGAAGCCCGACCCGCCCACGGTGATCTGCACGATACCGCTCTCCTCGGTGACCACGGGCGGGTCGAGGGTGTCGATCTCGAGCGGGAACGCCTGGAGCGGGAGGATCTCGAGCACCGCCACGTCGCTCTGCCCGTCGGGGTTGGTGACGCGCACGGCGTACACGCCGGGCGGGTGGCCCGACGGGTCGATGTCGATGGTGAGCGGCGGCGCCTCGTTGGTTACGCTGACGCCGATGCCGTTGAGCGTCACGGTTGCGCCGGCCTGCAACGCGAGCCCCTGGAGCTGCACGAACGTGGTCCCCTCCGCGACGGTCGCGGGGTTCACGGCGAAGAGCGAGGGTGGGGGATCGGTCAGGTCGCCCGGCGGCAGCACCTGGAGCGACGCCGCCGCCACCTGCAGGTCTTGGTTCTGGACCTCCACCACCAGCGTGCCCGCGCTGAAGGCGTCGGTGTCGATGTCGATCCAGACCCCGGTGGTGGTCCACGACTCGGGCGCGACGGGGAACCCACCGACGAACACGTCGAGCGGAGGCGCGTCGAAGTTGAAGCCGCGGATCTCGAGCGCTTGGACGCCGGTCTGGGCCGTCACCGTGGCAGGGTTGAGCAGCTCGATGATGGGACGGGCGGGGCCGCCCGGCGCCACCACGTTGAGGATGTCGCCGTCGCTCTGCCCGTCACCGTTCTGCACCTCCACGAGGTGGGCGCCGGGCCCGAGGAGCAGCGAGTCCACCGTGATGGTGTCGGTCCCAATGTTCGCGACCTCGTACGCGCCATCGATGAAGACGCTGCCGCCGACGTCGTCGAAGTCGACGCCGCTGATGGTGAGCTGCTGCGGGTTGTTGGCGGGGAAGGGCTCGGGCGTGAGCGCGACGATGCGCGGGCCCACGGCGTGCGCGCTCACCACCAGGACGTCGCGTTGGCCGTCGGGGTTCTGGACCTCCACGAGGTGGTCACCGGGCGCCAAGCTCGCGGACGGGACGTAGATGTCGGTCGTGGAGGTGAGGGGGTCCGTCGGCACGACCTCGCCATCGATACGCACCTCGGTCTCCTGCGCGTCCGTCGGATCGTCGACGAAGTGATCGCCGTTGAGCACGAGCGGGATCGCGACGTTCGCGGGGAGGTGTGGCGGCTGCACGGCAAACAAGCGCGGCGCTGGCACCACGACCGCGCCGGGGACGAGCACGGTCAAGACGGCGGCTGCCTTGCGCCCGTCGGCGTTCTCTACCTCCACCAGCGCGCTGCCCGCAGGCACCGCGCGCACATCGATGACGATGGTGGTCGCGCTCGGCGCGCCCACCACGGTGGCCGGCGCGCCGTTGACGCGCACGGTGGGCGCCGAGAAGCCGGCGCCCGCGATCACCACCTCCTGAACGCCATCGTCGGTCTCGTACACCGAAGGGGTCAGCGACCCGATGCTGGGCGGCGGCGCGCTCGGCGCCACCACGAGCGCGACCCGCGCGGACTGCCCGTCGGGGTTTTGCACCTCGAGCGTGGCCAAGCCCGCGACGACGCCGGGAGCCGTGCCCACGAGCTGCGCGCCGCTCGAGAGCGCGCGGTTCACGGTGACGATGGCGCCGGCGAGCGTGACCTCGGCGGCGGCGTCGAAGTTATAGCCGGTGATGGTGAGGACGCGCGGCGTGTTGGCCAGGAGCGACCCTGGGTCGACGCGCACGATGTGCGGCGCGGGCGAGGCCGGCGCGGTGTAGGTGAAGGCGTCGAGCGCCGCCTGCCCGTCGGTGTTGATCACCTGGACGTCCACGCGGCCCGCGCCCACGGGCGAGGCGGGCGCGTTCACGGTGACGCGATCGAAGCCGCCCGCCTCGCCGTGCGCCACCGGCACGTCGGCGAGCACCACGTCGTGAAACACCACCGTGACGGTGTCCGTGAAGTCGCGGCCGAAGATGTCGACGGTCGTGCCGCCGCCGACGTCGCCGCTGTCGGGCGACACCGACTCCACCGTGGGTGGTGGCCCCACGGGCGAAAATACGTCGAGGGCGGCGGTGGCGCGCTGCCCGTCGGGGTTGACGACCGCCAGGGCCCAGGGGCCCGCGGCCAAGGGCGGCGCGAACACCAAGAGCGAGTCCGACGAGCTGCGGCTCGTGCCCGTGGCCGAGACTGCCTCGGCGTCGCGCTCGAACAGCGCCGTCACGCCGGCGCGAAAGCCGCTGCCGTCGACGACCACCACGGCGCCGCCGACGCTGCTGATGCGCGACGGGAAGACCTGCGCGATGGTGGGCGAGGGGACGGTGTAGGTGAAGCCCGCGGCCAACGTGCCGGCCTGACCGTCGGGGTTCACCACCACGACGTCGGCGGGCTCGGCGGTGGCGCCCGCGGGCACGCGGCACGACAGCGACGTCGCCGGTGGCGCGGTGATCACCACGTCGGTGGCCTCCCGCGCGCCGATGAACACGCGCGCGCCCGCGAGGAAGCGCGAGCCCGTGATGGTCACCGTGTCGCCGCCGTCGACGCTGCCGCTGGCTGGGCTCACGCTTGCGACGGACGGTGGATCGCCGTCGGGCACCAAGTAGCGGAATGACAGCGCGTTCGATGCTGCGCCAAGTGCGTGCGTGCCGTCGGGCGCGTCGAAGCCCAAGCGGTTGCGCACGCGCACGGACACGGTGCTCGGGCTGCCGAGGTCGGCGGCAGGGGGCGGCGTGACCAGCAGCATCTCCGAGTCTTGCACCACCGTCTCGACCGCGACGTCACCGAAGAACGCGAGCGGCGGACCGTAGCGCGCCGAGTAGTACGTGCCGCGCACGGCTACCGGGGCGTCGCCGCCGGTGGTGGGCGCGACGTCGGGCGCGATGCTCTCGAGGCGCGGCGCGGGAGGATCGTAGGTGTAGCCCTCGGGCAGGGTGGCCGCCTGCCCATCGCCGCCGTCCTCGATGGACGGGTTCTTGACCACGAGCGTGGCGGGGTTCTTGCCGACCTCGAGGGAGCCCGGCGGCGCGCGACAGGTGATGACCGAGTCGCCGTGCTCGTCTTCCTCCACCACGTTGACGTCGATGCAGGAGAAGCCAGCGAAGGTGACGGTGGCGCCGTTCACGAAGCCGCGGCCGCGCAGCGTCACCGTCTGGCCGCCCTCCAAGGGACCGCGCGCGGGCATCACCGGATCCACGTCGGCGAACTCGGGGCCGCGCGAGACGCGGCACCCAAGCTCGAAGGGCACGCGCTCGGGCGCCGCCGTCAACGCACCGGGGATCGCGATCACGGGCTCGGCGGCCTCGACGCGACCGAGGATGACGGCGACGCGCAAGGCGCCGTCGTCGTCGTTCTCGAGCTCCACGGCCTCGGCGGACGCGCCCGCCTGCGACGACAGACATGTGGCGCAGGCGAGGCCGGAGACGACACCGTCGGCGTCGAGGGTCACCACGGCGAGGTCCACGTCGCTGGCGAGGCCGCCGAGCGCCGCGGAGAAGCGGTGTCCAGGGGGCACATCGGCCACGAAGGCGGCGTCGGCGGGGATGGCGACGCGGCTGATGCCGTCGGGCGCGTCGAGCACCAGGAGGGCGCCGGCGCCGTTCTTCGCCAGCCCCGAGGCCACGCCGCCGTTGTCGCTGGTGATCGACAGGCCGGAGAATAGCGGCTCGCGCGGGAAGGGCAGCGCGCTCACCGCCGCGCCGTCGGGGAGCAGCACCGAGGCGAGCATAGGCTCGAGGTACGCGGGGTCCGCCGGTGACAGGTCGCCGTCGGCGTTGGCGATGACCTTGGTGCGCACGGCCTGGCGGACGCCGGTGCGCGTGTCTTCTACCACTACCTGCACGGCGCCGGTGGCGAGGTACGGGTTGCGCGGCGCGAACGAGATCGCGAGGAGCTCCTCGCCCGTGGGTGCGATGGGCGCGACGAAGTCGTCGGCGCCGAGCGAGCGCCGGGGCGCGAACGCCGAGACGCCCGCCGACGAGAACTGCGACAGCGCGACGCCGGGCGCGTCGATGACGTCGACGGAGAGTACGCGCACCGGGTTCTCGCCAAGGTTCTCGAGCACGATCACCTGGCGCGCGAACTCACCGAGGCCGATGCCCGACGCGAACTGGAGCGTCGACGGGGCGGCGTCGACGGCCAGCGCCTGGGGCGCCGGATCGATGCCGCGGCCGCCTGCGCCCTCGGGCAACAGGTCGAGGATGTTCGCGGTCCCGTTGCGGTTGGCGTCGAACACCACCGCGCAGCGGGCGTCGGGCCCGGCGGCGCACGACTCGAACTGCGCGCCCTCGGGGAAGCCGACGTACGTGGGTTCACCGGGGACGACGTCGATGGTGGTGGCGACGGTGCCCAGGAGCACCTCGTCGGCGTTCGCGCCGAAGCGCCCATACACACGCAGCGTGAGCGCATGGCTGCCCGCCTGCTGCACGTTTTGCAGCGTCAGGTCGCCGCTGACCGTACCTCGATCGACGTGGAGCGTGACCTCGCTCTCCTCGAGGAGCGCGTCACCGATCGCGAGCGTGGCGCGCAACAGCGCGCGCTGCTCGGCCGGCAGCTCCTCGAGCTCGAGGCCGCCCGGGATGGGGATCTCCTGCGGCGGCGGGGGTGGGCACGCGGCCAGCAGCGCGAGTGCGGCGACACCGAGGTTACGAAGGGACGACGTCATGGTCGGCTCCGGGGGGCGGTCAGGGCTTGGGCGCGAGCACCACGCGCGTGGGCTGCTGGGCGGTGGCGAGGGCATAGACGACGATGCCCGTGGTGGTGCCGGCGGCGACCAGGCCGGTGCCGACGGTGGCGATCCAGAACCACGGCTGTTGCGTGAACGGGATCTCCTCCAGCACGACGCGGGCGATGGTGGTCTCGTTGTGCGTCACCACCACGTCGGCGTCGTGCGGCAGCGCGCCGTCCTTCTCCACCTGAACGCGGTGCACGCCGGAGGCGAGGCCCGTGATCGCGGACGACAGCGGTGCCGTGCCCACCTCTCTGCCGTCGACCACCACGCGCGCGCCCTCCTCGGTGAGCACATCGAGGGCGCCTTGGTGGGTCGAGGCGTTGGGGCCGGCGATCAGCCGGGCGATCATCGGACGCACCAGCGGCAACATCCCGTCGGGCGATCCGCGCCACGCGGCCTCGGCGCGCTCGAGCACCGCCGGCACCGCGGGATCGACGAGCGAGAGCGTGAGCACGTGCGCCGCACCCACCTGGTCGACGCTGCCCGTGAGCACCAGCTGCGCGTCGACGAGCTTGCCCACGCCGCCGATGCACGCCACGGTCTCGCAGCCGAGCATGGCCGCGTCGGCCTTGTGCACCAGCACGCTCTTGAGCTCGTTGCGGCTGACGGCGCGATAGCCGTCGAGCGCGGCGAGCTCGGCCACTGCCATCGAGGCGAGCGCGTCGGCCAGCGGCTCGAGGCCCGCGCTCGCCTTGAGGTCGAGCACCGCCACCTGCTTCTCGCTCGGCGCGGCCGGGGCGACGGCCGCGACGTCGGGCGCGGTTGCCACGATGGGCGCGGGCGCCGGAGGCGCGGGTGTGGGCGGCGCCTCGGCGGTGGCGGGAGCGACCACCGGGATCGCCATGGACGCGGGGCACGCGCTCTCGAGCACCGGCGTGGCGACGCGCCCGGCGCCGAAGGACGACTCGATCAACGTCCACTCGGGCCCGCGCTCCTTGATGACCACGGCGGCGCCGCGATCGAGCGTCTTCCACGCGCCGCGCACCGACTGCTTGAGCGGCTTGGCGATGGTGCACTCGGCGTCGGCCGACGCCGCGGACGAGGTGAGGAGCGCGCCGACGACGGCGGCGACGCAGACGGTGCGCATGGGTTCCCTCCGGACGCCACATCCTCCGACGGCGTGTGCGTCGACCGCAACCGCGCGCGCGTCGCGGCGGTCGGCGGTTGCGGGCCCCGTCTCACGCGGCCCCGACGTGCTCGCCCGGTCTCGCCCGGCGCAGAAAGGTGGGGCGGGGTGCGCCTCGCGCGCCGGAGCGCTCACACCGTGGCTCTCGGGCGCGGTGCCCGTCATGAGTGCGCGCGCCGAGGGCCACACCGGGCGCGGTCGGCGGGCCGCACGTTGACGGACACGGGCACGAACGAGGCCTAGCGGGCCCAGTGGAGGATCGGGAACCAATCGGCTCGCGGGCGTGTCATTGGTCCACCATGAGCACGACAGCATCGGCGCGCCGATCTTGGCGGGGGAGAGCAATCGTTGCGATCTCCGCCCTTCACGCCGCGTTCACGATCGCGCTTGGCTCGACCGCGCACCGAGACGAGACGCTCCATCCCTATCTTGGCTCACGCAGCCCGTGGACCGAGCTGCACCCTGGCTTCGGCGCTGACGTTCCGCCGAAGCTCTGGCTGCTCTCCCTGGTCTGGTCGCTCTTCTTTGGCGCGACGCTCGCCCTCCTCGGCGCGCTCGTTCACAGTGTCGAGCGCAGCGGCGCAGCCATCCCGAGGACGGTCAGCGTCAGTCTCCTCGTCTTCGCCCTCGTCGGCGGCGTGATGATGCCCGCGTCGGGGTTCTGGCTGCTTGCGGTCGTCGCCGCAGCGATGGTCCGACGGCCATAGTCGTCGACCGGCGTGAGCGCGACCAGCGCCGGCGATTCCGCGACCGTCGACACCGCGACAATCAGTCGCATGCCGCGCCGACACAATTGTTGGCATGAGGTCATGTCCGCCGTTGGAGAACCCTCGATGGGCGCGCAGCTGCGCGCCTCGCTGGAGAAGCTCATCATGATCCGTACTGTCGTCGTGTCGTTGTTCGCGCTGCTGATCGCGGCGATGCCCGCCGCGCTCCTGACCGCTTGTCCGCCCGCCGAGGGCGAGGGCGAGGGTGAGGGTGAGGGTGAGGGCGAGGGTGAGGGCGAGGGCGAGGGCGAGGGTGAAGGCGAGGGTGAAGGCGAGGGCGAGGGCGAGGGTGAGGGCGAGGGCGAGGGTGAAGGCGAGGGTGAAGGCGAGGGTGAAGGCGAGGGTGAGGGCGAGGGTGAAGGCGAGGGTGAGGGCGAGGGTGAGGGCGAGGGCGAGGGCGAGGGTGAGGGTGAGGGTGAGGGTGAGGGCGAGGGCGAGATCGAGGGCGACGACGGCGAGGTGCGCGTGCAGATGCTGATCGAAGGCGACGATCAGCTCGAGGTCGCCCTCAACCACGTCGCGTTCCGCGTGACCGACGTTGCCTCGGGCAACCCCATCACCGACGCGGCCGTCACCCAGGCCCCGCTCATGGACATGATGTCGATGGACCACGCGTGCCCCTACACCCAGCCCGGCGCCGCGAACGTCGACGGCCTGTTCCAAGCGAAGATCGTGCTCCCCATGGCGAACACGGCCATGGAGGGCTGGAGCAACACCGTGACGGTCACACCCACGGGCGGCACCACGCACACCATCGTGCTCTCGGACTTCGAGGTCGTGGACATCGGCGCGAAGCAGATGCTCATGGTCGGTAGCGGCATGAGCGCCGAGCGCTACCTCATGACCCTCAACTTCCCCAACGACGCCGCGGTCACCGGTGCCAACCCGTTCGTGCTCACGGTGCACAAGCGAACGGCCGACGGCATGGGTGCGTGGCCCGCGCAGACGGACATGGCGGTCACCATGACGGCGACGCCTCCGGGCGGTGCAGCGGGAGCGGTCAACAGCCCCGTCCACGACACCGATGGCGAGTACGACGGCAGCGTCACCTTCGGGCAGACCGGCACCTGGACCGTGTCGGTCACGCTGACGGCGCCGGGCCCCACGTTGCTCGGCAGCAAGGACTTCACCGTCGAGGTGCACTGAGCAGGAGGCCGCGCGACGGTGCGCCACCGCGGCGTCGCGGCACCCTCATAGCGGGCTCACGCACGGCGAGTCGCTCACGCGCCAGCCCACGAACCGCGAGATCTCCTCCATGCGCGCGGGCGCGTGGAGGAGGCCGCGGTACAGGTCGTCGTCGACGCCGAGGGAGGGGTGCGCGTCGGCGAAGGGCATGAGGAAGTGCGCGCGCTGCCACAGCAGGCGGACCGCGTCGCGATACGCTGGCTCGCCGTGCAGCGCCGCCCACACCGTGGGCTCTTCGCTGCGCGCCAGCGCCAGGTACTCCTCGACGAAGTAGAGCATCGCCAGCACCCCGTCGCGCAGGGACACGCCGTAGCCCGGGTAGTACTCGCCCACCGAGCCGAGCGCGCCGATCTCGTTCAGGTAGCAGCTGGTCTCGTCGAGCAGCTCGACGAAGCCGCGGGCGCCCTGCGAGCCCGTGAGGTAGGTGGGGGCGTAGATGCCGTTGCGCGCGCCGGGGTCGAGCTCGGCGTAGATGCGGCTGCGCGCCATGTCGTCGTCGGGCGCGGGTAGCTCGAGCACGAGATCGGCGCGCAGGAACAGCACGTGGTGCGCGCCGCGGTCCATGGCCTCGTAGGCGTTGAACAGGTGCGTCTCCTCGTGCGACAGCGTGTCGAGCCACTCGACCATGCCGGTCCACGACGATGAGTTGCTGAACTGCCCGAAGTACGAGTCGCTGCGCTGCGCGTACAACAGCGCGCCGGTGGCGGGGTGGCGCAGATCCATGATGTCGAAGAGCTCGCCCTGCCAGCCGCTGCCGCCGTAGCTCGCCACCAGGTCGTCGACGTCGGCGTTGGGATCGATGGGCTCGCTGTAGCACTCGTCGCTGGTGGGCGGATCGCCGGGTGGGTCGTCGGGCGGGTCGTCGGGCGGGTCGTCGGGCGGGTCGTCGGGCGGGTCGCCGGGTGGTTGGTCGGGCGGGTCGTCGGGCGCGTCGTGGTCCGGCGGGTCATCGCGCGGGCCGTCGTCGCGCGGCTCGTCATCGTCGGGCGGATCGTCCGCCGACTCCCGCGGCGGCGCGGACACCTCGATGGGGACCAAGAGCTCGCGGCCGCACGCTGCCAGCGCGGGGACCACCAGGAGCGCGGCGAGGCGGCGGCGATGACGTGAACGGAGCATTGGCTAGCGATAGCGCCGCGCGCGGCGTCGCACATCGGCGCGCGGTCCGTCGGTCGGTCGGGCGACGCGACGCCGGCACGCGGGCCGTCGTCGCGTCGCGCTCATCGCACGTTCGTCCGATACCGGTCGATCCACTGCGCCGGCGTCATCTTCGTGGCGAGCTCGGCCAAGAGGTCCCAGGGGACGTCGTCGAGGTCCTTGAGGCGCAGGCAGCACTTGCCGAGGTCGAGCTTCTGCGCCGTGTGCTTGGGCCACTGGTCGCGGAGCCACTCGAGGAGCGGGCCGTCGTAGAGGCCCATGTGGTAGAGCGACAGGCCGTGCGCCCGCGCCGCCACGTTGATGAACGGCAGCGGCAGCGATGGGTCGCAGTGGTAGCCAGCGGGGAAGAGCTCGTGCGGCACTACCCACGCAAGCATCCCGTAGCCCACCGTGCCCTCGAAGCCCTTGGGGAGGTGCTCGTCGAGCAGCCGCTTGAGCTTGGCGACCGCGGCGCGCTGCGGCGCGGGAAGCGCTGCCAGGTACTGCGCCGGCGTGGACGGGTTCGCGGACGTTGCGCGCCGCGCCGCCGCCTTCGCCGGCGCCTTTCTCGTCGTCACCTTCTCCTTGGTCGACGCCATCGCCGGCGCCCCGCTACTTCGGCGCCGCGCAGTTCACCATCCACTGCACGCCGAGCTTGTCGGTGACGGCGCCAAAGTACGCGCCCCAGAACATGTCTTGCAGCGGCATGGTGATAGTGCCGCCGTCGGCGAGCGCGTCGAACAGGCGCTTCGCCTCCGCGCGCGTGTCGGGCTCGAGGTTGATGCTGATGTTGCTGCCGAACACGAGCTTGTGCCCCATGGACTCGAGCGCGTCCGTGAACATGAGCACGTGCCCGCCCACGACGGGCAGCTCCGCGTGCATCACCATGTTCTTCTCGCGCTCGCTCAGCGGAGGCTGGCCGGGCGCCGTGGGGGCGTCTTTCATGCGCATGACGGGCCCCGACAGCTCGCTCTTGAAGACGCGCTGATAGAAGCCGAGGGCCTCCTCGGTGTTGCCCATGAAGTTCAGGTACGTGCTGGTCCGCGCCATGGCTGCCTCCGGTGATGGGCACGAATACGATCGGCGGCGCGCGCCCGCCATCGTGATCGCGCGGATCTTCGTCGGTGCAACGCAAGGCGCGCGCGCGCATCCAACCGGGCTTGCCGGTGGCACGTGCGGTCAGACCGTGATGCCCTCGAACAAGATGCTCGAGTGGTAACGGTCGCCGCCGTCGGGCAGCACGGTGACGATGGTCTGGCCGGCGAGCTCGGGGCGCGCCGCCACGCGCAGCGCGGCCACCACCGCCGCGCCGCTCGAGATGCCGCCGGTGATGCCCTCTTCCTTGTGCAGCCGGCGCGCCATCTCCACCGACTCCTCTGACGACACCAACGCCACCTCGTCGACGAGGTCGAGGTCGAGGATGCCGGGCTTGAAGCCGGCGCCGAGGCCCTGGATCTTGTGCGGGCCGGGCTCGGGGTTGAGGCCTTGCTTGAGCCGGCTCAGCACCAGCGAGGTGCTCGGCTCGACGGCCACGCTCAGGAGCTGCCGGCCCTTGTCGCGCTTGAAGTACTGGCTCACGCCGGTGATGGTGCCGCCCGTGCCCACGCCGGCCACGAAGACGTCGACGTTGCCGTCGGTGTCGTCCCAGATCTCCTTCGCCGTGGTGGCGCGGTGGATTTGCACGTTCGCCGGGTTCTCGAACTGCTGCGGCATCCAGAAGCGCGCCGGGTCGCTCTCGACGATCTCCGTGGCCTTGGCGATGGCCCCCTTCATGCCCTTGGCGCCCTCGGTGAGGATGAGCTCGGCGCCGAAGGCCTTCAGCATGCGCCGCCGCTCGAGCGACATGGTCTCGGGCATCGTGAGCGTGATGGGGTAGCCGCGCGCCGCCGCCACGAAGGCGAGCGCGATGCCCGTGTTGCCGCTCGTCGGCTCGACGATGGTCTTGGCGCGCGACCCCGGCGTGAGGATGCCCTTCTTCTCGGCGTCCCACACCATGGCGGCGCCGATGCGGCACTTCACCGAGTAGGCGGGGTTTCTGCCCTCGATCTTGGCGAGCACGCGCGCCTTGAGCCCCTCGGTCACGCGGTTGAGCCGCACCAAGGGGGTGTTGCCGATGCTCAGGCTGTTGTCGTCGTAGATGCGGGCCATGGGTTCCTCGTGCGGACGGGGTTGCGCCGTGATGGCGGAGGTGTGTCCAATATAGCAGACGCCGCGGATCTGTCCAGCGGGAGGGGCGCGCGGCGTCACACCGACCGAAACACGCGCACGCGCCGTGGCCCGTCGCCGTCCACGTGCGACGACGCCGGCACCGTGCGCTCGAACAGGAGCGGCAGTCCCAGCGGCGCGAAGAACGGGCGCCCGCTGTCGACGAGCACGACCGCGGCGCCGCGCTCGCGCCACGCGGCCACGGCGGCGGCGAACGGCGCGACCTGCGGTGCGCGCGACACCAGATCGGCGCACACCACCACGTCGGCGTCGATGGTGTCGGGCGCCGCGAGCGGATCGGCGGTGCGCGCGCGCACGCTCACGCCGTGG
>CAZONM010000044.1:0-22093 GCA_964580865.1 uncultured Myxococcales bacterium | reverse complement strand
TCGCTTCGCTCCTCGGCGGCCGCCTTGTCTCGCTCGATTTTGCGATGTCCCTTGAGCAGCGGCGGGGTCAGGCGCGCGGGTCAAAGCGCGACGTGCGCGCCAGCTCCTCGAACAAGCGCCGCTCGTCGGGCGTGGGCTCGACCGGCACCACCACGCGCAGCTCCACCGTGAGGTTGCCGCGCTCGCCGCCCTTCTTCTGCAGGCCCTTGTCCTTGAGCCGCAGGCGCTGACCGCCTTGGGAGCCGGGCGGGATCTTGAGCTGGATCTCGCCGTCGAGCGTGCGGAACGGGACCTTGGCTCCCAAGAGCGCCTCCCAGGGCGAGAGGGGCAGCACCGCGTGGAGGTCGTGGCCCTCGAGCGAGAAGCGCGGGTGCGGCGCGATCGACACCTTGAGCAGCAGGTCGCCCGTGGCAGCACCGCCCAAGCCGCGCTCGCCTTGCCCGGCCAAGCGGATGCGCGTGCCGTCGGTGGTGCCGGGCGGGATCTTCACCTGGAAGCTCCGCTCCTCGATGCGGTGGCCACCGTCGGGCCCGGTGACACCCTGCTGCAGCGCGATCTGCTTGGTGACGCCGTGGTACGCGTCCTCGAGCGCGATGGTCAGGTCGGCGGTCTGGTCTGCGCCGCGCCGCTTGCGCGGCGCCTCCGCGAAGTCGAAGCCGGCCGAGGAGGGCGCGCGCCGCGCGCGACCGCCAGCACCGGCGGTGGTGCCGCCGAAGAAGGCCTCGAAGAAGTCCGAGAAGCCCGAGGGCACGCCACCCACGTGTCCGCCGTAGCGGCCGCCGTCGAAGTTGAAGTCCACGCCCTGCCAGCCGGGTGGCGCGCGGAACTCGTCGCCGCCGTGATAGCTGTGGCCGAGCTGGTCGTAGCGGCGGCGCTTGTCGTTGTCCTTCAAGACCTCGTACGCCTCGTTGACCTGCTGGAACTTCGCCTTGGCGTCCTTCGACTTGTTGATGTCGGGGTGGAACTTTTTCGACAGCCGGCGAAAGGCCTTCTTGACGTCGTCCTGCGTGGCGGAGCGCTCGATGCCGAGCACCTCGTAGTAGTCGACGAACTGCATGGGACGGCGCTCCCTCGCGACCGGGACGTGGCAGGGTCCAGAGGACTGTACGCGCGTGGAACGGCCAGACAACGGGCCGAAGGTGGGGTGGCGGCGTCCGGGTGGCCGTCAGGGCGCCGCTTCGGTGGGCGCAGGCGCCCCCGAGAGCACCAGCCACACGCCGGTCCCGACCAGGAGCCCGCCCACCGCCACCCCGAGCGAGCCGAGGGTGAGCATCAGCGGCCCGTCGACCTGGTTGAAGATCTCGCGGTCGGCGCGCTGGTACTTGTACAAGCCGATGGGCGAGCTCACCTCGAGCGGCACGCACAGCTCGCCCGAGTTGTTCCCGCACGGAATGCGGTCGAGGTAGAGGTTCCACGCCACCGACGTGGCGAACACGCCGGCCCCGGCCGCCACGAGCCCGCCCACGCCGGCCACCGACCAGCCCACCACCGCGCCGCCGTTGTCGAGCTGGGGCGGTGGCTGCGGCGCCTCGGGGGGCTTGGGCACGACGACGCTCGGGTTGCCCACGCGCACGTCGGGCGCCACCGGCGGCCCCTCGCTGGCGAGGGTGACGAGCTCGCGCGCGGTCTCGTTGGCGGAGAGCCGCACCTCCCGCGTGACGGGCGCGGCGCCGTCCTTGGTGACGAGCAGCGTGTGCGTGCCCGGCGCCTCCACCACGATGCGCACGGGGCCGCGGTCGGTGGTGCCGGCGCGCTTGCCGTCGAGCCGGACCTCGCCGCCCGGCGTCGCGGTCTCGACGATGAGCAGCGCGGGCAGCTTGTCGGCGAGCGCACCCCTGACCCACGCCGCCGCGAAGCGCAGCGAGTCGTCGCCGGTGTCGGGGAGCAGCACCTCGTTCTTGCCCTTGGCCGGCTGCCCGTTGGCGGCCAGCACGGCCTCCACCGACAGCCCCACGCCGGCGCCCGTGGCGGTGACGTCCACCAGGAGCGCCGTGGTGGCGCCCGTCATCTGGGCCACCTGAGCGGCACAGCCCGGCCCCCAGCTCGCGCAGCCGAGCGCCGCCTGGGCTTCGGCCAGCGTCACTGCCGGCGGCTCGGTCCACACGCGGCCGTCGCGCACGCTCTCGGCGGCCTTGCGCAGCGACTCCGACCACGAGGCCGGGACCTCGCCGTCGGTGTGCACGAGCACCACCCACTTGCCACCCTTGGGGGCGCCCGCCGCGCCCAGCGTGAGCGCCAGCAGCACCGGTGCAACGTTCACCACCAGCCTCCTGAGCCGGCGCCAGTCTGGCACAGGCGGCGCCTCGGCGGAAACCGCGGGGCCGCCGTCAGCCGCCCGGCGCGTGCTCGGCGACGGGCCACAGGAGCGCCGGGCGGAAGGCCAGGTGATCGCAGGCGATGAGGCGATAGCGCACGCCGCCCCGCGTGCCCTCGAAGGCGGTGCGGTGCGCCGGTGCGCCGTGCAGGTGCCCGTACACGCACAGCGCGACGCGGAACTCCTCGAGCAGCTCCGAGAACGCGGTGGAGGTACGGCCGCGGTCGGCGCCGAACGGTGGGTAATGGATGGCCGCCACCAGCGGGCGCGCGCCGGCCAACGCGCGCGCCGCCTGCAGCGAGAGCCGCAGGCGCTCGACCTCGCGCAGGAAGATCTTCTGGTCGTCGGCGCCGAAGTCGAGCGCCCCGGGGCACGACCACAGCCGGCTGCCCGCCACCACCACCTCGCCGAGGTCGACGGCGTCGTTCTGCAGCGCCACCAGCGTGGGCGGCAGGGCCCGCCGCACCTTGCCGATGGCGCTCCACCAATAGTCGTGGTTGCCGCGCACCAGCACCTTGAGGCGCCCTGGGCGCGCCGCGATCCACGCCAGGTCGGCGGTGGCCTGCTCGAGGCGCAGGGCCCAGCTGATGTCCCCGGGGATGAGCACGACGTCGTCGGGCCGCACCAGCGCGTCCCACGCGGCGGCCATGCGCGTCGCGTGATCGCGCCAGTGCTCGCCGAAGACGTCCATGGGCTTGTCGCTGGCGAACGACAGGTGAAGGTCGGAGATGCCGTAGATCTGCATGGGCCGGTCCCACCGGACATTGCCGGGCTCTCTCCGGTTGTCATTTGGGTTATCAACGGCGTCGATGGCCGTGGATCCCCACAACGTGAGCGCGGACGGACCCGGCGCGCCCCTGCGGCCCCTGCCGGCGGCCCGGGTCGCCTTCGTGGGGCTCGGGCTCGTCGGCGGCTCGCTCGCCAAGGCCACGCGGAAGGCGTGGCCGGGGGTGACCATCCTGGGCGTCGACCGCCCCGCGATCCTCGAGGTGGCGCGGGAGGCGCGGCTCATCGACGAGTCGGCGCCGCTCGACACGGCCGCGGAGCTGGTGGCGAGCGCCGATCTGGTGGTCTTCTGCCTGCCCGTCTTGGCCATCGCGCAGAGCCTGGAGCGGCTGGCGCCGGCCCTGCGGGCCCGCGCCGTCGCCACCGACACGGGCTCCACCAAGCGCGTCATCGTGGAGACGGCGGCGCGCGTGGGCCTCACGCGCTTCGTCGGCGGCCACCCCATGGCGGGCATGGCCCAGGGCGGCCTGGCGCATGCCGACGCGGGCCTGGTGGCGGGCGCGCGTTGGTTCTTGTGCCCGGCCGCGGGCGTCGAGCCCACGGCGTTGCAGCTCTTGCGACAGTGGGTTCGCGATCTGGGTGCGCACCCCATCGAGCTCGAAGCCGCCGAGCACGACCGCGCCGTGGCGCTCACGAGCCACCTGCCGCACGTAGTCGCCAACGCCATCGCCGAGGCCGTGCTCGACGGTGGCGCGCTCGACGCCGCCGGCGGCTCGCTGCGCGACGTGCTGAAGGTTGCGGGCGCGCCCTTCGAGACCTGGGGCGACACGCTGGTCACCAACGCCGAGGCCGTGCGCGGCGCCCTCGACGATCTGCGCGAGCGCCTGCGCGTGCTCGCCGAGTCGCTCGAGGACCGCGACCGCATGCGCGACCTGTTCGCCCGCGGCCGCGCGTGCCGTGAGCGCATCGCCGGAGGGGAGCGGACCTCGACGCCGCCGGAGCGCACGTGAGCGACCCGACCGTTGCTGCGGCGCACCCCGCGGAGCTCGGCGCGCACGCGCGCATGCCGGCGGTGCTGCCGACCATGCTCCCGGGCCCCGTCTGTTGGCGCGACGTGTTCGGGCGCGTGGCGCCCCTCGAGGTGGAGCTCGGCTTCGGCCGGCCGCACTTCCTGCTCGAGCGCGCCGCCGAGGCGCCCGAGCGCGACATCGTGGGCATCGAGTGGAAGGGTCGTTGGCCGCGGGCCGTGTGGCAGCGACAGGCGCGCGGCGAGGCGCGCAACGTGCGCGCGCTCCACGGCAACGCGTGGCTGCTCTTCGGCGCGGTGTGCGCGCCGGCGTCGGTGACATCGATCTTCCTCAACTTCCCCGACCCGTGGTGGAAGGCGAAGCACAAGAAGCGCCGCATCGTCAGCGACGCCTTCGCGGCTCTGCTGGCGTCGCGGCTGGTGGCGGGCGGCACGGTGCTGGTGCAGACCGACGTGGCGTCGCTCCTCGAGGAGCTGCTGGCGCGGCTCGAGGCACAGCCGACCCTCGAGAACCCGCACGGGCCCGGGCGGCTGGCGCCGCGGAAGCCGGTGTCGGCCTCGTCGCACCGCGAGAAGCGCTGCCGCGCCGACGGCGTGCCGATCTTCCGCGCCGTCGTGGTTCGGCGGTAGAACAGCGCGATGCGCTCGCTCATGCTCGTCGCCGCGCTGGCCGCGGTGGTCGCCTGCACGACCCCGGGGGCGCCGCCGCCCCCGGCGCGGTCGACGACACCGGCGAGCGCCGGCGCGCTGACGCTGTTCGTCACCACCGACGAGCACGGCTGGCTGGCGCCGCTCATCGACCCCGAGCGCGGCGAGGAGCGCGGCGGCGTCGTGCGCCTCTCTGATCGGCTCACGCGCCTCGAGGGCTACGCGCCGGGGCCCGCGGGCCTGGCGCGCGGCCTCGTGCTGTTGTCCACGGGCGACATGTGGACGGGCCCGTACGAGAGCACGCTGCTCGAGGGCGCGCCCATGGTCGCGGCCATGAACCACCTCGGCTACGCGGCGGCGGCCGTGGGCAACCACGACTTCGACTTCGGCGTGCGCAAGCTGGCCGAGCACCAGGCGGGCGCGCGCTTCCCCCTGCTCGCCGCCAACCTCGTGGAGGCCGCCACGGGCGAATTGCCGTCGTGGGCGCGGCCGTTCACGCTCGTCGAGGCCGGCGGCGTCACGCTGGGCGTCGTGGGGCTCACCAACGTCGACACGCCGGTGACGTCGGACCCACGGCACCTGACCGGCCTGACGTTCCTGCCGTACGAGGAGACCCTCGAGCGCTGGATCCCGCGGGCGCGCGCCGCCGGCGCCGACGAGATCGTGGTGGTGATCCACGACGAGCTGGCGCTGGCCGAGCGGCTCATGCCCACGCTGCGCAAGCACCGCGTGCGCGTGGCCACCTTCGGCCATCATCACCAGGCGGGCGCGCGCGTCGACGACGGCGGCACCGCCGACCTCGACGACGACGTCAGCGTGTGCAACCCGGGCGCTTATCTGCGCTCCTTCTGTCGCGTCGACCTCACGCTCGCGGGCGGCAAGCTCACGGCGCGCACGGCGCGCGTGGTGCCCGTGGTCGGGCCCGTCGGTGAGGCGGTGCCGTCCCCAGACGCCACCCTCGTCGACATCGTGACGCGCGCCGAAGCGACCGCACAGCGCATCGGCGGCGAGGTGCTGGTGGAGGCGCCGCGTCCGCTGCGGCGCGGCCCGCGCGGCGAGCTCGGGCAGGTGGTGGTCGACGCGTGGCTGACGGCGCTGCCGTGGGCGCAGGTGGCCATCACCAACGCCGGCGGCATTCGCCAGGATCTGGCCGCGGGGCCCGTGCGCGTGCGCGACATCGCCAGCGTGCTGCCGTTCAACAACTTCCTCCTGGTGGTCGAGCTCACCGGCGCGCAGCTCAAGGAGGCGCTGGCCAATGAGGAGTCGGTGGTGGGCGGCGTGCGCTACCGCTACCGCGACGCCGGCGGTCGACGCGTGGTCACCGCGATCACGTGGGGCGACGGCCGCCCCGTGACAGACGACGAGCGCGTGCGCGTGGTCATCAACGACTTCATGTACCGCGGCGGCGATCGCTACTCGTTCGCGCAGTGGGACGAAGAGCCCGAGGAGACCGCCGTGGACTGGCGCGAGCCGGTGCTGCGCCACCTGCGCGGCCTCGGACAGCACCACACGCCCCTCGTTGTGACGCCCGACGATCGAGCGCGCCCGGAGTGATCGTCACCGCAACGGCGTAGCGCCCACGCGGCGCAGCCCCTCGTCGGTGCCCGTGCGGTCGAGCGTGGCGAGCCCGTCGACGATGCGCCGGTACAGCTCTAGGTGGTCCACCTGTGGCGAGCGCGTGAGGCCGATCTCGTCGATGTGGTCGGCGGCGATGCAGCCGAGGAACGTGCCCCAGCGCATGCTCGCCGTCGGCACCATGCCGTCGTTGGTGCCCGGGCCGTCGGTGGCGAGCTTGATGATCGCCCACAGCGGCCACACGCTGCCGGCGGCCACCGTCTGCCGAGGGGCGGGCCACGCGCCGCCGTCGCACGCGCCCTCCTCGTCGCGGTCCGCCAGCCCGGCGATGGAGAAGCCGCGCACGCGCGGGTCGCCCCGCATGCGGTGGTCGAGCGCGCGCGCCCCCGCGGTCGAGAGCGTGCGCAACGAGCCGCCGATGTCGGGCCGCCCGAGGTCGGCCGCGGCGCCCGCGGTGAGCTGGCGCCCGAGCACCGTGAACGCGAGGTCCAAGAGCGGGCGCGGCGCCTTGGCCGCCACGTCGGCGAGCTCGGTGCCGCGGTGGGGCGTGGAGATCGTGACGATGCTCGCCACCCGATCGCCGTAGCCGAGCACGTCGACGAGGTAGCGCGCGTCGATGCCGCCCTGCGAGTGCGCCACCAGGTGCACCTTGGCGGCGCCGGTCCGTCGGCGCACGGCGTCGACGGCGCGGGCGAGCACCGGCGCGCGCTGCTCCACGGCGCCAAACGGCGGCAGCGCGGGATCGAACACGGTCACGCCGTCGTCGGCCAGGGCGTCGCGCACGCCGTGGAAATATGCGCCGAGCGCGCCGAGCTCGTGCCATCCCGAGAAGCCGTGCACGAGCACCACGGGGTACACCGGCGCCGCCACCGCGGTCGTTCGGGCGGCCGTGGTGGCGCACGCGCCGCCGGCGAGCGCCAGCGCGCACGCCCACGCGCGCGCGGCGCCCCTGGGCGGGATCACGACGACCCCCCCGCGGGCTCGCGGCGCAGCGCGACCAGCGCCGTGACCAGCGCCAACGTGGCCACGCCCGCCATGGCGAGCCAGGTGCCGCGCGGCCCCGCGTGGTCGAGCGCGTTGCCGACGGTGAGGGAGCCGAGCACGCCGCCAAGGCCGAAGGCCGACGAGCCGATGGTGCCCTGGGCCGCCTGTCGAATCTCGGGCGGCGCGCGCGCCGCGATCATGTCGACGAGGGTGGCGAAGAACAGCCCGAAGGTGACGCCGTGCAGCGCGTGGAGCACGACGAACACCGCCGGCGACGTCGTCATCGCCAGCGCCGACCAGCGCAGGATGGCCAGCACCGTGACGCCGATGAGCAGCGAGCGACCGCTGAACCGGCGCAGCGGGATCCACGACAGGCGCAGCACCGCGGTCTCGACGACGATGGCGGCGAACAGCGACGCGCCGATGGCCCACTCCGAGATGCCGGCGCCGAGCGCGAGCGGCGCGAGGAACGCCGCGTACCCAACGTGGCTGCACCACAACAGCGTGGCGGTGAGGAACAGCCCGATCATGTCGCGCGAGGCGAGGTGGCGCAGCACCGTCCTGCTGTCGGCGACGGCCGGTCGCGCCAGGGGCGGCAACGCCAACGCCGCGCACGACGCGATCGCCAACAACACGGCCGCCGCCGGGAACACGCGTGAGGGCAGGGGATCGAGCACGTCGGCGTCGATGAGCATGGCGGCCCCGAACGAGGTGACGCCGAAGCCCGCGGTGCCCACGGCGCGCCACGACCCGAAGCGCTCCTTGCGGTCGCCGAGCGCGGTGATGGTGAGCCCATCGAGCAGGCTGCCGGCCGGTCCCGCCAAGAGGCCCACCAGCCCGAACACCACGATCGCCGCGGGGACGGTGGTGGTGAACGACAGCGCGATCATGAGCACGGCGCCACACGCGAGCGCTGCGGCCGCGAAGGGCCGCGCGTCACCGCGCCGATCGGCCAAGGTACCCCACAGCGCCGGCCCGAGGATGCCGAGGGCGCTGCGGGTGGCCCACATGACGCCCACGGCCGACATCGAGAAGCCGATGCGCTGCATGGCCATCGACGTGAATGGCAGCTGCAGGCCCGTGGACGCAAACGCCGCGGCGTAGGCCACGGCGAGCAAGGGCAGGGCGCGCGGCCGGGCCATGAGCCTCCCCTTTTTCGTTCGCGACGGCAGACCGCAAGGGCCTCGGCGAACCCGTGCGCGGCGCGGCGCGGCGACAGCGCTCGACGGTAGGCACGCGTCGCTGCTAGGGTCGGATCGTGCCCGAGCCCGCCAAGGACCTGTTCGCCAAGGGTGACGCCGCGTTCAAGCGCGGCCAGTGGCGCGTGGCGCTGCGCGCCTTCGGCGGCGTGGTGCGGGCCATGCCGGGGAACCTGCGCGCCCGCCTACGCGTGGCCGACGCGCTCTTGAACACCGGTCGGCGCGACCTGGCCGTCGAGGTCTACAAGGCGATCGCCGGGCACGCCGTTCAGACCGGGCAGCCGCTCATCGCCCTGGTGGCCACCAAGATGGTGTTGCTGCTCGAGCCCGACCACGAGGACGGTCTGGTCGCCCTGGCCGAGGTGTACGGGCGAGATAGCGCACGCGTCGACGCGCTCGTCGAGCCGCCGCAGGCGCAGGCGCTTGGTGACGATGCGGCGGCCGCGCTCACCGAGGACGACGACGCACTGCCGGCGGCTGCCGCGAGGGCCGCGGGGGGCGTCACCGGCATCCCCGACGCCGCGCGCGTGCCGAGCCTGCCGCTACTGTCGCGGCTCGACGAAGAGTCGTTCCTGACGGTGCTCGGCAAGCTCCAGCTGCGCCGCTTCGCTGACGACGAGGTGATTATCCGCGAGGGCGAGCGCGGCGAGAGCTTCTTCCTCATCGCCGACGGCGAGGTGCTGGTCAAGCGCGACATCGACGACGAGGACGGCGGCGTCACGCTGGCGCACCTGTACCGCGGCAGCGTGTTCGGCGAGCTCGCGCTCATCTCCGACGAGCCACGCCAAGCGAGCGTGGTCGCCCGCGGTGACGTCGACGTGCTCGAGCTGCGACGCAGCGATCTGGTGGTCGCGTCCGCCACCACCACGGGGATCAGCGGCGCGCTCAAGGAATTCACGCGCGAGCGCTTCCTGCGCAACCTCACCGCGACCCACCCGTTCTTCTCGGGGCTCACCCGGGAAGAGCGGCACACCGTGATGGAGAGCTTCCGCGTCGTCACCTTCCCGGGTGGGCACGAGCTCATCCGCGAAGGCCAGACGGGCCCCGGCCTGTTCCTGTTGCTCGGCGGCTCGGCCAGCGTATCGAAGGTCAGCGCCGGCGAGCGCATCCACCTCGCGACGCTGCGTGGCGCCGACGTGTGCGGCGAGATGTCGCTCGTGGGCGACCAGCCGACCCAGGCCTGGGTCACTGCCGACGAGGACCTGGAGGCGCTGTTCCTCGCGCACGACGACTTCAAGGCCGTGGTACGCCAGCACCCCGAGCTCATGAAGTACCTCGCAGGCCTGACCGACGAGCGCCTTCGGCAGAATCGAGCGATCATGAACGCGCGCGGTCTGCTCGAGGACGATGAGCACGTTATGATCTGACGTGGCTCGATGCCGAACGCGCTCTCGTACCTCATGCTCGCGCTGTCGATCCCCGCGGGGATCGCGGCCTTCCTGGTGTTGCGACCCACGACGGCAGCGCCGGTCGTCATGCTGTCGTTCGCCCTGTTTCTCCCCGAGGTCGTGACGCTCGACGCGCCCGGTCTGCCGGGCCTCGGCAAGTACGAGGCTGCGTCCATCGCCTGCCTGCTGGGGATGCTGGTGCGCGGCCGCACTCGGCTGCGCGAGGCGCGTCCCTTTCGCGGCCCAGAGGTTCTCACCCTCGGTATGGTGGCTTGCAGTATCTGCACCGTGGCGACCAACGGCGACACCCTCGTGTACGGGTCGACGCGCATCCCGGGGATGACGCTGTGGGACGTGGTCGGTGAGGTGTACCGGGACGTGCTGTGGTTCACGGTGCCGTTCCTGGTGGGTCGCGCGTCGGTCCCGGGGGTCCAGGAGCTGCGGCGCTTGCTCTCCGTCATCGTGATGTGCGGAGTCATCTACACGCCGCTCCTGTTCATCGAGCTCCAGCTCTCGCCGCAGCTTCACGCGTGGGTCTACGGCTTCCACCAGCACTCGTTCGCCCAGACGATGCGCGGCGGCGGCTTTCGGCCCACCGTCTTCATGCCGCATGGCCTCCCCGTCGCGTTGTTCATGGCGTGGTCGGCGCTGGCCGCGGTGACCTTGGCGCGAGCGCGGCGATCGCTGCCCGGCGCGCCGGCTCCGCTCGTGGCCGGCTACCTCTGGGCGTTCTTGGTGGCCTGCAAGAGCCTCGGCGCGCTGCTCTTTGGCGCGTTCGCCACCGCGGTGACGATGATGATGCCACCGCGCGCCGTCGCGCGCATCGCGTTCGTGGGTGCGCTGGTGGTTCTTGCCTACCCGGCCTGCCGCAACTACCACCTCTTTCCGGTCGATCAGGCGCTGGCAATGGCGCGCGCCGTCAGCGACGACCGTGCACGATCGCTCGACTACCGATTCCAGATGGAGGAGCTGCTCACGCAGCACACGGCGGAGCGCCCCTGGTTCGGCTGGGGTGGGTGGGGTCGTCACTTCGTGTACAGCCCCGAGAGCGGACAGAGCATCACGGTGTCAGATGGGTATTGGATCATCGTCATCAGCGTCCGCGGCATCGTTGGCTTCGCCTTCATGTTCCCGCTGCTGCTCTGGCCCCTCCTGGTCTTGCCCCGGCGCCTGCGGCGCGTCGAGGTCATCGCGGACCGGAAGCTGGTGACCGGCTTGGCATCGATCGTGCTGATCGGTGTGGTCGACTTGATCCCCAACGGCCTGTTCACGCCCCTGGTCGTGTTCTTCGGTGGTGCGCTGTACGGGGCCGCGCGTGGCATGGCGAGCACCGCGGCAGCGCCGTCAACCGATGTGATCCCCGCCGCGTCGTGAGCGCGCGGAGGTGGCTCGCGCGAGCGCGCACCACCGGACGAGTGTGGCGCCCGCGGCCCACGCCCGCGGGCGGTCTTGTGGTTCGCCCCCCAACGCAGCCATGTTCCACGCTAGGGTTCGGCCGTGTGTCGCGGCGAGCGCTGCGCGGCTTGGCGGCGTGGAGGCAGGATGAAAGGCATCGTTTTGGCGGGCGGAAGTGGGACGCGGCTGCACCCCATCACCAAGGCGGTGTCGAAACAGCTGTGTCCCATCTACGACAAGCCAATGATCTATTTCCCGCTCGCGATCCAGATGCTCGCGGGGATTCGCGAGATCCTGATCATCTCGACACCGCATGACCTGCCGCAGTTCAAGCGACTGCTCGGGACAGGCGAGGAGCTCGGGCTCGCGTTTCAGTACGCCGAGCAGCCGCAGCCGAATGGCTTGGCGGAGGCGTTCATCATCGGCCGCGAGTTCATCGCCGACGAGAGCGTCTGCCTCATCCTCGGCGACAACATCTTCCATGGCCACGGCATGGCCAACGTCCTGCAGCGCGAGGTGCAACAGCTCAACGGCTGCGCGCTCTTCGGCTACCGCGTCAGGGACGCGCATCGCTATGGCGTGGCAGAGCTGTCGACTGACGGGCGCTTGGTCGCCATCGAGGAGAAGCCCAAGCAACCGAAGTCGGACCTGGCGATCACCGGGCTCTACATGTTCGACAATGAGGTGGTTGACGTGGCCGCCAAGCTCGCGCCGTCGCCGCGCGGCGAGCTCGAGATCACGGACGTCAACAACCACTACGTGCGACGGGGGCGCGCCAAGCTGGTGACGCTCGGCCGCGGAACCGCGTGGCTCGACACGGGGACACACGACAGCCTGATGGAGGCGAGCCAGTTCGTGCAGGTGCTCGAGCACCGCACGGGCATTCAGATCGCGTGCCTCGAAGAGATCGCGTGGCGCATGGGCTACATCGACGACGATCAGCTCACAGCGGCGGGCCAGCGGCTCGCGAAGTCGGGCTACGGCGAGTACATCCTCTCGCTCGTGGCCAAGCGCTGATGGAGGTCGTCGAGCTCCCCCTGGCGGGCCTCAAGCTGGTGCGCCCGCGAGTGTTCGCGGACGACCGCGGCTTTTTCCTCGAGGCCTGGCGCCGGGACCTCCTGGAGCGCGCAGGCATCACCACCGAGTTCGTGCAAGACAACCACTCGCGGTCGGTGATGCACACGGTGCGCGGCCTGCACTTCCAGCGCGCCAGCGAGCGCGGCCCGGGGCAGGCGAAGCTCGTGCGCGTCGCGCGCGGCCGCGTCTTCGACGCGGTCGTCGACGTGCGCGTGGGATCGCCGACGTTCGGTCGCTGGCATGCGGAGGTGCTCGATGACGTCACCCACCACGCGCTCTACGTGCCGGTGGGGTTCGCCCACGGGTTCTGCGTGCTCTCCGACGTCGCGGACGTCTGTTACAAGGTGAGCGCGGTGTACGACCCTGCCGCCGAGGTCGGCTTCGCCTTCGACGATCCCGAGGTGGGTGTGGCGTGGCCCCTGGCGCGCGCGCGCGCGCGCCTCTCCAAGCGCGACCTCGAGGCGCGAGCGTTTCGTGAGGTGTTCCCGGAGGCGACGTGAGCAGCGTGAACGCAGCGGATTCGCACGACACAGCAAGCCAGGTCCTTGGAGCTGCGCGGAACCCGCGACGCCTGTTGGTCACGGGCGGCGCTGGGTTCATCGGCTCGTCGTTCCTACGCACACGGTTGCGCGACCCCGCGTGCAGCGCGCACATCGTCAACCTCGATCTGCTTACGTACGCGGGCAACCTCGAGAACCTCGCGGGCTTCGTGGACGACGCCGAGCGCGCCGGGCGCTACACGTTCGTGCGTGGCGACGTGCGGGACCAAGGCCTCCTCGAGCGGCTCCTCGAGGAGCACGGCGTCGACTGCGTGGTGCACTTCGCCGCCGAGAGCCACGTGGACCGCTCCATCCATGGGCCGCGCGACTTCATCGAGACCAACGTGCTCGGCACGTTCGCCATCCTCGAGGCCGTGCGCGCGCGCCGCGCCGCGGGCCAGGAGGTGCACCTGCACCACGTGTCGACCGACGAGGTGTTCGGCTCGCTCGGCGACACCGGGTTCTTCGTAGAGACCACGGCGTACGATCCCCGCTCGCCGTACTCCGCGTCGAAGGCGGCCTCAGACCACCTGGTGCGCGCCTACGCCCACACCTACGGTCTGTCGACGACGCTGTCGAACTGCTCGAACAACTACGGCCCGTACCAATTCCCCGAGAAGCTCATCCCGCTGATGATCGCCAATTGCCTCGAGGGCAAGCCTTTGCCCGTGTACGGCGACGGGCAGAACGTGCGCGACTGGCTGTACGTCGACGATCACGCCGAGGCGGTGTGGCTGGTGATGACGCGCGGCGCGCCGGGCACGAGCTGGAACGTGGGCGGACGCAACGAGAAGAAGAACCTCGACCTGCTGCATGAGCTCATCGCAGTCGTCGCGCGCCAGGCCGGCAAGGACCCCGCGGCGCTCCGCTCCCTCATCACCTTCGTCAAGGACCGCCCGGGCCACGATCGGCGCTACGCCATCGACTGCGGCAAGATCGAGCGGCTCCTCGGTTGGACGCCGCGCCACGACTTCACCGCCGGCCTCGAGGAGACCGTGCGCTGGACGCTGGCCAACCGCGCGTGGATCGATCGCGTGCGTTCGGGCGCGTACCGCGAGTGGATCGACAAGAACTACGGCGCGCGCTGACGCTGGGCGCTACTGCACGCACCGGGCGTACGCGGCCGTGATGTAGCCGGTCACCTGGCCGTCGGTGACGCGGTACCACGTGGCGTTGCCCTCCACCGTCTCGCCGGTGACCGTGTCGAGCCGATCGGCGATGTCGCCGTCCTCGAGCCGACCCACGGCCGCGCGCGTCGTGTTGGGCGCGGGTCGCACGTTGAGGGAGCTGTTGGTCCCGAACACCTGCACGCGCGGACACTCGTCCACGGGTGGGCTGTCGTCGACGGGCGACACGCGCATGGCGTCGAACGCGAGATCGCGATTGAGCGAGCCCGCCTCGCCGGTGTTGTCGTTGAGCCGCACCTTCTGGCCGGCGCCGGTGCGCAGGCGGTAGGCGCCGATCGACACCCAGCCCGACGAGGAGTACTGGTTGATGGTCGCGTCGGTGGAGCCGTCGGCGTGCGTGATGCGGTACCGCGCTTGGCGCGACGTCGGGCGCGCGGCGTCGATCCACACCTCGAGCTCGTAGGTACCCTCCTGGGCGACCTTGAGCGTCCACTCGCCGTAGTTCTCGGTGGTGGACGAGGCCGTCGTACCGGTGGTGATCAGGTCACCGCCGCTGCCCGCGCCGGCCACGCGCTTCAGCCAGCGCGGATCGCCGCCCGCCACGAAGCACGGGTCGCCGTCGTCGATGACGCCGCCGTCGGCGCCCAGCTCGACGCAGGCCTCGTTGGCCGGCGGGGGCGGGGGCGGCGGCGGCGGTTGCGGCACGCCCGCCACCGTGAGCGCCAGGAGCTCGTTCATGGTGCCGTTGAACAGGTTCATGTCGACGTTGCCCGAGATTCCGCGCACGCGGCCCGACGAGCTGTGCTGGTGGAAGGTCCAGCTGGTCCACGTCGGCGGCACGTAGGGGCACGCGGTGCCGTAGTGCGCGATCCACAGCGCGTGGTCCTCGAAGTCGGCACCGCCGACCTGGTCGCGCCAGAAGTAGGGCCCCGTGTAGATGATGGGGCGCACGCCCAAGGCCGCCTCCACGTGGTCGAGCCACTGCCCGACCTTGCGCCGGATGGTCGCGGCGCTCTGGCCGTCCTTGCTCTCCACGTCGATGACCGGGGGCAGATCGCCGGGCTCGAGCTGCCCCACCATCTCGATCAACAGGTTCGCCTGGGCGATGGGATCCTGGTTGCTTCGAAAGAACTGGTAGGCGCCGCGCAGGATGCCGTTGTCCTTGGCGCCTGCCCAGTTGCGCTCGAACTTGGTGTCGACGTGCGAGAGCCCGTCGGACACGCGGATGAAGGCGTACTTCACGCCGTCGTCGGCGACGCGGGGCCAATCGACGTTCGACTGCCAGTAGCTCACGTCGATGCCCTTGACGGTGGACCCGGCGGCGCACGTGTGGGTGAACGCCTTCTCCGCCTCGGAGGCGATGGCGCCCGCGCCCATCACCGCGCCCTCGTCTTCGACCTCGTTGGCGCACGCTTGACTCAATGCGGCAAGGGTCAGGAGCGCGAGGGGTGCTGGGTATGCGGAGCGCATCGGAGCCTCTCGGTGACGGGTGGAGCGAGCCTATGGAACCGGCACGAGCGTGCCTCCGTCACGCGGCTGTGGGAGCTTCGCGCACGGGTCCTCCAGTTGACGGATGAGGCGCCAACGGGAGCCCACCCGCGGTTCACGTGCCGGCCCCAGGCGCCCGCGCCGAGCCATGGCCGGCCGAAAGCTCGTGCACGCCAGGGGAGTGGCCTACGCTCGCTGGCCGTTCGCCTCCGAGACGCGGCGCACCACATGATCTTCGACGCTGTGCTGACCGAGAGCCTGTTCGAGCGAGCGCCACGCGTCGCCCGCAGGTTTCCGATCCGCGCCCTAGCTGCTAGACCTCGGGCATGACGCGCCGCCGCGCGCCCGACGCTCCCGACGAGGGATCCCCAGCCGTGGGGCCGAGCAGCCCCCCTCCGGTCATCGAGGCCACCCTCGAGCCCGACGAAGACACCCCCTCGACCGCGCGCACGCGCACCGGCGCGTCGCGGCCGGCGCGCAGCGACACCGTGGTCATGAGGGTGCCCACCGCCGAGCAGAAGAGCGACGAGCAAGGCGGCCGCTACATGCTGATGCGGCCCGACCGCATCCCGGCCTCGAGCCTGTTGGTGTGCATGGGGGCCAACGTCGGCCACCGCTACACGCTCGCCGAGCCCGAGGCCGTCATTGGCCGCAGCAGCCGCTGCGACATCCAGCTCAACGACGACCGGGTCTCCAGTCGGCACGCCGAGCTGGTGCGTCGAGGGTCGCGGTACCGCATCTACGACCTTGGCTCCGCCAACGGCACCTTGGTCAATGCCCAACGGGTCGACGAGATCGACCTGCGCGACGGCGACCTGATCCAGGTCGGGTTCACGGTGTTCCGCTACGTCGCGGGCGACGCGATCGATCTCGCCCGCAACGCGATCCCGGCGGCGGTGCCGCCCGCAGAGCCGCCGCAGGCGGCGGCGGGGGCTGGCCCTGCGGCGCACGTCGAGTCCGTCAGCGGTGCACCTCCCACCGCCCGCATCCGCCGCGACGACGAGGAAATGTCGTTCAGCGACATGGTGCAGCAGCTGCGGCGCCTCATCGCGTTCTTCTGGCCGTTCCGAAAGGTCATCGCCGCGCTCGGGCTCTTCGGACTGGTCGCTGGTGCGGCCAGCATCGTGCCATTCCCGCCAGGGGCACGGGCGGTGTTCGACGTGCGACTGCACTCGCGCGCCAGCAACAACCCGCTCGAACGCTTCGACTCGTCGAACGTCGAGTTCTTCCGCTCCGCGGGCACCACCTTTCGGTCGACCACCGTGATCGGCAAGACGTTGGCGGACGTCGGCGCTGCCAATCCGACCCCGGAGCTCCTGCAGGCGGTGCAGGCGCGGCTGTCCTTTGACAACACCGGCGGCGATCAGAACTCCCAGACCTACGCGGGGGCATATCAAGGGATCTCGCCGGATGAGAGCCTGACCTTCCTCGAGAAGCACGTCGACAACTACCTGCAGGGCGAGATCGACAAGACGCTCAAGATCATCAGCTCGCAGGTCGAGTTCCTATCGGGTCAGCTGCGGTCCACCGAGAAGGACCTCAAAGAGACCGAGGCGCGCCTGCTCGAGTTCAAGCGCAAGAACATCGACGGGCTGCCCGATCAAGCGCGGCAATACTACGACTACCTGTTCGAGCTGCAGCGCCGGGAGAGCGACCTGGCGGCCGAGATCAACCGGCTGGAGGCGGAGGCCCACGTCGATCAACAGCGCCTCTCGACCGAGACGCCGCTCGTTGAGAGCCGCGTCCTCGCGACGCGCCCCTATCAGCAGGCCATCGTCGACGTGAACCAACGCTTGGCGCAAGCCCGTGCCAGCGGTCTCGGCGACGAGCACCCAGACGTCCGCGAGCTACGGGCGAAGCTGGACGAGCTCAAGCGGCTCGCCAGCGAAGCCGAGCGCAGCACCGACGACACCGAGATCGAGCGTTCACGAAACCCCGTGTACGAGTCGGCCCTCGATCGGTTGAGCCGCTTGCGCGCGTCGGCGGCCGCCACGCGCAGCGAGCGCTCCCGTCTGGCCCAAGACCAGGTGAGGGTCAAAGCCATCGTCGAGAAGCTGCCGCAGCTCGAGGCGCAATACGCCGACCTTACGAGGAGCTACGACGCCACCAAGGAGCTCCACACGCGCATCTTCGATCAGCTCAAGACTGCGGAGCTGCAGTTTGCGCTCGAGAAGGCGAGTGCGTCGGCGCGCTACGAGATCATCACGCCGCCGCGTCTGGAGGTGACCTCGACCGTGCGCGTGGTCGTCAAGCGCTCGGGCAGCCTCTTGATCGCGGGGCTGCTGCTCGGGGCGCTCATCGCCGTCGCCGCTCAGGCGCGTCGCCTGCTCGCGCAGCTCGCACCGCAGCAATGATGGTCCGCGACTTCGCCCTGGCGCGAACG
Source organism: uncultured Myxococcales bacterium (assembly GCA_964580865.1). Lineage (GTDB taxonomy): Bacteria > Myxococcota > UBA727 > UBA727 > VGSZ01 > JACOUT01. The sequence continues at coordinate 4,223 of CAZONM010000044.1, read as the reverse complement.
TAGCCCCGGCCGGATTCGAACCGACGACCTACACCGTGTAAAGGTGTCACTCTACCGCTGAGTTACGGGGCCAACGTCGATCTCCATACCACGGCCGCGCTAGAAGATCCCGTGCCCTGGCTGTTGGCCGCGCTCGTGCTGTCGCAGATCCCGGCGCTCGACGACGAGCGCGTGGCGATGCGCGACGCTGCGTTGCATGAGGCGGACCCGCTCATCGCGCTCGCCGGCTTGGCGCGAGCGCTCGAGCTCGCCGAGCACGTGCCCGCGCCCGACGCGCGCGCCGCGCTGCTCGAGGAGGCGACGCGCGACGCGCGCGCGGCGCTCGCGCGCGACGAGGCGCGCTATCGCCTGATGACGCGCGCCGTACAGGCCGGCGACGTCGAGAAGGCGCGCGCGTCCTTGGCCCCCCTCGGGATCATCACGAGCGCGCGCGTCATCGGCCCGTTCCCGAACACCGGAGGCAGCGCGTTCGGCACGCCGCTGCCCGCGACCGATCTCTCGTCGACCGCTCGCGTGCAGGGCATCGACCGCGACGCGGGCTGGCAAGTGGTGACCGCGGATCCGTTTGGCGAGCTCGATCTGGTGCCGGCGATGACGCCGACGCGAGAGACACGCGCGCTCTACGCGGTGGTGGTGCGCGTGCGCGCGGCGCAGGCCGCGGCGCTGCGCGTGGGTTCGAGCGGCCAGGTGCGCGCGCTGCTCAACGGGCGCGAGATCCTGCGCGCTGACGTCGACCGTCCGCTGCGCTTCGACCAGTCCGCGGCGGGCTTGTGGCTCGAGGCGGGTGACAACTTGCTCGTGATCGAAGCGGGCTTCCTCGGCAACGACGCCAGCATCATCGCGCGCCTCACCCGGCCCGAAGGCGGCGCGCTCGCCGGGTTCGAGCTATCGACGGCACCGGAGCGGATTCGGCGCGCGCAGGCAGTGTCGAGGGGAAGCCGGCCGCCCCCCGTCATCGCCGACGCGGTGGTGCCCGCGAGCGACGGACCTCCCGATGCGCAGCGCGCGGTCGTGCTCGCCGCCGCGGCCGCGCTCGAACGTGCGCGCGCCGCCGGTGACCGCCGGGTGAGGCCGCGCATGATCGAGCGCTGGCTCACGGAGCTGGTCGCGCTGCGCGATCGGGCGGGGGCGCCGGCCGCCGCGCGCGCCGCGGCGCGGGTGGGGCTCGCCGATCCCGTGTGCGAGCGCGACCGCACCGCGTGCCGCGCGCTGCTCGAGGAGGCGCTCGCCATCGATCCGTCATCGGTGGAGGCGCTGCTCGCGCTCGCGACCGCGCGTGAAGAGGCCGACGACGCTCACGAGGCCCGCGCGTTGCTCGCGCGCGCGCGCGCGGTGGCGCCCGCCGATGACCTGGTCATCAATCGCGCGCTGCGCATCGACCGCGGCCCCGAGCGCGCCGGCAGCGCCATCGAGGCGCTGCGGCGCGCAGAGGCGGTGCCGTCGGAGAAGAACTTGGCGCTCGCTGCCGACGTGGCCGAACAGGCCGGCGACAACGCGCGCGCGCTACGTTTCGCCGAGCGCGCGCGCGACGCCGCGCGAATCACACGCCTGCGCGCGGACGCGGCGTGGGCCCGACTGGCGTCGCCGTCGACGCGATCGGCGGCGTTGGCCGAACGCGTCGAATTGGCGCGCGCGCGCTTGGCGTCGCGACCGGGTTCGCACACGATGGCCGACGCGCTAGCCACCGCGCTCGTGGCCGCGGGTCGCGTCCCCGAGGCCACGACCTTCGCCGACGAGCGCATGGCGACGTACCCTGAGCGCGTCGAGCCCCTGGAGCTCGCCGCGAAGCTCGCGCTCATCGCAGGTGATCGCGAACAAGCGCGCGCGCGGCTGCGCGCCGCCGTGGCGCTCGTGCCCCAGAGCGCCGAGCTGCGGCGCACGCTGCGCGCGCTCGACACCGGCGAGGAGCCGCTCGCGACGCGCTACGCGCTCGACGACGACGAGGTGCGGCGACTGGCGCGCGAGCCCGCCGACGCCGACGCCGCGCGCATCGGCGCGCACATTGCCGCGTCCACGGTCGCCATGCGCTTCTTCGAGAACGGCCTCGGGCGCGTGCTCATCGAGCGCGTGGTGCGTGTGCACGATGCGCGCAAGGCGGCGGGCCTGCAGACCTGGAGCTTCCCCTACAGCGAGGGCCGCGAGGAGATCGAGGTGCTCACCGCCGAGCGTATCGGCCTCGATGGGCGCCGTGAGCCCGCGCTCCGCGTGGGCGACCAGGGACCGTCGGGCAAGCAGGACGGCGTGTACACCGACGTGGCGTACAAGGTCGTCACGTTCCCTCCGCTGGCCGACGGCGACACGATCCACCTGGTGCTGCGCAAGGAGCTCGTGGGCCGTCAGAACTTATTCGGCGACTTCTTCGGCGCCGTCGAGCCCATTGGCGGTACCGTGCCCACCCACGCCTGGCGCCTGATCATCGAGAGCCCCCGCACGCGCGCCCTCTCCTGGGGTGGCAAGGGCGCGCCGCAGCCCACCGTGCGCGACGAGCTGCTCGAGGGCGAGGCGGTGCGCGTCCACGACTTCCGGGTCGCCGAGGCACCCGCTGTGGAGCCGGAGCCGCTCATGCCGCCGTTCCTCGAGGTCGCCGACTTCGTCTCGGTGTCGAGCTACGCGCGCTGGCAGGACCTTGGCGCGTGGTACGACGCACTCGTTGCGCCGCAGCTCCTGCTCGACGATGAGCTCAAGGCCGTCGCGCTCGCAGTGACCAGGGACGCGCGCGACGACCGCGATCGCGTGCGGCGCATCTACGAGCACGTCGTCACCACCACCCGCTATGTCGGCATCGAGCTCGGCATCCACGGCTGGAAGCCATACCCCGTCACCGAGGTCTATCGGCGCAAGTATGGTGACTGCAAAGACAAGGCGTCGCTGCTCGTGGCGCTGCTGCGCCACGTCGGCATCGAGGCGAACCTCGCCTTGGTGCGCACCGCCAATCTCGGCGACATCGTCGCCGAGCCACCGTCGATGCTGCTGTTCAATCACGCCATCGCGTACGTGCCATCGCTCGACGTGTTCCTCGACGGCACGGCGGAGCAGAGCGGCGCGCTCGAGTTGCCGCCGCTCGACCAAGGCGCGCTGGCGCTGGTGGTGGGCGCGCACGGCGCGCAGTCAGCGAGCCGGTTGACGCGCATCCCGGTGCAGCCGGCCGGCGCCAACCTCAACGTCTCGGACTACGTGTTGACGCTCGCGGCCGACGGCACGCTCTCGGTGCGCGGCACCGAGCGGTTCCGAGGGCAGGCCAACGCGGGTGCGCGTCGCGACTTCGCCGACGCGGCCACGCGCAAGGAGACGCTCCAGCGGCACCTCACACAGATCATGCCCGGCGCCCAGGTGACGCGGCTCGACGTCACCGAGCTCTCGCTGGCTGCCGAGGAGCTGGGCTACGCCTTCGAGGCCACGCTGCCGCATCGCGCGGTGGTCGACGCCGACGGCTCTCTTACGCTGCAGGTGTCGCTGTACCCGCACGACCTCACCGGCAACTATGCCGATCGCTCGGCGCGGACGACGGACGTGTGGGTCGAGTACCCATGGCGCACGCGCAACGTCATGCGCTACGTGCTTCCGCCGGGGGTCACGGTGGCGGATCTCCCGAGCGGCGGCGTCGTGCAGGGCTCGTTCGTGTCATTCACCCAGACCATCACCCGCACAGCCGACGGCTTCATCGTCGATGAGGACACCGCGCTGCGTGCGCGGCGGATCCCGGTGGAGTCGTACGCGCAATTCCGCGCCGACGCTGTCGCAGCGGATGCATTGATGAGGCGCCGCGTGCGCATGGCGGGCGCCGCGCACCGGCGTGGGCCATGATGGCTGCGCGAAGCACCTGCCGGGAGGGTGCGGCGCTGCGCGCGGCCGCGCTGGTGTTGGCGTCGGCGGCGCTCGCCGTCGGCGCGCTCCAGGGGTGCGCGAGCGGGCGGCGTGGCCTGTCGCGCGACGCGCTCGAGGCGAGCCTCCGCGCCCCCTTGGCCGCCGTGTCGTTGCCGAGCCACGATCAGGTGGTGGCGCTGCGCTACCCCGCGCCTGGCACCGACGGGGCCGACGAGGTGCTGTCGCCGTGTCTGGTGGCGTGGTCGCGGCGCGCATTTGACGACGTCATCGCGGCGTGTGTCGAGGTCATCGAGGCGGACCCCGCCGCGCCACGCGCGTTCGCCGCGGCGCGGGTGCTGCAGCGCGCCGCGAGCGGCATGGCGGCCGCCGGTGAGGCCGTCGCCGCGCGCGGACCCGCG
>CAZONM010000043.1:0-22272 GCA_964580865.1 uncultured Myxococcales bacterium | reverse complement strand
CCTTCGCCCTCACCTTCGCCCTCACCTTCGCCCTCACCTTCGCCCTCACCTTCGCTTGGCCCCGCGTCGGCGGCCCCGCTCGCCACCAGGCACGTCCCGTCGACGCAGGCAAAACCCGCGACGCAGAGATGTGCGTCGTCGCATCGCTTGCCGTCGAGCGCCGGGTCGACGACGCATGCGAGCGCCGCGCAGCAGACAGGCAACAGCAGCCACCGCATGCGATCGAGTGTACGTCGGCACGCGTAGGCGCGCCCGTTCGCCCATCGTTCGTCTCAGGGCTCGGCGAGGAACGCCCAGCGCTCCTCGATCCACGCGCGGGTGTAGGCCACCTCGCCGTCGAAGTCCTGCAGGTCGTCGCGCGGGTAGTATGCAGCATAGTCGGACCCCCACGCCGCCCAGTCCTTGCGCGCGCTTGCGTCCACGTCGGCCACCATGGTGTCGAACAGGGCGAGCACCTCGACCACGGACAGGGGGCCGGCGTGCGCCTCGGCCGCCGCCGCGCGCAACGTCGGCCCGTGCATGGGCGAGGCGAGCAGGCGCTCCCAGAGCTGGTTGGTGTCGATGGGCCAGCCCTCGTCGACGGGCGTGGTGGGATCGGTGCGCGAGGTCTCCCATGCTTGGCCAAACGAGTGGTTGAAGTCCCACGGCGCGTAACGGAACGGCGCCGCGGCGTCCGCTTTGTAGAGGTACGCGTTCTTGCCGTACGAGTCCTCGCCGAGGATGGCGGTAGCGAAGACCCACCACGCCGCCAGGTCGGTCACCGACACGCGGCTCCCGATCTGCGCGTCGAAGGTGCTCGCGGCGGCGTCGGAGGTGAAGGCCACCAGCTCCACCAGGTCCGTCCACTGCCCCACGGGCGTATCGGGCTCGTCGCGCAGCTCCCAGCCGTCGCCGAGGGAGCCCTTCATGCCGGTGCCGCGTGGGAAGCGCTCGCGGCGGAAGTTGGCGTCGTGGTTCACCGACTTGTAGAGGTTGCCGCCGTCGCCGAGGCCGAGCGTCTCCTCGAACAGGTCGCGGTCGACGTGGTCGGCCAGCGTCACCAGGCCGAAATAGCTGCCGCCGACGTACAGCACGGCGCTGGTGGCCTCGAGCCTTGTGTGGGGCGCGCCTCCGTCGGTGCGGTTGTAGAGCTGGTAGGCGAGGCGTTGGCGCACGTAGCTGTTGTCGTCGAAGGTCGAGATCAGGACGATCTTCTTGCGATCGACGAAGCCGCGCGCGGGCAGCTGGAAGCGGTCCTCCTTGTCGAGGCGCACCGTGAAGCTGCGCTTGGGATAGCCGAGCGACGACGCGCCGCGCAGCTTGACCTCGGTGCCGACGTACTGGTGGCCGCCCGCGATCACCGTCACGGGCTCGTACGCCTCGGCGGCGGGCTCGTGGGAGAGGAAGATCACGGGCAGGCCGTGCTCCTCCGAGTAGCGCAGCGGGTCCACGGGCGGCGCGTTGTCGGCGTCGAGCGACGCGTCGGCCACCGCCAGGCGCACGGCGCCGGTCTCGCGGAGGTCCGGCACCGACACCGCCACGTCGACCACCTGGGCGTCGTCGAGGTCGGTGGGCCACACCAGGCGCACCGAGCCGTTGCCCGTCGTCGCCGTGGCGCCCTCGGGCACGGCACCGAGCACCAGAGTCACGTCGGCGCGACCGGTGGCGCAGGCCACCACGACGTCGATGGTCTCGCCCTCGGTGACGGCGGCGGCGCCGGTCGCGCGCGGCATGCACGGCACGTGGTCGGGGCCGGCGTCGCGCGCCGTACCCGCGTCCTGCGACGTGTTTGGACCGCCGTCGCGCGGCGCATCGGCCCCGCCGTCATCGACCGCGTCGGGATCAGCGGGGCACGCGACACTCGTGGCCATCGCGAGTGCGACGAGCGCAGCGGCGGCGGACCGATCGCGGGGTGCATGCAGCCTCGTCATGACCCCCCTAGGGTAGCGCGCCGGGCGCCGACGCGGGCCCCTCCTGCGCCTCCACCACGAGCGTCTGCAGCCCGTGGCCAAAGCTGCCCCGCTCGTCCTGCAGCAACGTGCTCGCGAGCGCGGCGCCGTTGCCCGACGTCGCGGTCGTGGCGTCGAGCACGATCCACTCCCCCACGGGAGGCCGCTCCAGGTGGACGCTCAGATCGGCGTTCGCGAAGCGGAAGCGCCGGGGATCCAGGGCCGCGGAGACCCCGCTGCCGGCGTCCGCGAGGACGAGCGCGCGCTGGGCGCCGCTCGGCGCCTCGTCGTCCACCAGCGGCACGCGCTGGCGCATCCAGCACGCCATGGCGCCCGAGCCCCAGACGCCGCGCAGCAGGCGCAGCTCGACCGCCGTGTGGTAGCCGACGTCGCTGCGGAAGAAGGTGAAGGCGTAGGGCGTCGCGGTAGCCAGCAGCGGCGGCGGCGGATCGTGGCGCACCACGGGCGTGTCCACCTCGCGCACCAAGAGCGCGCGCGCATCGATGGCGACGGCGCCGCCCTCCACCAGCAGGCGCGCACGGGCCAAGGTGCTCTTCTTCCCTTGCTTCTCGACGTCGAGCTCCACGGTCACCTGGCCCACGGGGATGGGGCGCAGCATCTCGCAGGTGATGCGCGCCAGGCGGCGATCGGCCCCGAGCTCACGCTCGAGCGCGCGCGCCAGGAGCGCCGTGGGCGGGCCAGCATGCTGGTGGTCGTTGGACCAGGGCCCGCGGGTGGAGGCCGTGGCGTGGAAGCGGCGCCCGTCGGCGCCGTCGCTGCGGAAGAAGGGTTCCCGAGCCATGGAGGCACCTTACAGCGCCGCGGAGCACACGGCGCTGGGCACCGCACGCCGAGCGCGGATCGAGGTGCGCAGGTGAGCACATCGGGGACCACGCGCAACGTCGTGGTGCTGCACGCTCGCGCCCGCTATCCTGCGCTCGTGAAGCTGAGGCGCGACCTCCCGTCGCTGCGGCCGACGCCGAACGTCGGCGAAGTGGCGCTCGAGCCCGCGGCCGACGAGGTCACGGCCGTCGCGAGCCCGCTCACCGCTCCACCCCTGCAGCGAGTGGAGGTCAGCGGCCTCGCGCTCGCGGATGGAAGCGCTCCGCGCGTGATGCCGTCGCGCATCGGCGCCGCGTGGAACGCCGACGCGCGCGCCATCGCGTCCGACGTCCTCGCGAAGCTCGACAGCGGCTCGCTCCCGTCGCAGGTGCGCCAGGCGATGGAGCTCCTGCTTGCGTTACCCGCGCTGCGGCGCGCGGACGTGTCGTGCACGGTGCTCGACGCGCACGGCGCCCCGCTCGTCGACCACCGCGCGGCCGTCCCCACGAATCCGTGCAGCAACGCGAAGGTGGTGACGGCCGCGTTCGCGCTGTCGGTCCTCGGGCCCGGCCACCGCTTCTCGACCACGCTGTCACGCGCGCCCGACGGCGCCGTCGTCGTCACCGGGAGGTTCGATCCGACGATGACGCGCGCCGCGATCGACGAGCTCGCGCGCGCGCTCGCCGCGCAGGGACTGACCGCGATCCCGCGGCTCATCCTCGACGTGAGCGCGCTGCAAGGGACGAACGTCCCGGCGAGCTTCGCCAAGTACGGCGACGAAGACTGGGAGTATCTCGCGCGCCCTGAGCCGCTCAGCGTCGACAAGAACATCGTCAAGCTGACGGTGACGCCGGGCGCGGCGCCGGGCGAGCCCGCGCGCGTCGTCGCCGACACGGACGCGTTCGCGGTGCGAGCGCGCGTGCAGACCGTGGCACCGCAGACGGAGTTCAAGGTCGGCTGCAACGAGCTCGACAACGGCGGCGTGCTCGAGCGCGACGCGAGCGGGCGCGCGCTCTTGGACGTGTGGGGCACCGTCGCCGCCGACTACGCGAAGGGCAAGACGCTCGTCATGAAGTCACCGGCGCCGCTCGAGCAGGTGGGCTTCGCGTGGAAGGATGCGTTCGAGCGCGCCGGGATCGCGGTCGGGGACGTCGAGGTGGGCGGCCCGGTCGCCGGTGCGACGCCCATCCATGAGCATCGCAGCAAGCCCCTCGCGACCATCCTCGAGACGAGCCTCGCGACCTCGAACGCGTTCGATCACGAGATGCTGGCGCTCGCCGCAGCGCACGCGCAGGCAGGCGCGCCCGTGACGCTCGCCGAGGCGGCGCGGCGGCTGACGGCGTTCTTGCGATCGCTCGGGGTCGAGGGTGTGCTCGTCAACGGGTCGGGCATCGGCAACGAGAGCAAGGTCCCGGCGCGCGCCATCGCGACGCTGCTCGCGCGCGCGAAGACCGACGCGAGGCTCGCGCCGCTGCTGGAGGGGCTCGCGCGCCCGGGCCTCACGGGGACGCTCAAGGGGCGCATGCTCGACACGGCGGCCGAGGGTGCGTTCGCCGGGAAGACGGGCACCGGCGAAGGCGCGGTCGCGCTCTCGGGGCTCGCCGGTGACGTCGTCATGAGCGTGCTCGTCGAGCACATGACGAGCCGGCGCGACCACGTGCGCGCGGCCTTGGACGCGGTCGCGATCGTGCTCTCGACGCTGCGGGCCGATCGAGCATGAGGACGCGCGGCCGAGGCGTGGACCTGCGGGGGTCGTGAGCGCTCGCGGGCTCGGCGTGTGCTGCTTTCCGACAGTCTCGATGTCGAGCTCCCGGGTCAGTGCGCGTGGCCGCGCAAGGCGAACGCGCCGTGGCCCGCGAGCGTGAGCCGGTCGCCGGCCTGCAGCACGCGCGTCTCCACGCCGCCGCTCACGGGCTCGATGACGTCGACCGTCATGGCGAAGCGCGCCTCCAGCTCGGCCTGACCCTTGACGCCGATGACGCTGACCACGAAGTCGCTGCCCGAGCGCGCCGCGTAGGCGCGCACCACGCCGGCCACGGCGCCGTCCTCATCGGTCCAGGTGCTGTTCGGCACCCGCGCGCCGTCGGCCAGCGTGGCGAAGACGATGAACGGGTGCGCCTCGGCCTGGTAGTGGTTCCACTGCTGCCACCCGGTGACGTCGGGCGGCACGATGTCCTTCACGTGCGTGAACGCGTCCACGCCGGGCATGGTGAACAGGTCGACGTCGCCGCGCACGCCGGCGCGCGAGTGGAAGACGTAGAGCGGGATGTTCGCCACGTAGGTGGTGATGGCCGCCGCCGCCAAGCGCTCGGGGTCGTCGTCGCTGGCGACGGACGCGCCGGGCCCGATGGGCTCGTTGTTCGACGCCACCAGCGACAAGGAGAAGCCGCAGCCGCCCTCGCGGTACAGGCCCCACGGTTGCCGCACCGGCCGCCAGCCCTCCTCGGCGGGGTTGCGATCGAAGTGCACGGTGGCGAGGTCGGCCACGTCGCCCTCGTAGTAGGCGCGCAGGCCCTCGCAGTCGGCGCTCGCCGGCGCCGAGGCGGCCACCAGGATGTCGGTGCCGTCCTTCAGCGCGCGCGTGAGGCGTCGCAGGCGATCGGTGCCCTCGTCGCCCTCGAAGCCCACGTGCCAGCTCTCGTTGCCGGTCTCGAAGTGCAGGATCTTGTGCTCGCGACCCACGCTCATGGCCAGGAAGCGATCGATGAGCGCGCGCTGCTCGCCCTCGGTGGGCGCGGTCTCGGTGCCGCCGAAGATCGTCCACTCCACGCGCAGGCCGTACACGTCGTAGGCGAGGTCGGTGAGGCCGGCGATGGCGTCGTCGAAGCCGGGCGCGCTCGGATCGATCTCGCGCCCCTCCCAGTAGTCGTCGCTGCGCGTGGGGTCGCCCACGGTGCCGAGGGCGCGGATGTAGTCGAAGCCGTGATCCGCGAGGAAGGCCAGGTTCTCCTCGAGGCGCGCGCGATCGTGCTGGTAGCCCCACGCCGCCCACATCATGGTGGCGCCGAGCCCCACGAACGGCCCCTCGTCGTCCTCGAGCACGTGGCCGTGGGCGCGCACGCGGCCGGTGCGCCCCGCGCGCGGCGCGCACTCGACCGTGACGTCGCGCGCCACGCCCTCGCCGAACCAGCGCACCAGCTCGTGCACCATGCGCCAATCGGAGGTGTAGGTGCCCGGCGTCGCGGGCGCGCGCAGCGTGATGGTGAACGCGTGCTGCGCGCCGGGCGCCACCGCGACGTCGTCGGGCAGGTAGATGCGCGCGTCGGGCGCGTGGAACGGATCGGTGTCGTCGACGCCGCCCAGACGATGCGAGCCGCGCGTCCACGTGGCGGTGCCGTCGTTGCGCACCACCACCGTCGCGACGGCCTCGGCGTTGCACGCCAAGCTCGACGGGAACTCGACGCCCACGATGACGGCGCAGTCCTCGTCGCCCGCGCACCCTTCGGGCTCGCCCTCGCCCTCGCCGGGATCGCGCTCGCCCTCGCCCTCGCCCTCGCCGGGGTCGCCTTCGCCTTCACCCTCGCCGGGGTCGCCCTCGCCTTCGCCCTCGCCCTCTCCCGGATCGCCCTCGCCGTCGCCTTCACCCTCGCCGTCGCCGACGGCCGGCGTGTCGTCGTCGATGGTCGCGCCGGGGTCGCACGCGCCGCTCAGCCCGAGCACGAGGCCGGGCGCCAACATCCATGAACGCATGGGCAAGCTCCTGCCGGCCTCAGGCCAGCTCCTTCGACGTGTAGCCGAGGATGCGGCGCGCGATCACGAGCCGCTGCACCTGGCCCGTGCCCTCGAAGATGTCGAACACCTTCGAGTCGCGCAGCCACATCTCGAGCGGGTGCGCGCGCGTCAGCGCCGCCGGGCCCAAGAGCTCGACGCACCGGGCGCACACGTCGACGACCACGCGGCCGGCCTTGGCCTTGGCCATGGACGCCTCGAGCGCGTTCGGTTGCTTCTGGTCGAGCAGGTAGGCGGCGCGCCGCGCGAGCAAACGGGCGGCGTCGATCTGCGCGTCCATCTCCTGCACGGCATCTTGCAGCGCCGACAGGTGCGCGCGCGAGCGGCCGTGGCCCAGCGCGAAACCGCCGGGCTCGGCCTCGAGCGCCTGCACCGTGTACTCGAGCGCGGCGCGCGCGATGCCCACCGCCATGGCCGCCACGCCCGGCCGCGTGAGATCGAACGTCGCCATGGCGCCCTTGAAGCCCTTCTTCTCGGCAGCGGGGTTGTCCTCACCGAGGAGGTTGGCGCGCGGGATGCGGCAGTCCTGGAAGACGAGCTCCGCGGTCTCGCTGGCGCGGATGCCCATCTTGTGCTCGAGGCGCCCGATGGTGAAGCCCGGCGTGCCCTTCTCCACGATGAAGGCGCGGATGCCGTCCTTGCCCTTGCTCTTGTCGACGGTGGCCCACACCACCACCACGTCGGCGCACGCGCCGTTGGTGGCGAAGATCTTGGTGCCGTTCAGCACCCAAGCATCACCGTGGAGCGTGGCGGTGGTCTCGATGGCGCTGACGTCGCTGCCGGCGTTCGACTCGGTGAGCGCCATGGCGCCGAAGCGCACGGTGCCGTCCTCGTAGCGCTTGAGCCACTGCTCCTTCTGCGCCGGCGTGCCCGAGGCCTGGATGGCGGCGCCGCCGAGACCGGGCCCGGGGCGCGACAACAAGACACTGGCCGCACCCCACGACAGCTCCTCGGCGCGCAGGATCGACGTGAGCGCCTTGGCCGAAGACGAGCCGTCGCCGGTGCCGTCGACGGCGCTGCCCGAGCGGTAGCCCATGCCGCCCGACTGCAGCTGGTGGAGCGCCTCGATGGCGCCCATGGGCCGCTCGTGCTCATTGGCGTCGGCGATGATGCTCGCGGGGCGCAGGGCGTTGGCCGCGAACGTGTGCAGGAACGCGAGGATGTTCGCTTCCTTCTCGGTGGGATCGAAGTCGAGCGTATGGGTCGTCATGGGTGCACCTCAGACCATGAACCAGCCCGGCGTGGCCGCCAGGGTGCGTGAGTTGCGGAAGAACAGCTCGGCCAGGTGGTCGCGGATGACGCCGTGGCCGCCCAGGATCTGCACGCACGCGTCGCTGACGCGGAACGCCAGGTCGGCGCCGAAGCGCGCGGCGCGCGACGCCTCGGCCAGCGCGCTCTCGCCCTTCGGGTGATCGCGATCGATCTTCCACGCCGCCTTCCACGTGAGCCAGCGCAGCGCCTCCACGTCCATGGCGCCCTCGGCGAGCATGAAGGCGATCGACTGATTCTGCGCGATGGCGCGCCCGAACGCGCGCCGCTCGCGCGCGTAGTCGACCGCGTACTCGACGGCGGCGCGCGCCACGCCGAGCGAGGCGGCGGCGCTGCCCACGAGCGCGCGCTCGAGGAGCTGCCCGTGCGCGACGCCCGCCCGCTGCGCCACCGGGCGCGCGTTGGCCTCGTCGAGCGTCAGCTCGACGAGCGGCACCGCGCGCGGCCCGATGACGTCGCAGCGCAGGCCGCGCGACATCCCCGACACGTTCTTGCCGAGGAGCAGGTAGGGCTCGAAGGCGCCCGCATCATCGGCGCCGCGAGCGCGCGCCACCACCACGGTGAGCTCCGCGTCGTCGCCGCGGGGCACCAACGTCTTCGTGCCGCTCACCACCGGGCCCTGCGCCGTGGCCGTCGAGCGCGTGCGCATGCTGCGCAGGTCATAGGCGCGGCTCGCCTCGACCCACGCGCCCGTGGCCCGCGGCAGCGACGCGCTGCCGAGCAGCGTGGGGAGCACCTCGCGCTTGAGCCCCTCGTGGGCGAACAGCGCCACGGGCACGGTGGCGTGCACGGGCGACATGGCGGCCAGCGCGAAGCCCAGGTCGGCCCACGCGAGCTCCTCGAGCACCAGCGCGTTCGACAGGGCCGAGGGCGCCGCGTCGTCGCGCTCGGCGGCGCCACCGTACGACGGGCCGATGCCCAGGGTGGCGAAGCCGAGCTGCCAGGCCTGGTCGAGGGTGGCGGCGTCGAGCGCGCCCCGCTCCTCCCAGGCGCGCGCGTGCGGCCGCACCTGCTCCTTGGCGAAGGCCCGCACGGTGGTGTGGAGGAGCGCGCGCTCCTCGTCGAGCTGCAGCTGCATGGTCCTGTCCTTGGTGGTGATCGTTTTCTTGCGGAAACGATGCGTTTTCTCGAGACGCGTGCTTAGGCGGCCGGCGGCGCGCCGCCGGTCCGGTGCTTGGCGAACGACGGCACCGGCGTGACCACGTAAAAGATGCGGCTTGGCCCCTCGGCGGCGTTCTCCCAGCGGTGCGGGATGGTGGCCTTCAGGTGCAAGACCTCGCCGGGCTCGAGCACCACGTGCTCGCCGTCGATCTCGAAGCGGATGCGGCCCTCGAGCACGAAGTAGAGCTTCTCGCCCGGGTGGGACAGCGGCGCGCGCGCAGGCGTGCCGCCCTCGTCGACGACGTAGAAGCCGGCCTCGAGCTGCCGGTCGGCCCACGGGCCCACGGTGCGCTCGATGGACAGGGGCAGCTCGGCGAAGCGGAAGTCCTGCCGGTCCTCGCGCTTGAACACCGCATAGCCGCTGCGCTGCCGCGGGCCCTGGTGCTCGAGCAGGGTGGCGATGGGCTGCTTGAGCGCGCGCGCCAGCTTGAGCAGCACCGTCACCGACGGCACCATGCGGTCCTTCTCGATCTTGAAGATGGTCGCGGAGGAAACGCCCGCCTCGCGCGCCAGGCGTTGGATCGACCAGCCCGCCTGCTCGCGCAGCCGCTTGACGGTCTCGCCCAGGCGCACGTCGCCGGTCTCGGCGTCCTTCATCATGAGCTCCCGCGTGGCGCCGTCGTCGTCGTCCCCAGCGTCGTCGACGCGATGGGCGAGCATCGCGCGGACGCCCGGCACCGGATCGAGGAGCGCTGTTTGCTGTTGAGCCTCTGCCATGGTTCCCCTCCACGCAAGCGTCTCGTTTTCGAGAAACACCGGCGTTTCCTATCGGCAGTCGCGGCGCGTTTGTCAACCCCGGATCTCGGTGGTAGCCGCGCGTCCTATGGAAGAGGGACGCGGCGACTTCATCGGCGGCAGCTTCCGGCGCGTGCGCGCGTCGGGGATCGATCTGGAGAGCCGGGATCCGGCGCACGACTTCGCGCCCGTGTTCCGCGTGACCTGCAGCGTGGCCCACGTGGACCACGCCGTGGAGGCGGCGCGCAAGGCGCAGCCCGCGTGGCACGCATTGGGCCTCGACGGGCGCACGCGCCACCTGGCGTCGCTGCGCGCGGCCTTCGACGAGGCCGCCGAGCGCATGGCCAAGGCCATCACGCGCGAGATGGGCAAGCCGCTGCGCGAGGCCGCCGGCGAGGCCAAGAGCCTGGGCGAGCGCATCCCGCTCATCCTCGACGACGGGCTGCGCCGCATCGCCACCCTCAAGCCCGACGGCGTCGCCGGCGAGGCGCGCGCGCACCCGCAGGGCGTGCTGTCGGTGATCGGGCCGTACAACTACCCGGCTCACCTGGTGAACACGCACGTCATCCCCGCGCTGGCCACGGGCAACACCGTGGTGATCAAGCCGAGCGAGGTGACGCCCATGGTGGGCGAGCTCTACGCGCAGTGCGTGGAGCGCGCCGGGCTACCGCCGGGCGTGGTCAACCTGGTGCACGGAGGTGGCGACGTAGGGCGCGCGCTGGTGGCGCACCCGGGCACCGACGGCGTCCTGTTCACCGGCTCGTGGGCCACGGGGCGCGCCATCGCCGGCGCCTGCCTCGATCAACCGCACAAGGTGGTGGCGCTCGAGATGGGCGGCAAGAACGTGGCCGTGGTGCTCGACGACGCCGACCTGCCGCAGGCGCTGGCCGCCGTGCTGCAGGGCGCGTTCCTCACCGCCGGCCAGCGGTGCACGGCCACCAGCCGCTTGCTCGTGGGCAAGCGCATCGCCGAGCGCTTCCTCGACGCGCTGGTGGCGGCCTCACGCGAGCTGCGGCCGGGCGACCCCATGGAGCCCGCCACCGCGTTCGGGCCCTTGGCCACGCGCGAGGCGCTCGATCGCTTCGTGCGCATGCGCGCCGCCGCGGCCGACGCCGGCTGCGAGCAGCTGTTGGCCGGCAGCGTCCTGCCGGGCGGCGCGTTCGTGACGCCGTCGATCCACCTGGTGCCCGAGGGGCGCGCGCAGGTGCCCGGCTACCTCGACGAGGAGCTGTTCGGGCCCGATCTGGCGGTGGAGATCGTGGAGGACGTCGACGAGGCCATCGCGCGCACCAACGCGCTGCCCTATGGCCTCGCCAACGCCATCTTCACCGTCGATGCGCAGAAGCTCGAGCGCTTCTACGAGCGCACCCGCTCGGGCTGCCTCAACTGGAACCGCTCCACCAACAACGCCAGCGGGCGCCTGCCCTTCGGCGGCGTGGGCAAGAGCGGCAACCAGCGCCCCGCCGGCATCGACGCCGTGCGCTCGACCACGTACCAGGTCGCGCTCTTGCGCGGCGAGTTCGGCGACGTCCCGCTCGAGCCCGCCTTCGCCCCCGCGTTCCACGCCGGTGACGAGCGCCTCAAGATGGCGTTCGATCGGCTCACCTTGCGCCACCAGCTGGAGGCGATGCTCGAGCGCTACCGCATCTACGTCGACGACGTGCGCGGCCCCGAGCTGTTGATCCCGCTCGAGCAGCTCACCGACCTCACGATCGACGACAACCTGCTCGAGCCCGAGGACCTGGTGCGCCACCTGGCGCCGTACGCGTCCATCGAGGAGCCGCACCTGGTGCTGTTGGTGCCCGACGTCGACAACGATGGCGACGCCGGCCGCATCGTCGGCGTGCTGCGCGCCTTCCTCGACACCATGGCGCGCGAGAACCCCGTGCACATGCTGCGGCTCTTGCCGAAGACGACGCGGCGCCCGCCGGGCGGCAAGCTGCCGCGCTCGGAGGCGCTGCTGCGGCGCCTGTACCGCGGCGACTTCGTGCCGCGCGAGAAGAAGGAGCCAGTGCTCGACCTCGGTTGGTGCGATGGCCCGTACATGGCGTCCATCGACGATGACGCGCTCATCATCCTCGACGCCGCCTCGCAGATCGCCAGCATCGGCCTCGGCTTCTCGGCGGGCCGCTTCCGCGCCGCGCTCGACAACGGCGACCTGGGCGAGCTGCTCGTGGCCAACCCGGACACCGAGGCCATCGGCGCCGACCGCGCCGCCAACGACGACTTCAGCCGCTTCCTGCTCAAGCACAGCTGGCCGGGGCTGCGCTACACGTCGTTCACGTCGTCGGGCGCCGAGGCCAACGAGAAGGCCTTCGACCTGTGCCGCCTGCACGGCCCCGGCGGCCGGCGCGTCATCTGCTTCGAGGGCAGCTTCCACGGCCGCACGCTGATGGCGCTCCATGCCACGCACAACCCCGCCAAGCGCGCGCCCTTCGAGCTCAAGGGCTACGAGGCCGTGTTCGTGCCCTTCCCCAAGTGGAGCGATCCGCGCGAGGAGCCGCCGGTCGACGACGCCTGGATCACGGCGTGGGCCACGGGGCAGACCCCGGGCGACGACGGCGACCCGCTGGTGCAGGCCGAGATCGAGGCGCTGATGGCGGTGCGCAACGAGATCAAGAAGGGCGACGTGTGCTGCGTCATCGCCGAGCCCATGCAGGGTGAGGGCGGCGACAACTACGGCACCGCGCGCTTCTTCAACGGCCTGCGCGCGCTCACGCGCGGCTTCTCGGTGCCGCTGGTGTTCGACGAGGTGCAGACCGGCTTCGGCCTGGGCGGCCCCTTCTGGTGGCACGCGGCCTTCTCCTTGAGGAACCAACGCGGCCAACCCGACGGCCCCGACTGCGTCACCTCGGCCAAGAAGGCGCAGCTCGGCGTGTGCATGTCGGTGTGGGCGGACCCGCGGCCGGCCCCGTGCCACGCCGTGCAGCTGCGACGCGGCCTGGCGCACGGCGAGGGCATCGCCCAGACCAGCGCGCAGCAGATGCAGACCGAGATCCAAGAGCGCCTATGGACGCTGGCCGTGGACTACCCGGCCCTGGTGATGAACCCGCGCAACCTCGGCTGGGCCTTCGCCTTCGATCTGCCGAGCGGCCACCTGGCCAATCAGCTCATCAACCAGCGCTTCTATCGCGGCTTCATGGCGTACCTCGCCGGCGACAAGACCGTGCGCTTCCGCCTGAACGTGTCGTGGACCAACCGCGAGCTCGACATGCTGTTCGCCGGGCTGCGCGAGGCGCTCAACGCCATCGCCGGCAAGGCGCGCGGCCTCGACCCGGCCAAGCAGCGCGACGCCATGGAGCAGTACAAGGCGCCGGCCTGGGAGGACGGCGCCGCGCGCTCTTCGGAGCCGGCGCGCACCACCGGCGGCACGTTCGGCCTGCACTACGACACGCTCTCGGAAGATCCGCCGGCGCTCTTGCGCTGGATGGTGAACCTGCCGCGCGGGCCGCTCGAGAAGGTGTGCGATCGGGTGCTGTCGATGGAGGGTCAATTCGACGACAGCGCCGTCGAGGCCGCGCTCGTGCGCGCCACCGGGCAAGAGCGCGCTTGGGCGTTCCCGTCGAAGTTCGTCGAGCGCATGCGCCACCTGTCGACCGAGGTCGATCGCGCGCCCGATCCCAAGGCCGCCTACGACCAGCTGTCGACCTCCATGGGCATGGAGCCCACGCGCCTCTTGGCCGAGGTGCTGGGCGCGCGCGTCGTGGTGCTCGATCCCGCCGAGTGGGCCGACTACGCCGACAAGATCGTCGACATCGAGAACGCCACCTACGAGGACGGGCGCCGCGACAGCGAGGACGATCTCAAGCGCATGGTGACTGGCGAGGGCGGCATGGGCGTGATGCTCGTGCGCTACACCGACGTGGGCGAGCGCATCCTCGGCTACGCGTTCGGCGGTCCCGTGGAGCACTACAAGAGCGACGGCCCGCGCGACGACCCGATGAACGGCCGCCACAACACGTTCTACTCGGCCAACATCACGGTGGCGCCGGGCGCGCGCGGCACCGGCCTCGGCCAGCGCCTCAAGAGCGCGCAGGTGCGCCACGTGGCCGCCATGAAGGGCAAGAGCGGCGCGCCGCGCTACCTGTTCATGAGCGGGCGCAACCGCCTGCACTTCACGCGCGACATGGCGGCCATCAACCGCCTGTTCGGCGCCTACGTCGTCGAGCACTACCGACGAGATCAGTACGGCGATCGCAGCGGCCAGGCGCTCTACTACCGCATCCCGCTGCAGCACCCGTCGTGCCCCACGGCGCTGCCCGACGAGCCCTTGGCCGTGGGCGAGCGCCACCTCGACTGGTCGAGCAGCGTGCAAGCGCCGCTCGGCGCCCGCCACCCACGCCTGGTGCGCGCGCTCGCCGACGGCGAGTTCACGGGCGCCGTGGGCACCAAGCTCACGCTGTCGAACTGGGTGACGCCCGACGTCGTGCGCTACGTCGAGCTGTTGATGCACCTCGGCCCGAAGGGCCTGCCCCACGTGTACTTCACCTCGGGCAGAGACGAGATGATCGACAAGGCCATTCGCTGCCTGCGCGTGAAGCGACCGCACGCCGACATGGTGCTCGGCCTCGAGCGGCAATACCTCGGCCACACCACCGCCGCGGCGCGCTCGCTCACCGATCCCGCCGGCGAGCAGCAGCCGTTCGCGTGGTTCGAGTGGCCGCGGGTGCCCCACCCCGGCGAGGTGGGCACCGACGCGTCCGTCGGCGCCATCATGGCCGCCCTCAATCGCTACGGCTCCGAGCGCTTCTTGGCCGTCGTCGTCGAGCTCATGGGCGAGAAGAGCGGGCTCACGCTGCCCGACGACTTCCAAAGCGCGCTGGCCGCGCTGCATGCTGACACCGGCATCCCCATCGTGGCCGTCGAGACCGCCAGCGCGCTCGGCCGCCTCGGGCCGAACCTATGGGCCAGCGACGGCGAGCCGCTCAAGCCGAACCTGGTGCTCTGGTACTCGGGCGCGCAGCTCGGCCACGTGTTCGTCGACGACAAGCACTACGTGGGCAAGCCGCTGACCTTGATCTCCACGTGGGACGGTGACGAGCTGTCGATCCTGCGCACGTACCACCACGTGCTCGAGGCGCGCGCGCTCCTGAAGGACGGGCGCGGCGCCGCGTTCCACCGACGCCTCGACGAGCTGCGCCTGCCGGGGCGACGGCTGGGCGCCGGCCTGTGGCAGGTGCTCGACCTGGGCGACGTGCTGAAGGCCGACGCGCTCAAGAAGGGCGCCTTCCGCCGCGGGCTGCGCCTCGGGCGCGGGCTGCCCGGGCGCGTGGTGCTGGCGCCGCCCTTGTGCGTCAGCGACGACGAGGTGCAGGCGGGCTTGGCGCGGCTCGAGCAGGCGGTGCGCGAGGTGCTGTGAGGGGCGGGCGGGCCGCGGGCCGCAACATCCCCGGCATCGAGCGGGTTGGCGGGCCGTGCGCTGCGCGGCGCCGAGCGGCGCGTTCGGCTGGGCCGTATGACGACGGTGGGTGACGACGTCGGCGACGTCGCGGCCGGGCGCGAAAGGGCCGCGCGCGCGCCTGCCGCCCGACGCGGTGCCGTCCGCGCCTCCCACGATTGACCAGGCCGAGCAGCCTGCCATCGAGCTCCGCCGGCGGCGGTCCCGGCCTGCTGCCACCTGCCGCACACCTGTTGCGTCGTCCACGACATCCGGCAAGGTTGAAGCAGCCCTACGGGGCGCTCCTGTCAGCGCAGAGGGACCTTGGATGCCAGCGGACCCCGTCAGCAGCACCGCATCCCACGGCGCCAGGACCGACGACGGCCCAAGGCGCGACGGTGATCGACCCCAGGGCAGCGGACGGCGCCTGGCGTCGCTGGGTGACCTGACCGCGCTCCTGCAAGGGCTCACCTTGCTCGCCGCGCTCGGCTTTGGCCTCGGCCTTCTCCTGTGGTCACTCGCCTTCGTCGACGGCGATGGCCTCGTCACCTTCGTTCGCGGCAACACGCTTGCTGCGCACGACCGGCGCACGCAGCTGCTGGTGCTCCTCGGTGGCACGGCCGTCGCGGTGCTCGCTGGTGCGCGAGCGGCCTGGCGCACGACTGGAGATCGTGGCGTGGCGCTGCGCCAGCTCGCAGGGCGCCTGGCGCCTCTGGCTGTCGTCGGGGTGGTGCCCCTGCTGTTCTCGTGGCGGTGCTGGGAGGGGCGCGCCATCACCTTTGGTGTGCTCCTGCTCGTGAGTGGCCTCGTGCTCCACCAGCTGCTCCACCTGCGCGCCGCCGAGGCTGCGCTGCCCTGGGAGGCGCGCCTGTCGCGGCATCGCCTCGTGCGCGGCATCGCCCACGCTCTCTCGCCGCCCGCGGCGGGAGAGGTTCGACCCTGGCGCGCGGCGTTCGTGGTGGTTGCGGTGGCGGCCGCGGCCTACGCCATCTACTTCGCCGCGTTGACCGTCGCCGCACACTGGAACCTGCAGTCCAAGAGCTTCGACATGGCCATCGAGGACAACGTCCTCTGGAATCTTGTGCATGGCAGCACTCCGCTCTTCAAGGCGACGCCCCTGCGCGGGCCCGATGTCAGCCACTTCGGTCACCACGCCACCATCTTCGCGTACGCCATCGCTCCGTTCTACGTGCTCGCCCAGCGCGCCGAGACGCTGCTGGTTGTGCAAGCGATGCTCGTCGGCGTCGCAGCGATCCCGCTGTTCTTGTTCGGTGCGCGGCACATCGGGCCGTGGCCCGCGGCGGTGTTGGCCATCGGCTACCTCCTCTATCCGCCCGTGCACAGCGCCACCCTCTACGACTTTCACTACCTCACCCTGGCGCCGGTCTTCGTCTGGACCGTGTGGTGGCTGCTCGACACGAGACGTGATCGTCTCGCCGTGGTTGCCGTGTTGGTGACGCTCTCCATACGCGAAGATGTCGCCGCGAGCCTCGCCGTCGTGGGCGTCGTCTTCGCGCTCTTCGGTGGACGTCCGGCCGCCGGGCTGCTGCTCAGCGCGGTGGCGCTCGGCTATTTCGTCGTGATGAAGTTCGGCCTGATGCCCCTCGCCAAGGGCAATCGCCAGTCCTTTCTCTACATGTTCGAGGACCTGCTCCCCGAAGGTGAGACCGGCTACGGCGGTGTTCTCAAGACCGCCATCGGCAACCCCGGCTTCACCCTGCAGACGTTGGTGACGGCCGAGAAGGTCGACTACCTCCTGCGCATCTTCGCGCCGCTGACGCTCCTGCCGCTGCGACGGCCGTTCGCGCTCGTGCTTCTGCTGCCCGGCCTGTTGTTCTCGCTATTTGCCACCGGCTACGCGCCGCTGATCGAGACCTCCTACCACTACGCCACGCACTTCACGTTGGCGATGTTCCCCGCCGCGGTCCTGCAGTTGCGCTGGCTCGCCGGCGATTCCGAGGCGGGCCACGTGCGTTCGGCGCAGACCTTCCGCCACGCCCTGATCGTCTTTGCGCTCTGCATGCTCGCCGGCAGCGTGCAGCATGGCATCGTCGTTCAGCGCAACACGGCGCGCGCCGGGCCGCGAGCCTTCACGGCCTTCACGACCGATGCGGATCTGGCGAGACGCGCAGCGCTGAAGGAGCTGCTCGTGCACCTGCCACCAGACGCCAGCGTGGCGGCGTCCAAGCAGCTCATCGCCCAGGTGTCGAACCGGGAGGATGCCTTCCCGTTGCGCTTCGGCACCTATCATGCCGCGTTCGTGCTCATCGAGCCCAAGGCGCTGGCCAAGAATGAGCGCGCGAAGCTGCTCGAAGCCCTCGACAAAGGCCGCTATGGCATCGTTGCCGACGAAGCGCCCTTTCTGCTCCTCGCGCGTGACGCCGACCCCGGGACTGCGCTCACCCTGCGCGACGACCTGCGGCGTCGGACGCGCACGGCCGGTCCCGCGGCAACGCCGCAGCCCGAGCCTGAGGTCGGCACGAGCGGCGCCGACAGCGCGGACTGACCATCGGGTCATTGGCGCCCGCTTCGGAGACGCGAGCAGGCAGACGCCGTCGCCGCGGTCCTACGCGGCCAACGGCGCGAGGGCGACGCGGATGCCGTGCACCTCACGCACGGGTCGGCTCCCCGGCGATCCCGTCAGCCTCATGGGCTGCCCCCTCGACGGCCAGGGGCTCGCCGGCGGGCGCGTCCCCCGCAGATGGCGTGCTCGTGTCGCTCGGCGCCTCGGCGGTGGTTTCCGGCAGACGGGAGCCCTTGGTGAAGACCAACAACGTCAGCACCACGCACGTGAAGTAGCCCAGCAACGCCCAGGAAAACCACGCCATGGCGACGTAGCGTTCCTTGGTGGTTTGATCGAGGTACGGCACGATGGCATTCACCGCCAGCAATGCGCTCAGATTGAGCCGATGGCGCCACTGCTCGAGCCTGCTGACGTGCCATACGGCGAGGCAGAGCAAGATCACGTAGTAGTAGTAGGACGCGACCACCGCGACGAAGAAGAGGATCGTGCCCGCCGCGAAGACCTCGTCGTCGTCGCGCCGTGGCACCACGAACGCGGCGAGCAGCCCGAGCAACATCGCCAGCGCGAGCACGGGCCGCTTGACCTCTTCCACCATGTGGCGCTTGCCGACAAAGCCACCGTCGGCATTGAGCTCCGCGGTGTCCATCTCGCCGCGATACACCAGCGCCATCGCGAGCCCGACGCGCTGCGTGCTCAGGTGCTCGGTCGCAACGTGGACCTTCATGTTCGCCGCGTAGAGGCGGAAGGTGTCCGTGCCCCACGTCGCTGCCACCGCGAGGGTCAAGGCGAGCAGCGTCCCCAGGAAGGCGCCGAAGAACTTGACGTAGCGCGGCGGCACCCGCCGGCGCCAGGGCAGGTCGCGCGCGGCGGCGAGATGGGTGAGGGCCTTGAGGCCGAGGAGCGCGGGCAACGCGGCCGGGAAGAGGCGCGCCCCCGCGGCCCACGCCGCGGCGACGCCGGCCAGGTAGAACTTCTCCTTCTTCAACAGACACATGGCGCAGATTAGCGCCGAGACCCAGTCGTAGCGGAGGTAGGCGGTGCCGATGTTGGGCCAGCGACTCGCCCACAGCAGGAAGAACGTCAGCAGCACCCACAGCGCGGGGAGCACGCCGTACGCCCACCCCACCATCACGACGGCGCCACCGAGGAAGAGCAGGTCAACCTTGGTCAACCAGGTGATGTGCTCGGCGGAGACGGCGTGGGCGAGGGCGCTGCCCATCAGCATCCACGATGGTGTACCGTTGAATCCGCGATCGGTGAACAAGCGCTGCGCTTCGCTGCGATGGACGTGGACACCGATGGCCTGTACGTCGGCCCGGAACGCGCGCCACGACTTCTCTCCGCCGAGCTCTTCCTCGCAGCGCTTCGTGTTCTGGTCGGTGAGCACCTCGCTGGCCGACAACACCCGGTAGTCGGAGAGGCGTCGCACGCGCTCGATCTGCTTCCAACGCGGTCGCCTCTGTTGTGCGTCGGCCGCGAGCGCACATTCGTAGAGACGGTCGTACTTGAGCTGCGAGAAGTACTTGGCGTTGACGTAGTAGTGCAGGACGTCATAGCCATCGACGCGGGACGACGCCCTCGACCAATCCTCGCGGTAGTAGATCGTGATCGAGTAAGCGATAGTGCTGGCGACCAGCACGCCAAGACCCACCCTCGCCCAGACGTTGGCGCGCAGGCGGTCGACGTACCGACCGGGGATGAAGATCGAGAGCAGCACGACGGCGGCGACGGCCAGCCCGAGCGTTGTCTTGTGCATCTCTGCGGTGGCGAGGTCCACGGCTGCTCTCCACCGACGCAACGCCAGCGCGCGTTCAGCGCCCGCCTATACCGAGGCGACGACGAAAGCAAACTGGGTCCAGTCGCGGCGCGTCGGAGCCCGGCGCGCTGGTGACCGCGAGCGCGAACGGCTCACGGCGAAGCGCGTCCGGGCAACAACCGACGACGTGCCGCTCGCCGTGACACGCTCGTTCACGTGAGGCCGTGTCGACGGAAACGTCACGGTTCTACGCCCTGGCGCGCGCCACGTACCACGGCAGCGCGTGGTCGAGCCCCGCGCGCACGTCGTGCGACGGCGCGTAGCCAAGCGCGTTGCGCGCGCCTGTGATGTCGGCCAGCGAGTGGCGCACGTCGCCCGGGCGGAACGGGCCGAACACCGGCTGCACGCCGGCGACCTCCGGGCGCTCCTTCGCGAGCCCGTCCTTGAGCAGGCCGAACAGCTCCACCAGCGTCGTGCGCGCGCCGAACGCGACGTTGTACACAGCACCCGTGGCAGACGAGGGCGCCAGCGCCGCCAGCAGGTTCGCCTGCACGGCGTTGTGCACCGAGCAGAAGTCACGGCTGGTCTCGCCGTCGCCGTTGATGACGCACGGCTCGCCGGCGAGCAACGCCGCCACCCACCTGGGGATGACGGCCGCGTAGGGGCCGCTCGGGTCCTGGCGCGGCCCGAAGACGTTGAAGTAGCGCAGGCCCACCGTCTCGAGGCCGAAGCTGGCTTGATAGGCCTGCGCGTAGACCTCGTCGATGAGCTTGCTGGCCGCGTATGGCGAGAGTGGGCGTCCGATGCGCGCCTCCGCCTTGGGCAGCTCGGGGTGGTCGCCGTACACCGACGACGAAGACGCGTACACGAAGCGCGCCACGCCCGCCGCCTTCGCGGCGAGCGCCATCTCGACGAAGCCGTCGACGTTGGCGCGGTGGGTGGCGCGCGGGTCGGCGAGGGAGCGCGGCACGCTGCCGAGCGCGGCCTGGTGCAGCACGAGCTCGACGCCGTGGCAGGCGGACGCGCACGCAGCGGGGTCGGCGACGTCGCCCTCCTGCACCGTCAAGCGCGCGGCCCCAGCGCCCACGCGCGCGCGCACGTCGTCGAGGTTGGCGCGGGAGCCCGTGGCGAAGTTGTCGAGCACGCACACGTGTTGACCGAGCGCCAGCAGCGACTCCACCAAGTGGCTGCCGATGAAGCCGGCGCCGCCGGTGACGAGCCAGCGGCGCGGCGCGGCCGTGAGCTGACGCCGGACATCGTCGATTGGCTCCATGAGACGCGCTCCTCGAGATTGCGCCCTTTTGCCTGACGGACGCGGACGCTACAAGGCCATGACGCCGAGGCCGAGCATGTGGGCTGCCGCCGATCATCGCTTTTTCGTGAAGCTCGTGCTGTGCCTGGTGGCGCTCGCGTTGGTGTGGCTGACCCATCGGCTCGACCGCGGCACGCTCGCCCAGCGCTGGCGGCGCGCGCTGGCCGCAGGGCTCGGCGTGCTCGCGCTGACATCGGTGGCCGCCTACTTCGAGTTCGGCTGGCTCCGCTACGGTCGCTACCTGAACCCCCACGACGTGTTCCACTACTACCTGGGCGCGAAGTACAGCCAAGAGACCAACTACACCAACCTCTATCGGTGCGCGCTCATCGCCGACTCCGAGCTCGACCGCCGCTACACCGAGAAGCACATCCGCGACCTCGACACCGCGGGCATGGAGCCAGTGGAGGGCGTGCTCCAGCACCCCGAGGCGTGCAAGGACCACTTCAGCGCCGCGCGCTGGTCCGAGCTCAAGAAGGACGTCGCGTGGTTCCAGACGCAGATGCCGCGGCAGAAGTGGAACCGCGTGCTGTCCGACAAGGGCTACAACGCCACGCCGGTATGGAACGCCACGGCGCGCATCCTCGCGCACGCCGCGTCCACGGACTCGGCGTGGGGCATGCGGCTGCTCACGTGGCTCGACCTGGGCCTCATGCTGGTGGCGTTCACCGCGCTGTTCGCCACCTTCGGGTGGCGCGTGGGCCTCATCACGCTCACGTACTGGGGCCTCACCTTCTACATGAGCCACGTGCACATCAAGGGCGCGTTCCTGCGCCTCGACTGGGTGGCGGCCATGCTCGTCGCCGTGTGCGCCCTCGAGCGTCGGCGTCCCGGCGTCGCCGGCGCGCTGATCGCCTGGGCAGCGCTCGCGCGCGTCTTCCCCATCGTGTTCGTGGCGGGCCCCGGCTTTAAGCTCCTGCACGACGCGTGGGCCGTGTGGCGCGCCTGGCGGGCCACGGGGCGCCTCGACCGGTCGCTCGTGAGCCGCGATCGGCTGTGGTTCTTCGGATCGCTCGCGGTGACCGGCGCCGCGCTCGTGGCCTGGTCCATCGCCGCCGACGGCGGCGTGCACCTGTGGCGCAGCTTCCTCGAGAAGATCGGGCTGCACGACCGCGACATCTCGACCACGCGCGTCGGGTTCAAGTACCTGTTCCTGCTGTTCACCAGTCAGAAGGCCGAGTGGTTCGACCGCCTGCAGTGGCTCTGGTGGCCGCTCATCATCGTCATCGTCGCGCTGACCGCCCGAACGCTGGCGCGCCTGCGCGACCACGAGGCGCTCGCGCTCGGCTTCGTGCCGATGTTCTTCGTGGTGGCGCCGACGTTCTACTACTACGTCGTGCTGGTGGTGCCGGTGGTGGTGCTGGCCGCGCGCATCGCCGACGAGCGATCGTGCCATGCGCTGGCGGGCGCCTTCGGCATGTCCGTCGTGCTGTACGGAGCGGTTCGCACCATCGGTGATCAGCCGGCGATCTACGTCGTGGCGTCGCTCCTCAGCCTCGGCTTCGCGGGCTTGTTGATGCGCGTTGCGCTCGGCGCCGCGCCCGAGCCCGACGTGCCCGCTGAGGCGAGCGGCGCCGCGACCACGTCCGGCAGCGACGGCACACCGGGCGCGCGCGCGCGCCGCCTCCGTGCCGTGGGCGCGGCGGGGGCGGGGCTCGT
>CAZONM010000042.1:0-22576 GCA_964580865.1 uncultured Myxococcales bacterium | reverse complement strand
TTCTTCTTCTTCTTCTTCTTCTTCTTCTTCTTCTTCTTCTTCTTCTTCTTCTTCTCGATCGTCGCCGTCGACCCCGTCCTCGCCTGCTGCGCCCGCCCGGCGCGCTCGGATCACCCCTCCGGCACCCACGCGTCCACCTGCGCCAGCCACTCGTCCGCGCGCACGTCGCTCGGCATGCGCCAGTCGCCGCGCGGTGACAGCGCCACCATGCCCACCTTGGGCCCGTCGGTCGCGCAGCTGCGCTTGAACTGGCTCGTGAAGAACCGCTTGATGAACACCTTGAGCCAACGCCGATGGTCGTCGAGCGTGTAGCGAGCGCCGAACGCCGCCTGCGCGAGGTCGAGGATGCGTGCGGGCGTGCGGCCGTGGCGCACGAAGTGGAACAGGTAGAAGTCGTGCAGCTCGTAGGGGCCGATAGCCGCCTCGGTCAGGTGCACGATCTTGCCCTCGACGTCGGGCGGCAACAGCTCCGGCGAGATGGGCGTGTCGAGGATCGAGAACAGCGTGGCCCGCAAGCGCTCGGCGTCGCCCTTGCCCTGCGCGGCCGCCCAGGTCGCCGCGCGCTCGTTGGCCACCCAGCGGATGACGAACTGGATCAGCGTCTTCGGCACGCCCGCGTTGACGTCGTACATCGAGATGTGGTCGCCCGAGTACGTGCACCACCCGAGGGCCTTCTCGCTGAGGTCGCCGGTGCCCACCACGATGCCGCCGACTTGGTTCGCGACGGTCATCAACACCAGCGTGCGCAGACGCGCCTGCGCGTTCTCGAGGGTGGGATCGCCCAGACGCGGATCCTCGCGGATGCGCGCGATCATGGCAGCGACGTCGGCGGCGCCGCTGGCCGCCGGGTGACCCACGGCGGCGAGCACATCGCGCGCGGCGTCGTTGATGGAGATGGTGCGCAGCGTGGCGCCGAGGCTGTCGGCCAGCGCGCCGGCGTTGCCCTTGGTGACGTCGCTGGTGCCGAGGCCCGGCAGGGTGACGCACACGAGATCGGTGCGCGGGCGCTTGCACAGGTCGAGCGCGCCGGCGGCCACCAGCGCGGCGTGCGTGGAGTCGAGGCCCCCCGACACGCCGAGCACGAGCTTGGCGCCCGGTTGCAGCGCGCTCATGCGCGTGGCGAGCGCGTTCGTCTGGATCTCGAAGATCTCCCACGCGCGCGTCGCGAGCGTGGCGGGGTCGCGCGGCAGGAACGGGTGCGCCGCGACGGCGCGCAGCAGGCCCGGCGCGGGCTCGGCCGCGAACGGCACGCGGCGCCACGGGCGGGCCGGACCGTGCTCGGCGGCGCAGTCACCGAACGTGCCGGTGACGCGGCGATCGTGCACCAGCGCGTCGAGGTCGACGTCGGCGGTGATGAGCTGCCCCTCGCGCGCGAAGCGGCGCGACTCGGCGACGAGCGCGCCGTTCTCGCAGATGAACGCGTCGGCGTCGAAGGCGAGGTCGGTGGACGACTCGCCAGGGCCGGCGGCGACGTAGAGGTACGCGCACTTGCCGCGGTCGCTGGCCGAGCGCGCCAACAGCCGGCGCAGGTCGGCCTTGCCGATGGTGAAGTTCGAGGCCGAGAGGTTGCAGCACACGGTGGCGCCCGCGCCCGCCTGCACCATGGAGGGCGGCACCTGCACCCAGAGGTCTTCACAGATCTCGAGGCCCACGGTGAGGTCGGCGACGCCGACCGCGTCGAACAGCACGTCGGTGCCGAAGGGCACGTCGGCGCCGCACAGACGCACGGCGGCGCCCGGCGGCACCTCGGTGCCCGGCCGGAACCACCGACGCTCCTCGAACTCGCGATAGTTCGGCAGGAAGCTCTTCGGCACCACGCCGAGCACACGCCCGCGCTGCACGGCCACCGCGACGTTGTAGAGCCCCTGCGGCGTCGCCAGCGGCAGGCCCACCACGCCGAGCGGCGCGAGCTCCCGCGACTCCTCCACGAGCCGCTCGAGCGCGGCCAGCGCGCCCGCGAGCAGGCTGCTGTCGAAGAACAGGTCGCGCGCGGTGTAGCTCGACAGCCCCAGCTCGGGGAACACGACCAACGCCGAGCGCTGCTCGTGCGCCGTGCGCCACAGCGCCATGGTCGCCTCGACGTTGGCGCGTGTGGCGCCCACCGCGCAGGCGGGGACCGCGACGCTGACTCGAGCGAATCCCCGCATGGTGGACCTCCGGGGTCGTGTTACGGCGTGGTCGCGCGGCCGCCAAGGCCCCCTGCCCGCTCGCGGGACGCCGTCGCCGAGGAACGCGCTCGTCGGCGTTGCTGACGCGATCGCGCGCGTGTCAGAGGAGCAGTCGCGCGAATTCGTGGAGCCGTGAGCGTCAGCCCGCGGCGATCACGCGATTCCGGCCGCCCCGCTTGGCCGCCAGCATGGCGTCGTCGGCGGCCTTGATGAGGCCGACCTTGTCGATGGCGTCCTTGGGGTACGCCGCCACGCCGATGCTGACCGTGATGGCGCCGCCCGGTTGCACCTCGCGGCGCTCGAAGGTGTGCGCGGCGATCATCTCGCGCACGCGCTCGGCGCGCACCATGGCGCCCGCGCCCTCGGTCATGGGCAGGATGATGCAGAACTCCTCGCCGCCGTAGCGCGAGACGATGTCGGACAGCCGACCGCGGAAGCGGAACTCGGGCGCGTCTTGCGTGGCCGTGAGCAGGCGGCCGAGCTCCTTGAGCAGCGCGTCACCGGCGGGGTGGCCGCACAGGTCGTTGTAGTTCTTGAAGTGGTCGACGTCGATGAAGATGAGCGCCAGCGGGTTGCCGTAGCGCGCGGCGCGCGCGAGCTCTTGCGTCATCGCCTCTTGGAAGAAGCGGTGGTTGAACAGCCCGGTCAAGCCGTCGCGCAGCGCCAGCTTCTCGAGCTCGGCGTTGGCGGCGCGCAGCTCGGCCGTGCGCTGCTCCACCTGAGCCTCGAGGCGTCGCTCGCTGTCTTGCACTTGCGAGAGCGCGCGCTGCAGGAGCGCGTTCTTGTCGATGAGCTCAGCGACCAACCGCACGTTCTCGCGCTCGAGCTGCGCCTGGTGCACGGCGGTCTTCACCACGCCGATGAGCTCGGTGATGCGCACCGGCTTCGACAGGAAGCGGTGCACCTGCGCCACGTTGACGGCGTCGGAGAGGTCCTTCACGCGATCGGAGGCCGTCACGAGGATGCGCGCCGCGTGCGGGCGCAGCGTCGCCGCCTCGCGCAGCAACTCGACGCCGGTGAGCCCCGGCATCATCTGGTCGGCGACGATGCAGACCAGGTCCTCACGTTCGACGATGTCCTTGCCCGCCAGACCATCGGGCGCGGTGAGCACGCGATAGCTCGCCTTGAGGGCGCTCTCGAAGAGCTTGAGGATGCCGTCGTCGTCGTCGACGACCAACAGAGTGTCGGTCACGGTGCACGCGGTGTGGCAAGGGTGAGCCGCTCGCGCAAGCGGGCCAGCGCGCGGTCGATCTCGGCGCCGCGCGCGTTCTCGAGCCACGGGCGCAGCCACGCGCCGACCACGCGCGGCGCGGTGGCCTGCTCCTCCCAGACGAGCAGCGTCCCCGTGGCAACCTCGGTGAGGGCGAGCTTCATGCGCACGCGCTCGACCTGACCGCCGACCCGGGCGTCGATCCACATGGTGCCGGGCGACCGATCGGTGCGCACCAGCGCGCCCTCGACGTCGCCGCAAGCCCACCGCAGCCCGTCGGCCGTGGCGTCGTGGAACGTGCACTCGCGCGCCTCGGGACCGAAGGCCCACGCCGGCCAGCGCGCGAGATCGTCGACCTCGGCGCTGACCGCGGCCACCGGCACCGGCACCTCGAGGGAGCGCTTGATGCGCAGGTCGCGCGGCAGCACCAAGCCGAGGACGGTGAAGGCCAGCAGCAGCGCGCCGAGCACCATCCCGATCAGCTTGAGCACCCGAGGCATGGCGGCACGCTGTCCCGTTTTCCCGAGCAGATCAACCGTCCCGGCGACCGGCGCGCCGACCCGGAGGTCGTCAGCCCACGAACGCGGCGTCGGTGACGTCGAGCGCGCGATCGACGATGGCGAAGCCCTCCTTGAGCTCCTCCTCGGTGATGCACAAGGGCGGCACGCAGGTGAAGTTGCTGTGCTTGACGAACGTGAGCAGCCCCTGCTCGCGGAAGAAGCGCGACAGCTTGGCCATCACCGGCCCCGACGACGCGTACGGCGAGAACGGCTCGCCGCGCGCGTTCTTCTGCAGGTCGATCATGCCGAACAGCCCGATCGCCCTGCCCTCCTTCATCGACGGGTGCTTGGCCTTGAGCCGCGCCATCTCGGCCTTCATGACGGGCTCGAGGAGCGCCGCGCGCTCGACCAGCTTCTCCTCCTCGATGACCTCGATGTTCGCCAGCGCCGCCGCCAGGCACATGGGGTGACTGTTATAGGTGTGGCCGCCGTAGAACACGTGCGTCTTGAAGTGCTGCGCCACGCGATCGGAGAGCCCCACGGCGCCGAGCGGCAGGTAGCTCGAGGTCAGGCCCTTCGCCATGGTGACGAGGTCGGGGACGATGGCGCCGTGCTCGAAGGCGAACATCTTGCCCGTGCGGCCGAAGCCCGCCATGACCTCGTCGCAGATGAGCAGGATGCCGTGCTTGTCGAGGAGCGCCTTGAGCCCCGCCAGGTAGCCCTTGGGCGGCGGCAGCACGCCGTTCGTGCCCGTGACCGTCTCGATCAACATGGCCGCGATGGTGTGCCCGCCCTCGGCGGCGATGACCTCCTCGAGGTAGCGCAGGTGGTTTTCGCCGCGCTCCTCGTCGGTGCCCCCGAAGGAGTAGTCGTAGGGCGCCGGATCGAGCACGTGGACGATGCCGGGCGGCCCGGGCTCGTTGGCCCAGCGTCGATAGTCGCCGGTCAAGTTGATCGCGAGCGCGGTGGCCCCGTGGTAGCTGCGATAGCGCGCGAGCACCTTCTGGCGACCGGTGACGCCACGCGCGGCGCGCACCGCGTTCTCGTTCGACTCGCCGCCGCCGAGCGTGAAGAACGAGGTGTTGAGGTGGCCGGGCATGATGGCCGCGAGCTTCTCGCCCAAGCGCGCGCGGACCTCAGTGGCGGTGCCGGCGTAGGCGTACGCGAGCTCGCGCGCTTGCCGCTCGATGGCCGCGATCACCTTCGGGTGACCGTGCCCGATGTGCACGCTCATGGCCTGGCTGTTCCAGTCGAGGTAGCGCTTGCCATCAGCGTCGGTGAGCCACACGCCCTTGGCGGCCACCACCGGGATGGGGTCGACGTTGTCGCCCGCGGACCAGGAGTACATGGTGGTGCGCTTGCAGGTCTCGACGATTTGCTTGGCGTCCATGGGCCCCGCATACCGGGCGCGCGCGCCGCCGGGGAGCCCCGTGCGGGAGGTCGGCGGCGCGCGGCCTGCGGGCGGGCACCGGGGACAAACCGAACGCGTTGACTGTTTCCCCGAGGAAGCCCATGGACAGCGGCCACCTCGGGGCTATCGTCGCGCCGTGCCGATCTTGTCGCTCGAACGCCACATCGATGCCGCCGTCCTCGACGGTCGCGGCAGCGTCGAGGTGAGCTCGGGTGCGGCGCGCATCCTGGGCGTGCTGCGAGAGGTGCCGCACCTCTTCGTGGAGGGCGCGCAGCTCCAAGTGACGCTGCAGCTCGGCGGCGAGCGGTTTGACGCGGTGTGCCGCGTGCTCGACGACGCCGTGGCGTGCGCGCCCGGCTCGCGCGTGGCGCTCGAGGTGCTGCGCGCGGCGCCCGCCGGTATCTCGGGCATCGAGCCCTTCGACCTGGTGCCGCTCACGCCCCCGGAGGGCCCGGCGCTCAAGGGCGGGCACTACGTGCTGACGCCGCCCTTCGGCTCGCTGCCGCCGCAGACCGCGTTCGCCGACGCGCCGCTGGAGGACGACGAGCCCACGGGTGTCATCGGTACGCTGCGCGAGATGCCGGTGAGCGAGATCGTGCAGACCCTCGCGTCCGGCCGCCGCGACGCCATCGTCGAGATCAAGCCGAAGAACGACTCTGCCGGCTCACTTGCGGTGGAGAAGGGCCGCGTGGTGTTCGCCCAGAAGGGCAACCTCGTGGGCGAGGACGCGTTCTACGCGCTGTTCATGGTGACGCGCGGCGCGTTCCGCATCCGCTACGGGCGGCGCGTCGAGCAGCAGAACCTCGACCGCGAGACCACCTTCCTCCTGTTGGAGGCGGCGCGCCACCTCGACGAGCTGTCCTCGGGGCGCAACCCGCGACCGTCGGAGCCGCCGCCCGTGGTGGCGTCGGTGCCGCCGGTGACCGTGCCGCCGCGCACCGTGGCGCCGGTGCCCGACGACGGCGGCTGGAAGGTGCCGTCGTCGTCGAGCGGGCTGTTCTCGCGCTTCTTCGACGAGGCCGGCGTCCACACCCCGCCGCCCCTGCCGACCGAGGCGGTGCGCTTCCAGTCGCTCCGTGTGGCCGACGTCACCGAGCTCGACGACACGGACGCGCTGGACTCGCAGCCCACCGCGCGCGAACGCAAGCCCGCGGGGCTGTCGTCGAGCTCGAACCCCTAGGCGCGCGGCGGCATCGCCTGGGCGCTTCGGCTACCATGCCGGCATGCGCTTCGTCCGATTCCTCCCCGTCGCCGCTCTGGTCGCCACCCTGCCCTTCATCACCGGTCTCGAGGCCTGCCTCGGCCTGTGCGACTTCGAGTCCGATCCGAACTGCGAGGACTCCGACCGCGCGCAGGTGCTCGGCCGCGTGACCGTGCCCGAGGGCGGCAGCGCCGCGCACGGCCTGCCCGGCGCGCTCCTGCCCATCGAGCCCACGTTCGCGCGCACCCTCGCCGACGCGGTCACGAGCGAGCTGGCCCTCCTGCCGGGCACCGGCGTGGCGCCGCGCAAGGGCGCGCGCCGGCCGCACCAGAGCACGGCCAACCTCGTCGACGGCGACAAGACGCGCGTGGAGCACTTTCGCCCCGGCGAGGTCGTCGTGCGCTTCCGCGAGCCGGCACGCGAGCGCAAGGCCGAGCTGTCGCGCGCGCTCGAGATTGAGCTCGAGGGCGCGTTCGGCAAGGGCGCCGTCACCGTCGACGTGCGCCTGTGCGGCACGCCCACGCGCTGCCTGGCCGACCTGCGCACGCCCGCCGGCAAGCGGCTCGATCACGAGGTCACGGCGGAGGCGGTGCTGGCGCTCGCGCGCTCGCCGCTGGTCGCCTACGCCGAGAAGAACTTGATCCTGCAGGCCGCGGCCCAGCCCAACGACGAGTTCTTCACGCTCCAGTGGCACTACGCGGCCATGGATCTGCCGGCGGCCTGGGACATCACCCAGGGCAGCGACGACGTCACCGCGGTGGTCATCGACACGGGCATCCTGGTCGCGCACCCCGACCTCGAGGCGCGCGTGCCCACGCTGGGCGCCGACCTCATCGACGATCCCGACGTGGCGCGCGACGGCGACGGCCGCGACGACGACGGCGACGACCCGGGCGATCAGGCCTGCGGCTCCGACTGCCACTCGTTTCACGGCAGCCACGTGGCCGGCACCATGGGCGCATCCACCGACAACGGCGCCATGGTAGCAGGCGTCTCGTGGGCCGGGCGCCTGATCCCGGCGCGGGCGCTCGGCGCCGGCGGCGGATCGCTGGCCGACATCGCCGACGCCATCGAGTGGGCCGTGGGCAACGACGTCGACGGCGTGGCGCAGAACCCCTACCCGGCCGACGTCATCAACATGTCGCTCGGCGGCTATGGTGAGAGCGAGGCCATGAACGACGCCGTGGCCGACGCCGTGGCCGCCGGCGCCATCGTGGTGGTCGCCGCCGGCAACGACAACACCGACGCCACGGAGTTCACGCCGGCCAACGCGCCCGACGCCATCACCGTGGCGTCGCACGGCAACACCGGGCCCGGTCGCTCGACGCCGCGCAAGGCGAGCTACTCGAACTACGGCGACCGGATCGACGTGGCGGCGCCCGGGGGCGAGCAAGGCGAGGACGTGGACGGCGACGGCCAGGGCGACGGCGTGTTGTCGACGGTGGAGGACTTCGTCGTGTTCTACCAGGGCACGTCCATGGCCGCGCCGCACGTCGCCGGCATCGCGATGCTCCTGAAGGCGCTCGACCCCGACCTGAGCCAGGAAGAGGCGCGCCAGCTGCTCACGTCGACGTCGAGCCCCGACCTCGACTGCCCCGAGGGCTGCGGCGCCGGCCGCGTGTCGGCGGCGCGCGCCGTGCACGCGGTGGGCGGCGACCTCGACGGCCCGTTCGTCATCGCGAGCCCCTCGGTGGTGCGCGTGGGCCGCGGCCAGACCGAGACGCCCGTGATCTTCAAGAACATCGGCGCCGCCGCGGCCAGCGTCGAGCTGCGCATCGGCGGCGACGACCGCACCGCGTGCCAGCTCGATCGCGACGACGACGACCTCGCGCCCGACGAGGCCGCCATCGCCACCGTCACCATCGCGCGCAACGAGGCCGCCGACGACCGCGGCGAGTGCACGGTCACGGCGGTGTTCGGCGACCAGTCGGCGGAGGCGCGCATCGTCTGGACGCCCGACGAGGTGCAGGGGCTCACGGTGGTCGACGTGGGCGCCGTGCGCATCGACGACGACGGCGCGCTCTCGGTGGAGCGCATCGTCACCACCAGCGCCGTGCAACAATTCGAGTACAAGCTCTTCAACTTGAGCCCCGGTGACTACCTGGTGGTGGGCCTCGTCGACGTCAACAGCGACGGCGACTACGACGACGACGTGGACGCCATCGGCATCTTCCAGCCGAGCGGCGGCAGCGACGACGCCTGCACGCAGTCGAGCTGCGGGCGCCTGACGGTCACCGCCGGCGATCACGTCAGCGGCGCCGACTTCACGGTGGCCCCGGGCTTCGAGGGCGGCGACGACGGCACCGGCGGCACCGGCGACGGCGACCTGGGCGACGGCTGCGCCGCGAGCGATCAGTGCGGCGGCGGGCTCTACTGCGAGGCGTCGCTGCCCGGCGGCTACTGCACCACCGACTGCGCGGGCGACGCCGACTGCCCCGGCAGCGGGCTGTGCTTCTCGCTCGTCGACGCCACCGGCGAGGAGTACACGGTGTGCCTCGAGAGCTGCGCGGCGCCGTCGGACTGCCGCACGTCCGAGGGGTACACGTGCGACGCCGACAGCACGTGCTACCCGGGGTAGCGGCCCGCGAAGCGGTCAGCGCTCCTCGACGTCGGTCTTCTCGAGGATGTCGCGCTCCTCGATGTCGGTCTCCTCGTCGGTCTCGCCGCCGAAGCGAGCCAGGTCCGGCGCCGTCTTCTTGATGGGATCGTGCTCGAGCAACAGCTCGGTGGGCCCGATGGGCGACGGCAGCACCTCGCGGTCGAACAGGTTCGGTCGCAACGGCGGCGCCTCGAAGCCGAGGTCGCCCGCTGCCGGTGGACGCACCAGCGGCGGCGGCACCAAGTCGACGAGCGGGTCCGCCGGCCGGGACGCGCGCGGGCGCTGCCGCGGATCCGACAGCACGGCCTCGCGCGCGAAGATGTTGGCCTCGACCTGCTCCACCACCGGGCGCGCCGCCTCGTCCCGCCCGGCGGCCGTGCGCACCTTGCCGCGCCCGCCGTCGACGATGAGGCGCGTCCCGCTCTGAAACGCCGCGGTGGCGGCAGGCGCGTCGACGACGCACGGGACGCGCAGCGCGCGCAACACCCACGCCGCCGGGCCCCACACCGTGCCGCGCTCGGCCACCACCGCCTTCGCCACCAGCAAGAGCGGCAGGTCGCGCAGCGTGATGGCGCGGACCACCGCGACGCCCGTGGGCACCACCGGCGCGCCGGGCCGCTGCGGGTTGGCGTCGAGCACCACGCTGTCGTCGTTGACCACGCCCGCCGCCACCGATCGCCCCGATAGCTCGCTGTACATGCCAGGCACCGTCAGCGCCGGCGCCTCGAGCTCGTCCTCGGCGAAGAGCGACGTCGCCACCACGCCGCGCGTCTGCACGCGACGCGGCAGCCCTGCAGGGCGCGCCGTAGCTTGTCGACGGCGAGCGGCCACCAGCGGCCGGCCGTCGCCGTCGACGCCGGTGCCGCGGACCAGGCCCGCGATCTCGCTCCCGTCGAGGAAGAGCACGTCGGGCGGCAGCTCGATCAAGCCATGCTCGAACAGGCGCTCGCCGATGGCGAGCGCGCAAGCGCGCAGCATCGCCACCACTCGCTCGGTGGGTACCCACAAGAGCGCGGCGTCGCGCCCATGCTGCCGTACACCGGCGACGGCGAGCTCGAGGCGGCGCCGCGTGGATCCCTTGAGCGTGCCCGCCTTGGCGGCCTGCTCCACCGCGTACTCGGCCTTCTTCTGCGCGCCCGACGCCGAGCGTGCCAAAGTGTCGAGGCGCTCGCGGCTGGCCGCGCTGTCGATCAGGCGCTCGATCATCTCGAGCACTGCCGCCGGGCGCTCGTGCAGACGTGGCGCCTCGAGCGTCAGGTCGCCCGTGCAGGCGGCGCCCGGCGTGCGCAGCGTCTTCTGCAGCTCGTCGCTCAAGCGGCGCCCGTCGTCGTCGAGCGAGCCGCTGTCGTGCAGCAGGCGCTCGGCCAGGGCGTCGAGGCGGCCGCGGTACTCGTCGAGCAACGCGCGCAGCGCTGGCGCCGCGCGCACGAGCTCCGTGAGGCCGTACACCCGCGCGGCGCCGTCGAGCAGCTCGTCGGGCGGCTCGCCCCCCAGCAGGTCCACCACGAGCCATGGGCTCTGGTCGAGCTCGCACTCCCCCACCACACCCGCGAGCTCCACCTGAAAGAGCGCCGCCGCCAGCCCCGAGAGCGCGAACGCAGCGACGCACTTCGACAGCGCGTCCTCCAGCGTGTCGAAGGCGTCCATCAAGGTGTCGGGATCGCGCTTCGCGAACGGCTCGGTGCCGATGTTCCCGAGCGTCTCCTCGATCTCGACGCGGAAGCGCTCGCTCTCGCGCGCCGCCAGCTCGGCGATGCGCTCGAGCTGTGCCGGCCAACGGCCCTCGTCGAGCTTCTGGCGCTGGCGCTGCCAGAACCCTGGCGGCGGTGCGCGCCGCGGCACGATCTCGGCCTGCCCGGTGGCGTCGGCCAGCGCCACGCGCGCCTTGTCGGCGAACGGCAGGAGGTCGAGAAGCGCGGTGACCACCTCGACATTGGCGTACAGGCGGCCGCCCACCACACCGACGACGCGCGGCAGCTGCGGGCGCACCTCCTCGAGGAGCACGCCCTTGATGCCGAGGATGCGGCCCGCGCGCTCGAGGCCGCGCGCGCCCGCCTTCTGCCACACCGAGAACGTCAGCGGCGTGGGGTTGACCAAGAGGCCCGCGGGCAACAGGCGATCGTCCCACGTGCGCGCCCGCTCGCTGGCCACGCGCTCGACGGGGACGAACAGGGGCTCGGCGTCGAGCACGTACAAGAGGCGCCCCGCAAACGCCCAGCTCACCACCTGCGGCTTGCCGAACGCCGCCTCGAGCCGCAGCGCCTCGCGCACGATCATGCGCGCCTGCACCGCCGACACGCACACCTCGCGCCTCTGCAGGTCGGTGAGCGGCTGCATGCGCGCGGCGCGCGCCAGGGTGCCGTCGGGGCGCGGCGCCGGCTCGTCGAGGCGCAGGGCCTCGGTCTTGGCGGACAGCTCGACGTCGACGCGGGCGTCGTCGGTGAGGCCGTCGGCGGCCAGCGCCGGGCGCTCGACGCGCGCCACGTCCGCTGGGATGCGCGGGTTGCCGTCTTTACCGCCGATGCCGCCCGCCAGCCCCCAGCAGCCGCGCACCACCGCGCGCGGCACGCGCGCGCCGCCCATGGTGGCGGCGTCGTCGGCCTTCTTCACGTCGAGCGACACGCAGGTCCCGCTCGACTCCGACTGCACCATGCGCTGCACCACCACCGCCACGCGCATGCCGAGCGGCGCCAGCCCGGCGGCGTCGCGCAGGCCGAGCGTTCGCGGGTGGAAGGCGAGCGCCATGATGCGCCGCACCGCCTCCTCGAGCTGGTCCTTGCCTTTGACGCCGAGCGCCGCGTCGAGCGCGCCGGCCACCGCCGCCGACTCGAGCGAGTCGCCCACGACGCTGGCGCGCACCACCAGCACGTCCTCCTCGGCGAAGGCGCTGAGCAGCTCTTGCAGGCCGATGCGCACGGCCACCGGCAGCGGGTGCCGCAGCACGGTCTTGACGATGGCGTCGCCGTGACCGAGCCGCGCGGCCTCGTCGGGCAGGCCGTCACGCGCCGCCGCGGTGATGACGCCGTGGATCTCGTCTTGGGCCACGTGCGCGTCGAACGCCTCGGCGGTGAGGATGCCGAAGCGCGGCACGCGCACCTTGAGCGCGAGCAGCTGCGCCATGCCGCGCGCCTTGACGCCCACCAGCTCGGGCGGGGGCGCCACCGCGCCGAGCTCGCGCGGCAGGATCACCAGGGGGGCACGGCCGCTCACGACGCCAGAGCTACCTTGCGGCGAGCGGTTGCGCTAGAGACGCAGGGGATGTCGACGCCCGCTGAAGCCCTGGACGCGATCAAGGCCGCCGAGGCCGCCGGCGACCCCGACGCGCTCGAGGCCGCGCGCAAGGCGTACCTCGAGGTCGACGGCACGGGCGCCACCGCCGCCGACGTGCGCTACCGCTTGGGGCTCATGCGCCTATTTCGCCACCAAGACGCGGCGGGCGCGCTCGAGCTGTTCAAGCTCGCGGCCAACGAGCGCGGCGCCCCGGTGTCACCCGAGGCCCGCGTCAGCCTCGCGCTCTTGCTGCACGGCCAGAAGAAGACCAAGCAGGCCATCTTCGAATTGCGCAAGCTCTTGCCCGAGGGCGTGCGCCCGTCGATCCACACGGCCCAGGGCCTCGACTTCCTCTCGCTGTTGCTGCGCGAGGCGCAGGCGCCCACCACCGAGGTGATGGCCTGCGATCGACAGCGCCTCGAGCACCTGGGCGCGCTGTCGGCGGCCGCCGCCGACCCGGTGGAGCGCGCGCACTTCATGCTGCGCGTCGCGGCGGCCCACGCCGACGGCGGCACCGCCGCCGACTTCGCGCTGGCGCGCAAGAAGCTCGACGAGATCCTCAAGCTCGGCGCCAGCGCCGGCGAGAGCGCCCTCGCGGCGGCGCGCGCGGCGCTCAAGACGCTGCCCCGCTGACGTGCACCTCGAGCACCTCTCCTGCGACGGGCTTCGGAACCTGGTCGAGGTGGAGCTGTCGCCGAGCCGCCGCGTCACGCTCATCGTGGGCGACAACGGCCAGGGCAAGACCAACCTCCTCGAGGCCATCCACCTTGCGGCCTCGCTGCGCCCGCTCAAGCCGCTCGAGCGCCAGCGCGAGCTCGTGGGCGAAGGGCGCGAGCGCGGCGTCATCCGCGCGCGCTTCGAGGCGCACGGCCCCATGCCGGTGGAGATCGTCGTCGAGCCGCACGGCAAGCGCGCCACCATCGCCGGCAAGGCGGTGCGCGACGCCAGCGAGCTGTGGCGGGCCATCGGCGTGGTCGCCTTCGTACCCGACGACAACGCGGTGGTGCGCGGCGGGCCCGAGCTGCGGCGCCGCATGCTCGATCGCGTGGCCTTCTCGCTCGACCCCGGCTTCGCGGCGGTGGCGCGGCGCTTCGAGGACGCGCTCGAGCGACGCAACCAGGTGCTCAAGGCCCCGCGCGTCGACGCGGAGCTGCTCACGAGCTACGACGCGCCCTACGCCGCGGCCGCCGCCGGCCTGGCCTGCGCGCGCGCCGTCGCCGCGCACCGCCTGGCTCCTCGGTTCGCGGCCGAGGCGCGGGCCATCGGCGCCGGTGAGCTCGACGCCACCCTGCGCTACCAGGCGGCGCTCGATGACGCGCTCGGCGATCAGCCCTCGGCGAGAGGGTACGACGAGCTGACGGCGCAGGTGCTCGAGGCGCTGATGCGCGCGCGCGACCACGACCTCAAGCGACGCACCACCACCTTCGGCCCCCACCACGACGACGTGGCGCTCTTCAGCGCGGAGCGCCGCGCGCGCTTCTTGGCCTCACAGGGCGAGGCGCGCGCCCTGGTGTTGGCGCTCAAGCTCGCGCAATTGCGCTTGGTCACCGAGGTGCGCGGCGAGGCGCCGCTGCTGTTACTCGACGACGTCGCGGGCGAGCTCGACCGCGCGCGTGCGGCGCGCCTGTTCGCCGCCGTCGACGAGACCGGCGCGCAGACCTTCGTCACCACCACGCACGCGTCGGCGCTGCCGGCCATCGGCCACGCCGTGGTGGTGCGTGTGCGCGGCGGCCGCGTAGCCGTCGAGGAGGCGCCATGACCGAGCGCACCCTCGAGCTCGAGCTCGGCCTCGACGACGCCGACGATGTCCCGTCGCTGCGCGCGGCGGTAGCGCGCGCCACCGGCATGCACGCCGCGGACCTGCAGCACCTGCACGTGGTGCGGCGCAGCCTCGACGCGCGCCGCGGGCGGGTGCGGTTCCACCTGGTGGTGTCACTCGACCCGCCGCGCGCCCCCGACCACCTCGGGCGCCCCTGGCCGACGGAGGTGCGCGCGCCGGCGCGCGTGGTAGTGGTGGGCGACGGGCCCGCCGGCATGTTCTGCGCGTGGGAGCTGGCGCGCACCGGCGTGGCCTCGGTGGTGCTCGAGCGCGGCAAGCAAGTGCAGCCGCGCCGGGTGGACCTCAAGGGCCTCAACCGGCACGGCGTCGTCGACCCCGACAGCAACTACTGCTTCGGCGAGGGCGGCGCCGGCACGTACTCCGACGGCAAGCTCTACACGCGCGCCACCAAGCGCGGCGACGTGCGCGACGTCCTCGAGGTGCTCACGCTGTGCGGCGCGCCGCCCGACATCCTGGTCGACGCGCGACCCCACATCGGCTCGAACCTGTTGCCCCACGTGGTGAGCGCGATGCGCGCGCGCCTCGAAGCATGCGGCGCGCAGTTCCGCTTCGGCGCCCGCGTCGTCGACGTGGCGCTGCACGGCGGCGCCGTGCGCGCCGCGCGCTTGGCCGATGGCGACGAGCTGGCGTGCGACGCGCTGGTGCTCGCCACGGGTCACTCGGCGCGCGACGTGTACCGCCTGCTGCACGCGCGCGGGGTGCGCCTCGAGGCCAAGGGCCTCGCCGTGGGCGTGCGCATCGAGCACCCGCAGGCGTTCATCAACCGGCTGCAATACGGCGCCCACGCCGATCACCCGCGCCTGCCGAACGCCGCCTACCGCGTCGTCGAGCAGGTCGACGGCCGCGGCGTGTTCTCGTTCTGCATGTGCCCCGGCGGGTTCATCGTGCCCGCGGCCACCGAGCCCACGGGGCTCGTGGTGAACGGCATGAGCCTCAAGCGGCGTGACTCGCCGTTCGCCAACTCCGGCCTGGTGGTGGCGGTTGAGCTCGACGACGCCGCGCGCGCCGGACACACGGGGCCGTTCGCGCTCCTCGAGGTGCAGCGCGCCATCGAGGAGCGCGCGCTGTCGGCCGGCGGCGGCGCGCTGCGCGCCCCGGCGGCGCGCGCGCACGACTTCGTCGCGGGGCGCTCGTCGAGCACGCTGCCCGCCACCAGCTACCAGCCGGGCGCCGCCAGCGCCGACCTCGCGGGCGTGCTCGACGCGTCGGGGGTACCCATCGCCGACCGGCTGCGGCGCGCGCTCGTCGCCATCGAGGCGCGCATGCCGGGCTATGCGGGCGCCGATGCGCTCTTGCTCGGCGTGGAGACGCGCACCAGCGCGCCGGTGCGCGTGCCGCGCGACCCGCGCTCCCTCGAGCACCCCGACGTGCGCGGGCTGTACCCGGCCGGCGAGGGCGCGGGCTACGCCGGCGGCATCGTCAGCGCCGCGCTCGACGGGCAGCGCGTGGCGCGCGCCATCGCGGCTGCGGTCAGCCGAACGAGATGACCTGCTGGCCGGGCGGCAGCACCTTCACCGGCTGGATGGCCATCACCTTCATGAAGACACGCAACAGGAACGGGTCGAACTTGTACTGCATGTCGCTCATCATCAACGTGAGCGCGACCTCGGGGCCATACGACTCGCGGAACGGGCGCGCCGACGTGAGCGCGTCGTAGGTGGCGGCGATGTTGATGATGCTGCCGTACACGCCGAGCTCCACTTTCGGGAGCATGAGCTTCACGTTGCCGGCCTTGTCTTTCATCGGCACGCTGTAGTCGACCTTGGCCTCGTACGACGCGATGATGCGCTTGGTCATGCCCATGTCGAGGCTGCGGCCCTTGAGCAACGTCTTCACGGTGTGGAGCGGGAACAGATCGATGCGACGCCGCTCGTCCTTGGTCAGCTGACGCCGCTTGTTGAGGATGCCCGGGTCGATCTCGGCCATGCCGATATCGTGGAACAGCGCCGCCATGCCGAGCTCGTGCATCTGGGCGCGCGACAAGCCGAGCTCTTGGCCGAACACGATCGAGATCTGCATCGTGTTGACCGAGTGAAACAGCAGGTACTCGTCCACGCTGCGCGTGGTGGTCATGCCGAGGAAGTGCGAGCGCTGCTCGGCGGCGATGTCGACGAAGTCCTGCACCAGGCGCTGGGCCGGCGCCATCGACGGCAGCTGGCCGCCGCTCTGCAGGCGCTCGATGAAGCGCCGCATGTAATAGATGGTGCGGGCGTACACCGTGAGCGCGTACTTCTTGCGGTCGACCTTGCGCTCGGCCTCGATGGCGTTGTCCTCCATCTTGTCGAGCTGATCGCGGATGCGCGCGAACTTGCCCACCTTGATGTTGAGCAGCTTCTTGCCAGCGACGCCGTCTTCCTCGGTGGTCGCCTCGTTTCGCGGCGAGAAGATCCAGATGAAGTCCTTCATCTCCTGCAGCTGCACCGGCCGGCTGACACTGAAGCCACCGACGTCGCGCGCCTTGAACTCCTCGGTGAGGAAGCGCACGTTGTCGAGCGAGGCGAAGTCGAGCTGGATCTGCTTGTTGTTGACGTAGACGGCGGTGCCGCAGGCCTGGAGCTGATAGAGCCCATCGACGGCAACGATGGTGTTGATGGCCGTGCGCAGGTTCTCGAACGGCTGCACGAAGATGTCGTTGTCGGGGTCGTACATCTTCACGTTGCGCACGAGCATGTACAGCGTGGAGATGGTCTGGCGACCGAGCTGTTGGAGCTTGGTGTCGCGACCGCGTTGCGCACCCGGGACCGCGGCCTTCTTCAGGTCGACTTGTCCGATGGCAGCGCCCTTCTTGTCCGACGTCATCGCCGCGTTCCGTTCAGCTGCCCAGCAGCTTGGCCTTGACGTTGATGGCCGCCGCGCGCGCGGCCTCGCAGACGTCCTTGGAGTGCCGTTTCAGATCCTGCGCCACCTGCGCGAGCATCTGCAAGCCCGGGATGGACGGCGCCGCCTCGAGCCCGCCGATGGCGAGCAGCTTCATGTCGTCGACCCGCTTCTTGGCGAACATGCCGCTCTTCTGCTCGAAGATGTCGCGCAGGAACTGGTCGGTCTGCGGCGCGTGCATCATCACCACCGACGCGAACAACGCCTTCTTCTCGGGGTCCGACGCCTTCTCGAACGCCTCCGCCTCGATGATGCCGAGCAGCAGCCCCGCTCCCTTGTCGGCGGGGAAGTTCGGCAGCATACGCGCCGCCTGCGAGCGCATCTGCGGGTCGGGGTGCTGCTTGATGACGCGCGCGATGTAGTCGAAGCACTCGTCGCCGCCGCTCTTGCCGATGACCGCCAGCGTCTCGAGCCGCAGGATGGCGTTGGGGTGCTCGAGCACGGTGGCGAAGATCTCGAACTTGGTGGGCGGGTTCACCTTGTCGATGACGTAGATCATGTCCTTGACGAGGTTCGACGACGGGTGCGTCAGCCGCTGGGCGAACGTGTCGACGTAGGCGCCGCCGACGGCCGCAAGCACGTCGCACACCAGGCGCCGGTTGGGCAACAGCTGCAGCGTCTCGAGCATGTCGATCAGCGACGGGATGGCGTCGACGCCGAGCGCGTACAGGTAGTTGCGCACGCCGTCCGCGTCTTTGGCGATGCCGGAATTCAGGATGTTGCCGATGGCCTGCACGCGCTGGCTCTCGCCCATGCGGCCCACGAAGCGCAGCTCGCACCGCTGCACGAGGTCGCGCGTGCTCTGTTTGAGGGCCGTCTTCTGCGCCGAGTGGCTGAAGCGCTCGCGAATCTGCTGGATGGCAGTGAAGTTCTCGGACAACAAGAGCGCGTCGAGCAGCTGTACGAACGCCTCGGCCACGTCCTCGAAGTTGTCTTCCGTGGTGTCGAGCTCGAGGAGTTGGAACAGCACCACCACCATCTTCGACAGGTGGCGCGAATCCTCACGCCCGATCATCTGCTGAATGCGCGCCTTGTCGCCTGGCGTGGCGGTCACGCCCTGGATGACATTGCCACGCATCTGGTCGACGTTCTCGAGCTGCATGTCGAGGTCTTCGGAGTTGACGCGCGCGAAGCGCAGGTAGTCGTCGGAGTTCGACTGCAGCTGGCGATAGAGGTACGCGACGACCTTCTCGATCTCGACCTCGACCTCCTCGATGTCCTCGTCGGGCAAGACCTTGAAACCTTCGACGACGACGTACTCGATACACTCGAGCTCGGCCTTCCACAGCTGCGTGATAATGTCCTCGCCGCGGTTCTTGCGCTCGGCCTCGTTGGCGCCGAAGCACAGCAGGAAGAACTTGAGGATCTCGTCGGCGGTAATCCCGTTCTTAAAGATCAGCAGCCGAATG
Organism: uncultured Myxococcales bacterium; assembly: GCA_964580865.1. Taxonomy (GTDB): domain Bacteria; phylum Myxococcota; class UBA727; order UBA727; family VGSZ01; genus JACOUT01. The sequence goes on along the minus strand of CAZONM010000042.1, from coordinate 4,091 downwards.
CCGGCCTGCCACAGCGGGTAGATGAGGTTGGCCTCGCGACCGTCGTCCTCGAAGATGACGTGCTGTCCGAGCTTGTAGGCCACCGGATCGAGCTTCAACGAAATGAGGTTGTGCCGGCCCAATAGCTCCTGCAGCGCTTTCGCGAACGGCTCGATGTACTCCGGGTAGCGCTCGGTGTTGTGCCGATAGAGCTGGATGTTCTTGAGCGACTTGCGCAGGCGCTCGAAGACCGGCCGCGCCTCGTCGGCGAGGGTCTTGTTCTTGTCCGCGGTCGCGGTGGAGGCGTCGGCAACCATCGTCGTGCAATCTAGCAGGAACCGTCAGCGGATGGTCTTGCTCTTGATGCGCCACGCGCCGTTCTGCCGCTTCTCCCACTCCACGATGACGCTGAGCGCCTTCCCCTCGGGGATCGTGACGGTCAGCGAGTCGGAGATGCCGAGCTCGGGGTTCGAGAGGTAGAGCGTCTGACGACCAGAGGGGACCTTCTGGTTGTTGAAGATGGTCGCGCCCAGGCTGCCGCCGCCGGCGACGCGCACGTTCACCCAAGGGGTCGAGCGCATATTGAGGAAGCCGGGCTCCGCCACTCGCGGGCGCACCGCGTCGACCGGGCGGCGCTTGGCCAACGGCGTGAGCGTTTCCGAGATGGTCAGCGCCTGCCCCGGTACGGCTCGCACCGAGCGGACGATCGGCTCGTAGCCCTCGAGCTCGAGCCTGACGTCGACGTCCTCCTCCGGCGTGATCAGAGCTTCCTGGCGAAACGGCGTCTCGCCCTTGAGGACGCCGGCCACCCGCACCTTGGAGCGTGGGGGGGAGGTGATGACCTCGAGCGGCACCTTCGCCAGCAGCCGCAGCGTGCGCTGCTCGCCCGCCGCCAGGCTCACCTCCGACGTCACCGGCGGCTGGTCGGAGAATTGCGCCGTCACCTTGACGGTCCCCGCCGCGTGGTCGAACGCCGCCGGCGACCTGCCGACCACGTGATCGTCGTCGATGAGGATGGCGACGCCGGATGGCTCGCTCTCGACCCGCACGCGCGCGAGCGCCCCGGCGACTCGACCGGGCCCAGCGTCTTCGTCGACGCGTGTCGTGGCGCCGTCACCGCCCACGGCCAGCGCCGTGGCCACCCCGGCGACGATCAGCAACGCCCCGACAGCCGCCGCCAACGGCCAGCGCCCCGTGCGCGGCAACGCGACGGGCTCGAGGTCGGGCTCCTCGCGGGTCTCGGTGGCGGCTTGCGGCGGCGCGTGGAGCAGCGCTTGATGCAGCTCGTCGCGCGCGAGGCTGATGGTCGCGGGCTCGATGTCACCGGTGCGCTCGTCGGCAGGCGTCCCCTCGGCGGTCGCCAGCGGAGGGGCCGCGCCGTCTGCGTCGGCGTCGGCGTCGGCGGCCGACACCGTGCGGGGATCGGCGCGCAGCTGCGTGGTCTCCGTGTGGGCGCCGACGGGCTCGGCCTGCCGCTGCTCGGGGCGCGACATTACCGTCTCGGCGGAGTTCAACGACGGCGTCGCCGACGTCGCCTCGCCGGGGTTGGTCGCGGGCTGCGCGCGCGGGCGCGGCTGCGCGCTATCGGGGCCCGACAGCTCGTCGGTGGTGCTGACCACCAGCTCCTGCGCGTGCTGCTCGAACCAGCGCTGCAGGTGCAAGCGCGGGTCGCCACGAAAGTGGGTCGCAAGCCACGAGTCGAGGGCCTCCGACATCTCGGAGGCGTCGGCGAAGCGCTCGTCGCGCTTTCGCGTCAAGGCCCTACCGCAGATCGCATCGAGCTCGGCGTCGACGTCCTTGTTGACGGTCGACGGCGGCGCCACCGTCTCGGTGGTGATGCGCTGCATGATGAGCAGATCGGACTTCTCGCGGAACAGCCGACGCCGGGTGAGCAGCTCATAAAGCACGATGCCGAGCGCGAACACGTCGGTGCGGCGATCGACCACCTCGCCCAAGCACTGCTCGGGCGACATGTACGCGACCTTGCCCTTGATGATGCCAGTGCGCGTCTTGGTTTGCTGGTTCGACGCCTTCGCGACGCCGAAGTCGGTGACCTTGACGTCGCCGTGGCGGGACACGAGGAGGTTCTGCGGCGAGATGTCGCGGTGGACGATGCCGAGCGAGCTGCCCGTGTCCGGGTCGTCCGCCTCGTGCGCGTAGTGCAGGCCGTCGGCCGCGCGCGCCACCACCTGCACGCAGAGCTCGATGGGCAACGGCACCCGCTGCCGCAGCGAGTGCGCGAACAGCGCGCCCAGGTGCGGGCCGTCGACGAATTCCATGGCGATGTAGTAGCTCTGGTCGACCTCGCCGAGGTTGAACACCTGCACGATGTTCGGATGGTTGAGCTTGGCGGCGAGGCGCGCCTCGTCGAGGAACATGCGCACGAAGTCGGGCCGCACGGCGAGCTGCGGCAGCATGCGCTTGACCACCACCATGCGCGAGAGCCCAGCCATGCCGCCGTGGCGCGCGAGGTAGATCTCGGCCATACCGCCAGTGGCGATCAGCCGGAGCAGCTCGTAGTCGCCGTATCGCTCGCTCACGTCACCCGTCTCAGCCAGCCGCCGCCACGCACGGGGATCGCTGCGTCGCCGAAGGTGAGTGACCGCGCGCCCGGGGGCCAAGACGCGCGTCCACAACCCGCGATCTCGAGATCGCTCCCCGAACCCACCCACCTTAGCGCAGCGCTCCAACCCCTCGAAACTTCGACCCGGATAGGTGCACCCCTTCGCCGTGCCGACGGGCTGCCGTCGGGATGCCGACCTTGCCGTACACGGCCCCACGTGGGCGCGCCCGGGGCAGTGCCGCGCCCGGTGACGCATGCGCGCGTTCTCGGCAGCACGGCGGCCCGACGCACCTTGGAGCCAACAGCGCCCCACGGGTGCCGGGCGCCGCTCGCGCGCACCGCGTGGCAGGCTCGACGCGCGGGGTGCCTCTGCGGTATCGAGGGGCAGGCCCCGAGGCAGCTCGTGCACCGCCGCTCGCCCATCGTCGCGCTCCTCGTCGTCATGCTGGCCGTGGCGCTGTCGCGGTGTGCCGGCTGCCGCGAGGAGTGCGCCGGTCAGCGGCAGGGCTCCGAGGGCTGTCCGTGCCAACACGATCAGGACTGCACCACGCTCGGCGCCGTGCTCCTGTGTGTGGAGGGCACCTGCGCCCCGGGCGATCCGCCCGACGCCGCGGGACAGACCACCTGCGATGACGACGCGGCCTGCGGCACCACCGACGCGTGCGCCGCCGACGGCACCTGTCAGCCCGCCCCGTCGTGCCAGCGCCTCGAGCCCGCCGAGCCGCTGACCGCGCGTGCGCGCGACACCGGCAGCGGTTGCACCACCGACGGCGACTGCGACGTGGGCACGTGCGATGGCACCTCGTGCTCGTCGGTGACGTCGACAGCGACGGTGCAAGCGGCCTCGGTGACCGCGGCGCCGAGCAGTGACTGCGGCGTCACCGTTGCGGTCGCCGACCCGACGCTGTCGGCCACCGGGTACTTCATGCGCGACGGCGAGCTCGTGAGCAACGACTGCACGGGCGCGTGGTTCGCCGCCCATCGCGTGGGCTACCTGCAGTGCGACGGCGTCACCGTGGCGCTTTCACCCACGGGCGTGGCGACGTGCGTGGGCACGGAGTGCGGCGGCGGGGGCTGCCGCGCGCTCGGCGGCGGCGTGGGGGTGTGCCCATGATCGCCGCGATGTGCCTTGCCGCGTTGCAGGTCGCCACCGCCGACGCCGCACTCGAGCGCTGCCGACAACTCGACCGCGAGTTCGACAGCAAGAACATGCCCAAGCCCTGCCAGGCCGCCGCCGACAACGCCGGCGCGCCCGTGGGCGAACGCGTGGAGGCGCTGCGCCTGTTGGCGTTCGCGCATGTGCTCAACGGCGACGATGCGCTGGCCGAGCCCGCGTTCCTTCGCATGTTGGTGCTGTCGCCCTCGGCGGTGCTGCCGGCCGACGCGGGGCCGCAGTTTCGCAAGGCGTTCGCCGCGGCGCGCGCGCGCTTCGACGTCGAGGGGGCGGTGACGGCATCGCACACCGCGAGCGTCGCCGACCCGGCCGAGCGCGCCCCAGTGGCCGTCACCGTCGACGTCACCGACAAGCTCGGGCGCGTCGTGGCCGGCC